>NZ_CAUGRZ010000004.1:0-181258 GCF_959602185.1 uncultured Olsenella sp.
CTTGCATGTGTTAGGCGCGCCGCCAGCGTTCATCCTGAGCCAGGATCGAACTCTCGGTTCGAGTCACCCCCGGGTCTCCCCGGGGAAGATTCAATGGAAGAGGTCCGGACCCGGCCGAATCCCGCTGATCTGGATTCGCTTGGTATCGAATTGACGTTCGAGAACTTCATTTCGAACTTCGCTCATTCGCTGTCTTTCGTCGATCTTTCGATCGCAGTATCCGGTTTTCAAGGTTCGCCGCCGTGGGCCTCGGCTCGCGGCGCGGGAATTAACTATACGCATCCGGGAGGGCCTCGGGGGCGCGGCGGCGACCCTCCACCAATCCCACACATTCCCCTCCCCGCGCGGGCCGGGGCCCCGGAAACGCGAGGAGGGGGAGGCCCCCCGGGACCTCCCCCTCCTGTCGAATGCCCGTCGCTGGTCGGCGGCGTCATTCCATCGAGTGCATGCCCCTTCTCGCAATCTCGCATGCCGCATCGATCAGCTCGTCCCGGCGGACGATGTCACTCGCCTCGGCGCAGATGCGAACCACCGAGCTCGACCTTGAGGGGCGAATCGAGAGCCAGGAGTCGTCGGCGAACGTCAGCTTCAGCCCGTCTGCGTGGCTGACCTCGCGAGGCACCTCGCCACAGACCACGTGTGGATTGAGTCCTGGCAGGACATTCCTGAACGATTGGACCGCCGCAGGCTCGAGCCGCAGGTCCTTCCTTCGGTAGTCCATATGGCCGATCTTCTCCACTTGCTCGTTTACCAAGGCTCTGATGCCAACCTTGCGCGTTGCAACCATCTCTATGAGATAGAGCGCGGCAAGCAGGCCATCCCTGCCCGGAAAGAAGGAGGGGAACGCCATTCCCCCATACTCCTCCACGCCAAGAAGCACGTCGCCCTCGCGCGCTTCCTCGTAGATTCGCTGGAAGCCGACCGGAACCAAGGTGAAGGGACATCCGAGCCGACGCGCCTGCCGCTCAAGCCGCGCGGAACAGGAAAGGGTTCCCACAACACGACCTCGCCGGCCCCTGTCGTGCACGAGGTGCTCGAGCACGAGCGGAACCATGTGATGAGGCGAAACCAGCCTGCCCTCCGCGTCGACAATCGCGCAGCGACTACAGTCACCATTGAGCACTATTCCCAGGTCCGCCTCCGAATCGACGACCGCAGCCTCGCAATCGTCGACCCATGGCTCGCAGGCACGGGGATGGATTCCGCCAATCGTCTCGGACTCCTCCGCGTGAATCTCTCTCACGTCGCAGCCCAGCGAGTGGAGCAGGCCGGAAAGAACCCCTCGGCCTGGACCGTACATGGGGTCGACCACCACCTTGAGACGCGAGCTCAAGACCTTGCCCTGGTCGATGCGAGACCGAAGGGCGAGGAGATAGGCCTCTGTGAAGTCGCCGCTCGTCGTCTTGCCCAAGTCGAAGGCGGGCATGGACGTGACGAGCGCGTCGGCCTCCTCCACGAACGTCTGCGCAAGGGGGCCACCGTCCGCGCCCCGCGCGAGTATGCCACCGTACTCGCAGGAGGCCTCGCTCCCCGTGACCATGACCGCGCCGACGCAGCCTTTCCTACGCGCCGCCTCCCATGAAAGCGCGGGCAGGGGGCAGGGGGCGTCTGACACAACCGTGTTGAGTCCGAACGAAGCCAGGACGCCACCTGCAAGGCGGGCGAACTCGGGCGAATCCCTGCGCGAGTCATAGCCCACGAGGACCGTCGCCGCGGGAGAGGCGCTCGCCCAAAAGAGGCCGAGCCCTCCCACGAGACGGGCTACGCCCGTCTCGTCAAACCCCTCGTCATATCTGGCCAACCAGCCATTGGGACCCAGATGCACCTGCCGCATGTGGCCTGCTTTGCCCTAGGCCAGGGACTTTGCGGCACGAGGGCCGAGCGCTTCCACGAACGCCGCCCTGGAAGCGGGGTCGGCGAGCGCGACGCGCGCGTTAGTCGCGGCCCAAGCAGCAGGCGTGCCCGTATCACAACCCTCGCTCGGGTCCACCACCAGCGCGTACATCTCCTCCTTCTCGAGAAGGCGCACCATGGCGTCGGTGAGTTGGATCTCTCCGCCAGCGCCAGGACCCTGCGTGGCGAGGAGCTCCATGACACGAGGGCTCAGGAGGTAGCGGCCGACGATGAAGAGGTGACTGGGCGCATCCTCTGGCGCGGGCTTCTCAACCATGCCCGTGACCCTCCAGACGGCCCCTTCCTCCTCGCCGGAGGCGTCGCAGCCCGGCAGGCACCCGACGCACTCGCCACCGACGATGCCGTAGCGGCTCACCTGGTCTGCCGGCACGGGGGCGACGGCGATGACCGAGGCGCCACCATGCGCGCGCGAGACCTCCGCCATGTTCACGCACATCTTGCGGTCGGGCACGAAGTAGTCGCCGAGCAGGACGAAGAAGGGCTCGTCCGACGGCACGGCATCACGCGCACAGAGGACGGCGTGCCCGAGCCCCTTGGCCTCGTTCTGGTACACGAAGGAAACGGGAAGGCTGCCTGCCTGGTGCACGGCGTCCGCCTCGCTGTCCTTGCCCCTCTCTCGCAGCATTGACTCGAAGCCGCCGTCGACGGAGAAGTAGGCCTCGATCTGGGGCTTCTCCTTGGAATTGATGATGACGACCTCGTCCACGCCCTCGGGCTCCAGCGCCTCCTCGACGACGTACTGGATGACGGGCTTGTTGAGCACCGGCAGGAGCTCCTTGGGCATGCTCTTCGTCGCGGGAAGGAAGCGCGTCCCCAGTCCTGCTGCCGGTATGACTGCCTTCATCTGCCTGTCCTTTCGATGACGGTTTTTGCGACGATCGGGACTACTCCACGGAGATGCCCTGCTTCTCCAGGTATCCCAGCCACTTCTGCTGGGTGTCATACGAGAGTGCGTGCTCCATGAGACAGGCCTCGGCATCAGCCCTCTCGGGATCGACCCCAAGGTCGCGCTGCAGGAAGGCTCGAATCATGCGATGGCATTTCCACACGTGGGCGGCGTACTCGGTGCCCTCTTTGGTGAGCTGGACGCGGCCGTAGCGGTTCTGCTCCACGTAGCCGGCTTCCTTGAGGGTGGCGATGGCCTTGTTGACGCTCGCCTTGGAGACCTTGAGCTGGTCGGCGACGTCGACGGAGCGGACGCCCTCGGTCTCGCCAGTCTCGGTCATGATGCGGTATATGGATTCGAGGTAGTCCTCGTTGGCCATCGTGAGCGCGTGGCGCTCGCCTTCAGTGGGTCTTGGCATGCTGCCCTCCGTTGCGAGTGGGGACGACGTTAAGACTTAGACGCTTCTGACTTATACCCAATTGTCGGCCTTGGGGCCATTTTTTGCGACCGTCGAGTCGGCCGAGCGGGCCGAGAGCCCACCCGACGCAAAGCCGAAGCCCCGGACGAAGGCGTCGTCCGGGGCTTCGGCGGGCAAGCGAGCGGGGTCGCCGGCTACTCCTCGTCGCCGTCCGGCTTCTCTACCGCAAGACGCCTGACACGCGCGCCGAGCGCCTGGAGCTTGGGAACGAAGTTCTCGTAGCCCCTGTCTATGTGATGGATGTCGGACACCGTCGTGATGCCATCCGCGACAAGGCCGGCCATGACGAGCGCCGCTCCGCCCCTGAGGTCGGGCGAACGCACCTCGGCACCCGAGAATCGCCGAACGCCATGGACTATGGCATGGTGCCCCTCGATGCGAATGTCGGCGCCCATGCGCTGGAGCTCGCTCGCGAACATGAAGCGGTTCTCGAAGACGTTCTCGGTGATGACGCAGGAGTCGCTCCCCTGGGCAAGGAGGCACATCGTCTGCGCCTGCATGTCGGTGGGGAATCCGGGAAAGGGCAGGGTCTGGATGTCGACCGAGCGCAGGGGGTGCGAACGGCTCACGGTGCAGCAGTGCTCGCCGCGCGCGATGCCGATGCCCATGGACTCGTACTTCTTGAGGACCAGCCCGAGGTGGACCGGCTCGAAGCCCCGGACGGTGACGGGCTCCCCGCAGAGGCCGGCCATCGCAATGAAGGTGCCCGCCTCGATGCGGTCCCCAACGACCCGATGGTTGACGGGGTGGAGCTCTCCCACCCCCTCGACCTCTATCACGGGAGACCCGGCGCCGCGCACCTTGGCGCCCATCTCGTTGAGGAGGTTGGCGAGGTCGACGATCTCGGGCTCACGGGCGGCGTTGTCTATGGTCGTGGTCCCCCTTGCGTGGACCGACGCCATCATGAGGTTCTCGGTGGCACCGACGCTCGCGAAGTCCAGGGTGACCGTAGACCCCACCAGGCCGTCGGGCGTGGTGGCGTGGATGTTCCCGTGGTCGATGTCGAAGCTCACGCCCAGGGCCTCCAGGCCCAGGATGTGCATGTCGATCTTGCGGGCGCCGATGTTGCAGCCACCCGGCATGGCGACGACGGCCTCGCCGAAGCGGGCGAGAAGGGGACCGAGCACCGCCGTCGATGCCCTCATCTGGGCCACGAGGTGATACGGGGTCTCCCAGCGGTTGACGTCGGAGGTGTCGATGACGAGCTCGTGCTCGCCCCTGACGTCGATGTGCGCGCCAAGGTACTTGAGCACCTTTCCCATGACGTGGACGTCAGAGATGTTGGGCACGTTGGTAAGGGTCGTGACGCCAGGGGCCATGATGGTGGCCGCCATGAGCTTCAGGGCGGAGTTCTTTGCCCCCTCCACCGTGACCTCGCCGGCAATGGGGTAGCCCCCCTCGACCTCGATGACTTCCAAAGCGCCCTCCCAGGCTATGAGGCAGCCTCTTCGTCCCCAGCCGCATGCTTCAGGAGGAGGTTGCACCACTTGATCTTGTTCTCATAGTATGCGCGACGCGGGTCTCCCTCGGGAAGGGCGTCACGCGAGTCCATGGCGTCCTGCCGCGTGTCACGGACGACGTCCGGCTCGATGTCGTCCGTGCGACGTGCATGGTCGGCGAGGATGATGACGCTCTTGTCATCAATCTCGGCGTAGCCGCCGGAGATGACGACGCGCACCTCTCCCCCACCATCCTCCGGGGTCGCGTGCAACCTCACCACGCCATCTCCCAAGGAGCAGATCTCGGCGGCATGGCCGGGCCAGACGCCCAGCTCTCCGCTGTGGGTCACCAGGACCAGGCTGGAGACCGGCCCCTCGTAGAGGAGCCGGTCGGGCCTGACGAACTGACAGTTAAGCTCTGCCATGTGCATTCCTACTCCGCGCTCTCCGCGCTCATCTTGGCAGCGCGCTCGCGCACGTCCTCGATGGTGCCGGCATAGCGGAAGGCCTGCTCGGGCAGGTCGTCACACTTGCCGTCCACGATCGCGGCAAACGAGCGGACGGTGTCGTCGACGGAGCAGTAGGTCCCGGGGTTGCCCGTGAACTTCTCTGCCACATGGAAGGACTGCGAGAGGAACTGCTGGATCTTCCTCGCGCGGGCGACGACGAGCTGCTGCTCCTCGGAGAGCTCGTCCATGCCCAGGATCGCGATGATGTCCTGGAGGTCCGAGTACTCCTGGAGGGTCTCCTGGACAGCCATGGCCACGCGGTAGTGCTCCTCGCCGACGATGCTGGGGTCAAGCGCCGAGGACGAGCTCGCAAGCGGGTCGACGGCCGGATAGATGCCCAGCTCGGTGATGGAGCGCGAGAGGACCGTGGTCGCGTCGAGGTGCGTGAAGGTCGTGGCGGGCGCGGGATCGGTGAGGTCGTCCGCAGGAACGTAGACGGCCTGGACCGAGGTGATCGAGCCCTCCTTCGTCGACGTGATGCGCTCCTGCAGGTCACCCATCTCGGTTGCCAGCGTGGGCTGGTAGCCGACGGCGGAGGGCATGCGTCCCAGCAGCGCCGAGACCTCGGAGCCCGCCTGCGAGAAGCGGAAGATGTTGTCGATGAAGAGAAGGACGTCCTGCCCTTGGTCGCGGAAGTACTCGGCGGTGGTCAGGCCGGCGAGCCCGACGCGCAGGCGGGCTCCAGGCGGCTCGTTCATCTGCCCGTAGACCAAGCAGGTCTTCTCGATGACGCCGGATTCCGTCATCTCGAGGAAGAGGTCGGTGCCCTCGCGGGTGCGCTCGCCGACGCCGGTGAACACCGAGGTGCCGCCGTGCTCCTGGGCGAGGTTGTTGATGAGCTCCTGGATGAGGACCGTCTTGCCCACGCCGGCGCCGCCGAAGAGGCCGGTCTTTCCGCCACGGACGTAGGGCTCGAGCAGGTCGATTGCCTTGATGCCCGTCTCGAAGATCTCGGTCTGGGTGGTGAGCTCGTCGAAGGCCGGGGCGGGGTGGTGAATGGGGTAGTACTGGACGTCGTCTGGCACGCCCTTGCCGTCCACGGGGTCGCCCATGACGTTCCAGACGCGGCCGAGCGTGGAGGGGCCGACCGGCATCATCATGGGATGCCCGGTGTCCTTGACCTTGAGGCCCCTCTGCAGGCCATCGGTCGAGGACATGGCGACGGCGCGGACGACGCCGCCAGCCAGCTGCGACTCCACCTCGAGCACCGTGTGCACCTCGCCCACCGGCGTCATGTCATCCACGACGAGGGCGGTGTAGATGCTGGGGACCTTGCCGTCGAACTTGACGTCGACGACGGGGCCGACAATGCGGACGATGGTGCCGGTGCCGACGCTCCTGTTCATCTGGTTGTAGGTGGCCTCCTCGAGGAGGGAGCGCGCCTGCGCTGTTGTCTCTGACATTAGTTGTCCTCCAATGCGGAAGCGCCGCCGATGATTTCGTTCAGCTCGGTGGTGATGCTTGCCTGGCGCTCGCGGTTGTAGGTGCGGCTCAGGGAGCCGAGGACCTCCTTGGCGTTGTCCGTGGCGGACTGCATGGCCCGCCTGCGGGCGCCGTGCTCCGCTGCTGCGGAGTCGAGCAGGGCGTGATAGATGACGGTCCTGATATAGGCCGGCATGAGGTAGCCCAACACCTCGCTGGCGGAGGGCTCGAACGCATAGTCCGTGTACGCGGCGTGCTCGACCTTGCTCATCGCCTCCGGAGTGCGCGGCTTATTGGGCATCATGAGCTGCTCGCGGGTGACGGGAAGCAGCCTCTCGCTCACCTGCGTCTGGTCCACGCGGTTCTTGGCGTGCCAGTAGACCAGCTCGACACGGTCGAACCTGCCCGACGCGTAACCGTCCATGACGTAGGAGGCGATGCGATCGGCCTCGTCGCGGCTTGGCTCGGACGACATGCCGACGAACGAGAGGACGGGACGTATCTTGCGATACGTGAAGTATTCCGTGGGCTTGCGCCCGCACGTGATGACCGACGCGCCGATGCCACGCTTCTGCAGATCGCGCATCTGGCGTTCGACCGAGCGCTGCGGGAGGATGTTGAAGCCTCCCGCCAGGCCGCGGTCGGACGCGACGAGCACGAAGAGCACGTTCCTCTCGCTCAGACGACGCGCAAGGAGAGGCTGCGACTCGTCGAAGCCCGCGCTGGCAACGTTTGCCAGCATGTTGGTGATGGCCTCCTTGTAGGGCCCCGCCTCCTCGGCCTTGCTGAGGGCCTTGTGGATGCGTGCCGTGGAGATCATCTCCATCGTGCGCGTGATCTGCATGGTGCTCCGGATGGAGCTCATGCGCCGCGATATCTCACGAAGGTTCGCCATGCCGGCCTACCCCCGCGTCTTCCCCGACGAAGGCTCGGCAGAGTCGCTTGCGACGTCCTCCGCAAGCTCCTCCACGTTCGTCGCCTGACCCCTGTTGGGGTGCTCGAGGAGGAACTCCTCCTTGAAGTGCGCGATGTGGGCCTTGATGCGCTCGCCCGTCTCGTCGTCGATCTTCTTGTCCCTGAGGCTCGCGCGGAGCTGCGGATGGCGCTCGGCCATGTAAGCGGCGAGCTTGTCGCGGAAGAGCGTCACGTGCTCGAGGTCGATGTCGTCGAGGAAGTCCTCCTTGGCGGCAAAGATCGAGATGACCTGGTCGGCCACGTCGAGTGCGGCATAACGCGGCTGCTTGAGCAGCTCCATCATGTGGGCACCGTGGTTGAGCTGGTACTGCGTCGTCGCGTCGAGGTCGCTGCCAAACTGCGAGAAGGCCTGCTTCTCTCGATAGCTCGCGAGGTCGAGGCGCAGCGTGCCCGCCACCTGCTTCATGGACTTGAGCTGCGCGGCACCACCCACGCGCGAGACGGAGATGCCCACGTCGACCGCAGGGCGCTGGCCCTGGAAGAAGAGGTTCGACTGCAGGTAGATCTGGCCGTCGGTGATGGAGATCACGTTAGTGGGGATGTAAGCCGAGACGTCGCCCTCCTGGGTCTCGATGATCGGGAGCGCCGTGAGCGACCCGCCGCCGTTGGCATCGGAGAGCTTGCAGGCACGCTCGAGCAGGCGAGAGTGCAGGTAGAAGATGTCACCAGGATAGGCCTCGCGTCCGGGCGGACGATGCAGCGTGAGCGACATCTGCCTGTAGGCGACCGCCTGCTTCGAAAGGTCGTCGTAGACCACCAGGACGTGCCCGCCGGGATGCTCGGCGTCGGCGGGGTTCCCGTTGGCATCGTTGTACATGAAGAACTCGCCGATGGCGGCTCCGGCCATGGGGGCGATGTACTGCATGGGGGCGGAGTCGGCTGCCGTGGCGGCGACGATGATCGTCTTGTCCAGGACGCCCCTCCGTGCGAGGGACTCCCTAATCGCTGCGACGGTAGACGCCTTCTGGCCGATGGCGACGTAGATGCAGACCATGTCGGTCTCGCGCTGGTTGACGATGGCGTCGATGGCGATGGCCGTCTTGCCCGTCTTGCGGTCACCGATGATGAGCTCGCGCTGGCCGCGTCCGATGGGGACCATGGCGTCGATGGCGAGAAGACCGGTCTGGACGGGCTCGCAGACAGGCTGGCGCTCCATGATACCTGGCGCCTTGAACTCGATGGGCCGACGATGCGCGGTGTCGATCGCACCCATGCCGTCGATGGGCTGTCCGAGGGGGTTCACGACGCGGCCGAGCATGGCCTGTCCCACGGGGATGTCCATGACGTGGCCGGTGGTGCGGCACTCGTCACCCTCCTTGATGGCGTCGACGTCACCGAAGAGGACGGCGCCGACCTCGTCCTCGTCCAGGTTCTGGGCGAGGCCGTAGACGCTGCGGCCCGTGGCCGAGCTCGTGAACTGCAGGAGCTCGCCCGCCATGGCGGTCTTGAGCCCCGAGACGTGCGCGATGCCGTCTCCGACCTCGGTGACGACCGAGGCCTCCTGCATGTCGACCGTCGCGTTGATCTGGGCGAGCTGCGTTCGCAGCGTGTCCATAATCTCGACGGAGCTGATCTTGTCTGTCATTGCTCATCACTTCCGATGAAGGTTGAGGAGAGCGTCTTGCGGATGTTCGCAAGCTGGGCCCTCACGGAGGCGTCAAAGCGCTTGCCGCGCGCCTCGAACACGATGCCTCCAAGAATGCTGGGGTCCACGCGCTCGACGAGGTACACCGGCGCCTTGAGGTCGGACTCGGCCTTCGCCTTGACCTTTGCGCGCAGCTCGTCGTCCATCGGGACCGAGGTGGTCACGGTGACCGAGACGGTGTTGTCCTCGCTGTCCAGAATCTCCTTGTACTGCCGGGCTACCTTGTCCACCAGTCCCAAGTCGTCGCTCTCGTGCATGGCGCTCAGGGTCTCGAGGACCTCCGGGGAGAACTTGCGCGCATGCTGCCATTGGACGAGGTCGGCGTTGGCCCTTCCCTCGCTGCGGCCGGCCTCGATGAGAGCCCTGGCATACGCCTCGATCTTCTCGTCTTCGCCGCGCTTAGTGCTCATCTGGGGCACTCACTTCCGCGAGGTATTTCTCGGCCAGCTTGCGCTGCTCGTCCTCGCTGAGGTCGTTGCCGATTATCTTGCTCGCGATCTCGACCGAGAGGTCGACGACGGAGCTCGAGAGCTCGATCATCGCCTTGCGACGCTCGGAGTCGACGGCGCCGTGCGCCTTTGCGATGACGTCGCTCGCGTCGCGCTGGGCGCGAGCGAGGATCTGGGAGCGCTCCTCCTCCGCCTCGCGCTTGGCACGGGAGATGATCGCGTCGGCTTCGTGGTTCGCCTCGAGGATGCGTGCCTCGTAGCTCTTTGCGCTCTCTGCGGCCTCCGCCTTGGACCGTGCGGCCGCGTCGAGGTCGTCCTGGATCTTCTGCTGGCGCTGCTCCATCATCGAGAGGATCGAGGGCCACGCGAGCTTCGCGAGAACGACCCAGATGATGAGGAACGCGATGAGCGCCGGTACGAACTCGGCGGGCTTCGGCAGCAGGAGGTCGGCTCCGCTGGGCGACTCCGCCAGAGCCAAGGCGGGCGTCAGAAGCGTCGCCGCACCCGCGGTGACGGCGACGACCGCCCCTCCTCCGGCAACCCGTATGTCTTTGCTCATGAATGCCTCCAACTAGCGATTTGCGCGTACCTGCGGCACGCCTCGCTACTTAGCGATGAGCGTGACAACGAAGCCGATCAGTGCCAGGGCCTCGACGAAGGCGGACGCGAGGATGAACGTCGTGAACAGACGGCCCTGAACCTCGGGCTGACGTGCCATGGAGGTAGTGGCGCCGTACGCTGCCAGGCCGATGCCAAGACCCGCGCCGATAACACCAAGACCGTATCCGATAACTCCCACGATTCCTCCTTTGTCATTCGCCCCGGGACGGGACGAGTACCATGACTTGCTATGCACGAGCGGGCGTGGCCCCGCTGGATGCCCTATGTTGGGGCTACTCGCTCTCGACGAGCTGGATGTAGACGGCCGAGAGGAGCGTGAAGACGTACGCCTGGATGATGCCCACCAGAATCTCGACGATGTAGATAATCAGGAGCAGCAGGACCCAGAAGATGGATGCGCCAGCCTGACCCAGCGCCGCCGCGGAGAAGCCCTGCAGCAGGGGCTGGACGAAGAGGGAGGCGAGGATGGCGAAGGTCCCCATGACCACGTGCCCGGCGAACATGTTGCAGAAGAGTCGGACGGCCAGGGTGATCAGGCGCAGGAAGGTCGAGACGAGCTCGATGGCCCAGACGAGGACGTTCATGGGAAACGACACGCCTTCGGGGGCGAGGCTCTTGATGTAGCCGATCACGCCGAGGCGCTTGCAGCCCAGGACGACGAAGTAGACGAAGGAGCAGAGCGCGAGCGCGGCGGTCACACCGATGGTGCCCGTACCGGGATGGCAGCCGGGAATGACCCCCACGATGCTGTTGCAGACGATGAAGAAGAAGAGGGCGGCGAGGAAGGGGAAGTGCTTCTTCCAGGTGTCACCCAGGATGGACTTGCACATGTCGTCGCGGACGAACTCGACGACGTACTCCATGCCGTTGACGAAGGTGCCCTGCGGAACGAGGCTCGACGCCTGCTTCCTTTTGAAGACGAAGATGACGACGAGCAGGAGGGCGAGGGCCACGCACATCCAGAAGATGTAGTTGGTGAGCCCGACCGTCGTGTCACCGACGATGGCATGGGTCATGAAGCCGTCGAGAAGCTCATCCATGGCCTCGGGCAACTTGGAAAGCGCGTCCACTTGTCCTGTCCTTTCCCTCTCGCCTCGTCAGCGGCTGCCGGCGCGGCTACCCGCCTTGTCCGTCGCGCGGGTTTGCCGCGTGCCAGGCACGTACGCTCTCTGCCGTCCAGATGGCGAGGAAGGTCGCCACGACGCTGACGCCAAACGAGAAGACGTTCTCCCTGTCGACCAGATAGGCCACCGCGATGGCGCAGGACATGGTGCCAAACGAGAGGAGCACGCCCGCGACGCCGAGTGCCATATCTGGCTTCTTACCCCAACGATGCACCCCCTCAAACAGCAGAGCGCCCGGAATCGCGCCGACCGCACCGACGGCAAGGCCAAAAAGCGCTGCTATGGGCACTCCCATGGCCGACCTCCGGGCGCGTAACGCGAAACGTCTGGATTCTAGTCTCTGCCACTGCGAAAAACCAGAGCCTTGTCTTTGGGAAAGGCGCCCCTTGCCTGCTCCGAGGAGTGGGATGGGCGCCCTACCAGCTTCTATACAAAATGTCATGCCGACCGAACTGTGTCAGTACCGTGAAGCGCACCGCCTGCGGCGCACGGATGCCGCGGGAAGCCCTACTTGGTGCCGTAGATGCGGTCGCCCGCGTCGCCCAGGCCGGGCAGGATGTAGGCGTTCTCGTTCAGCTGGCGGTCGAGGGCACAAGTGTAGAGGCGCACCTCGGGATCGAAGTCGAGCACTGCCTTGACGCCCTCGGGGGCGCTGACCAGCGTGAGGGCGCGCACGTCCTTAACACCTGCCTCGCGCAGGAACTGGATGGCCGCGGTGAGCGAGCCGCCCGTCGCGAGCATGGGGTCGACGATGAGGCAGGTGCGGTTCTCGATGTCCTGGGGGAACTTGCAGTAGTACTGGTGGGGCTCGTGGGTCTCGGGGTCACGGTACATGCCCACGTGGCCCACGCGCGCGGAGGGGACGAGGCTCAGGATGCCGTCCACCATGCCGAGGCCGGCGCGAAGGATGGGGATGATCGCGACCTTCTTGCCGGCGATGCGCTTGCAGATCGTCGTCTCGAGCGGGGTCTTGACCTCGACGTCCTCGAGGGGGAAGTCCCTCATCGCTTCGTAGCCCTCGAAGATGGCCAGCTCGCTCACCAGCTCGCGGAACTGCTTGGTGCTCGTGTTCTCGTCGCGCAGGATGTGCAGCTTGTGCTGCACCAGCGGGTGGTCGATGACGGTCAGGCGCTTCTCGTCGAACTCCATGTGAGGGACCCTTCTCCTCTTGCTGAACGTGTTCGCGCTTGATTCTATCTCAGGTGGAGCCCAGGGCACGGACGCAAGACGCCCTTACCCCTGGACGTCCAGGTCCTCGGGCACGCCGGCGAAGCTCGGGTCGTCCTCGCGCATGGCCTTGGCGACCCGGCCCTCGTGGCGTCCGCCTGCGAACTCGGTGTCGAGGAACTTGTCCACGATCTCCTCGTTGGTCGCAAGTGGCGTGAAGCGTCCGGACACGCAGAGGACGTTGCCGTCGTTGTGCTCGCGGAAGAGCTCGGCGAACTGGGGCGTCTGGATGACCGCGGCCCGCACGCCGGGGACCTTGTCTGCCGTGACCGCCATGCCGATGCCCGTGCCGCAGATGAGCACGCCACGGTCGGCCTCGCCGGTAGCGACCTTGCGCGCGACCTTGTCGGCGAAGTCGGGGTAGTCACAGCGCAGGGCCTGGGAAGGCCCGAGGTCGATGACCTCGTGTCCCCGCCCCGCGATGTAGGCGGCCAGCGCGGGCTTCTGGTCGAACCCGGCGTGGTCAGATGCTATCGCAACCCTCATGGGGCGCTCCTCTCCTCGAAGTCTGGGGTGCCCGCCTCGGGGCCCTAGGGGAGAGGATAGCGCGCGGGCGGCATGGCGTGCGCCGCCGCGCCCGCCCGTACCGCCCAGCGGCGGGGCTAGAGCCCCGCGACCCGCAGGACCTCGTCGGCCGGAATGGCCCCCTCGCGGAGGATGACGGGCCTCTCGCCCACGCAGGAGACGATGGTGGACGCGACGGCGACGGGCGCGGGACCCCCGTCGAGCGTGAGGTCCGCCATGGCGACGAGCCTCGCCTCGACCGCGTCACCGCTGGTGGCGGACGGCGAGCCGTGGGTGTTTGCGCTGGTGGTGGCCAGGGGCACCCCAAGCTCGCGCGCAAGCCGCCTGACGAGGTTAGAGTCGGGGCAGCGCAGGGCGATGGTGTCGTCCCCCGGAAGGACGTACTCCCGCGGGACGAGCTCGCTCGCGCGGACGACGAGCGTGAGGGCCCCCGGCCAGAGCTCGCGCGCGAGGGCAAGGGCCCAGGCGGGCAGCTCCCTGCCGAAGCGCTCGAGGTCCTCTGCGTCCGCGACGAGCCAGGGCAGCGTCTGGGCGCGGTCGCGCCCCTTGATCTGGAAGATGCGCCCGTGGCCCGGGTTCTGCGGCGTGGCGGCGCAGCCTATGCCGTAGACCGAGTCCGTGGGCATGACCAGGACCCCGCCGGCAGAGAGCACGCGCGAGGCCTCCCTGAGCACGTCCGGGGACGGGTCGTCCTGGTCGACCGGCACGACGCGCCGGGGCGTGCAGAGCTCCCCGCCCTCGGCGAGGCTGCCCTCGCGCCACGCGACGAGGAAGCGGGGGCGGTGGGTGAGGTCCTCGCGGACCTCGACGGACGCCCAGCCCCCCTGGGACCGGCAGAGCTCCGCCGCGGTCGCGACGTTGTCCTCGAAGAGCTCGACGCAGAGGAGCCCTCCCGGCCTGAGGGCACGGGGGGCGAGCTCGAGGATGCGCCTGAGGACGTCCAGCCCGTCCTCGCCGCCGTCCAGCGCGAGGCCGGGCTCGTAGCCCACGACCTCCTCGGGCAGGGTGGGGACGACGGCGGAGGGGATGTAGGGTGGGTTCGATACGAGCACGTCGAAGCCACCCATGAGGTCCTCGTCGACGCCAGAGGCGAGGTCGCACTCGATGACGTCGACGCTTCGGCCCACGCCAAGGGCGTCGCGGTTGCGCGCCGCGAGGGCGACCGCCCGGGGCGAGAGGTCCGTCGCCACGACGCGCGTCCCCTCGCGCTCGGAGGCGATGGAACAGGCGATGCAGCCCGTCCCGCAGCCAAGCTCGAGCACCTGTGCGGAGTGGCCCGCCGCGACCGCGCGGTCGACGCCCTCGAGGGCCACGTCCACGAGGACCTCGGTCTCGGGCCGCGGTATGAGGACGCCGCGCTCGCAGCGCAGGACTATGTGGCGGAAGGGCATCTCGCCCGTGACGTACTGGAGGGGCTCTCCGGAGCCGCGCCTCACGACCGCATCGTGCATCCCGTCGAGCTCCTCCTGGGTGAGGGGCCGGTCGAAGTTGGTATAGACCTCGACGCGCGAGAGTCCCGTCACGTTGTTGAGCAGCCACTCGGCCGAGAGGCGAGGGTGCTCGTCCCCCTTGCGCTCGAGGTAGCCCGTGGTCCAAGACAGGATCTTGCCCACCGTCCAGGCTTCTTCCGCCATCGTCCTTCCTCTCAAGACGGGCGTGGCGCCGACCCTGCCGACGCCACGCGAACCCAATTCCTGTTCCTTGCCCCGTCACACCGCCTGGGCGAGCTTCTCCGCACGCTCCGCCGCCGCGAGGGCGTCGATCACGCTGGGCAGGGTGTCGCCCAGGAGCACGCCGTTGTAGGTCCCGTTGAAGCCGATGCGGTGGTCGGTCACGCGGTCCTGCGGCTGGTTGTAGGTGCGAATCTTCTCGGAGCGGTTGCCATGGCCGATCTGAGCGAGACGCGAGGCACCCTGCTCCGCCTGCTGCTTCTCGAGCTCCATCTCGTAGAGGCGAGCGCGCAGCATCTGCATGCAGACCTCACGGTTCTGGATCTGGGAGCGCTGGTCCTGGGACTGCACCACGGTGTTGGTGGGCAGGTGCGTGATGCGCACGGCGGAGTAGGTCGTGTTGACGCCCTGGCCACCGGGACCCGACGCGCAATAGGTGTCGATCCTCAGGTCCTCCTGGGAGATCTGGATGTCGATCTCGTCTGCCTCGGGAAGGACGGCGACGGTCGCCGTGGAGGTCTGGATGCGCCCCTGGCTCTCGGTCTTGGGGATGCGCTGCACGCGGTGGACTCCGCTCTCGTACTTCATGACGGAGTAGACCTTGTCGCCCGTGACCTTGAACTCGATGGTCTTGAAGCCACCTGCCTCGGAGGGGCTGGACGAGAGGACCTCGACCTTCCACTTGCGGGCGGAGGCGAAGCGCTCGTACATGTTGAAGAGGTCGCCCGCGAAGATGCCGGCCTCGTCGCCACCCACGCCCGCACGAATCTCGACGATGGTGTCCTTCTCGTCGTTGGGGTCGCCGGGAATCAGCATGACCTTGATCTGGTCCTCGAGCCCGGGCAGCTTTGCCTCGTTGGACGAGATGTCGTCCTGGAGCATCTCCTTCTCGTCAGTGTCCGCGGCGTCGTGCAGCATCTCCTTGGCGACCTCGATGTCGTCGAGCGCCTGCACGTACTCGCGGGCCTTCGCCACGAGCTCGGCCTGGTTGGCATGCTCCTTGGCGATGCGCGCGTACTCCTTGGGGTTCGAGACGACGTCGGGATCGACCATCCTCTTCTCGAGCTCCTCGTACGCGGCGATGAGCTTCTCTAGCTTGTCTCGCATGGTGTCACTCCTTGCACGCGCCGCGGCGCAGCCCGCCAGGGCGAATCGTTCGTGTTCAGCGATACGAAGTCTACCACCGCAAACCCGCGGCTATTCCGCCGGGCGTCCCGTCCCACGCTGCGCACACGATGCCATCGCTGGCAGCCCTGTGGCAGACTGGGGAGGAAGCGGGCTCGAGGGCGGGAGGCGCGATGGACGAGGACGGCCGCGGGAGGCTCCGCCCCGAAGGCGGGGAGGCAGATGGGAGGGACGCGGATGCTGAGGCCCAGAAGACCGCACTCCAGCCCACCGTCGCCAACGCGCGGGCGAGGGCCGGCGGACGCGATGGGGCGGGCGAGGGGTCTCTCCCCCGCCCCGAGGACGGCCTGGTCGCCCGGGCCGGGGCAGGCGCCGCCCGAGCGGGCGCCCTTCTTGCCGCACATCGCCTAGCCACTCTCCTGACCGGCGCCGCCATCGCGCTCCTCGTGGTGGTGGGGACGCTGCTGAGTCCTGTCATGGCAGGCACTCCCGACGCCACGCGCGTGAGGGCCGACGCGCTCGCGCACACGCCCGTCCCCACGCACGACGGGGGACCCTGGAACCATGACGGCGTTCTCATTGCCACGGACGCGCAGCTCAGGGAGAAGTCGACCGAAGCGTCTGGGGGCATCTCCGCCCGCACCACCGTGACCTACTCGGACGGGAGTGTCGAGGCGAGCTGGGATGCCATCCTGCTCTACCAGAGGTCCGACGGGTCATGGGAGCTGGAGTCCATCGACGTCCCCCAAGCCGCGAGCTGGAGGCCGACCTCCGGCCCCGACCATCAGAAGCTGCTCGCGTCCCTGGAAGCGCTCCTCACCCGCGCCGAGGCGAGGCTCGACTCGCAGGGCGACGACGGGGAAGAGAGCCTCGCCAACCTGTACCGGGACTGCGAGGCCAGCGTCACCAACGACGAGCTCGACGTCGCGGCACGCCTCGACAAGATGACCGTCCGCTGCAGCAAGCAGGAGGGCTTCGCCTCGCGAAACTGCGACCTAAGCCTGACCCTGCGCTTCGTCACGGCAAGCGGCGTCTGGGAGCTCACCGACGTCAGCGTGAGCGACGGGGCGAAGGAGCTGGGATACGAGCCGCTCAAGGGCAGCTGGTCCGGCAGCTTCCGAACCCAGTCGTCGAGCGGACACAAGTGCCTGTCCGGACGGGACGCCGGGCTTCGGCTAAGCATCGACGAGGTCGCGACGAGCGGCGACACCACCATGATCGCAGGCACGTTGGACGGCGTCGCGCACTTCCATCCCGAGCCCGAGCGGGACAGCACGGGCTGCGACGGGGACTCCGCGCTCGAGTCCCTGGCCTTCACGGGCACGCTCCAGGACGGCTCCGACGGCCTCGTCTTCGACTGCGAGACCGCGGACGACGTGCGAGGGAGCGTGAGCTTGAGGCTCGAGTTCGGGAATGCGCAGAACCCCTCCGCCGCGACGGCGACGCTCGTCTCCACCCACGACTACCAAGACAGCTTCCTGCTCGTCCCCTACCAGAGGACGGCGCGCTACGAGGACGAGTTCGTGCTGAGAAAGGTGTGACGCCGGGACCCCGACGCCACACCCTCCCACGCCGTCCCTTGGTCCGTGCTACTCGGACGCGAGCCTCTCTCCCATGAGCAGGCCCATCACGCTGGCCATCATGAGGCCGCGGGTCCAGCCACTGGAGTCGCCCAAGCAGTGCAGGTGGGCGACGTTGGTGTCGAAGTTCTCGTCCATGCCCACGCGGTTGCTGTAGAACTTGAGCTCGGGCGCATAGAGCAGGGTCTCGTCGGCGGCGAAGCCCGGGACCACCTTGTCCACGGCCTTGATGAACTCGACGATCTCTATCATCGCGCGGTAGGGCATGGCGGCGCTGATGTCTCCCGCCTCGGCGTCGGGCAGGGTGGGCACCACGTTGGAGCGAGTGAGCTCCTTGGGCCAGGTGCGCTTGCCGTCGAGCAGGTCACCGAAGCGCTGCACCAAGATGTGCCCGGCTCCGAGCATGTTGCAGAGCTTCCCCACGTTGCGCGCGTACACGATTGGCTGGTCGAAAGGCTTGCGGAAGTTGAACGAGACGAGCACGGCCAGGTTGGTGTTGGGGCTCTTGCGCTCCTTGTAGCTGTGGCCGTTGACCACTGCGAGGTCGCCGTCGTAGTTCTCCTGGCTCACGAAGCCGCCCGGGTTCTGGCAGAAGGTGCGCACCTTGTTCCGGAAGGGGTCTGGATAGCCCACGAGCTTGCTCTCGTAGAGCACGCGGTTGACGTCGTCCATGACCTCGTTGCGAACCTCGACGCGCACGCCGAGGTCGACGGGGCCGGCGGAGTGTGCGATGCCATGGGCCTCGCACATGTCGTCGAACCAGGCGGCGCCACGGCGCCCGGTGGCAACGATCGTCTCGCCCGCCTCGATGCGGGTCCTGACGCCATGGACGTCGCTCACCACGGCACCCTGGCAGCCACCCCCTTCCACGACGACCTCGTCGCACTCGTGCTGGAAGAGGATATGCACGCCCCCCTCGACGAGGGTCCGCTCTATGCGGCCATAGATCTCTTGCGCCTTCTCGGTCCCCAGGTGGCGGATGGGGCAGTCGACCAGCTTGAGGCCCGCCTTGATGGCGCGACGCCGGATGTTGGCGACCTCCTCCGGGTGCTCGAGCCCCTCGATGTGGGGGTCGGCCCCGAAGTCGAGGTAAATCTGGTCGACGCGTCCGATGGTCTCTTGCGCGAGGCGCTCGCCGATGAGCGTGGGCAGGTCCCCGCCAACCTCGTGGCTCAGCGAGAGCTTGCCGTCAGAGAAGGCGCCGGCGCCCGAGAAGCCCGTGGTGATGCGGCAGGGCTTGCAGCCCACGCAGTGGCCCGTCTTCTCCTTGGGGCAGGAGCGGCGCTCGACGGGGAGCCCCTTCTCCACCATGGTGATGGAACGCGAGTCTCCCTTGCGCAGGAGCCCCAGCGCGGTGAAGATGCCCGCCGGGCCCGCCCCGATGATGAGCACGTCGGTCTTGATGGTGGCGAGGCCATGCTCGCCGGAAGCTTCGCTCATGCGCGTCTCCTCTCGGGTCTTGTGGCGCCGTCCCCCAACGGCACACAAAAGGAGAGGGACGACCTGTGCCGTCCCTCTCCTCCTTTGCTCTGGTCTAGCTGGGGTTACTCCGCGGCGGGGGTCTCCTCGGTGGCCTCGACAGGGGCCTCCTCGACG
Organism: uncultured Olsenella sp.; assembly: GCF_959602185.1. Taxonomy (NCBI): domain Bacteria; kingdom Bacillati; phylum Actinomycetota; class Coriobacteriia; order Coriobacteriales; family Atopobiaceae; genus Olsenella; species uncultured Olsenella sp. Next base: position 19,186 of record NZ_CAUGRZ010000004.1, read on the forward strand.
ACCTTGGCGGCGTCGGCGGCAGCCTTCTTCTCGTACTCGGCAGCACGCTTGGCCTTCTCGGCAGCCTTCGCCTCGGCAGCGGCCTTGCGAGCGGCAGCCTGCTCGGCGGCCTTCTTTGCCTTGGCCTCCTTGGCGGCCTGGGCCTTGGCAAGCTGGGCCGCGGCGGCTCCACCGAACTTGTCGGAGAAGCGCTGGACGCGCCCTCCGGTGTCGACGAGCTTCTGCTGGCCGGTGTAGAACGGGTGGCACTTGTCACAGAGGTCAAGCGTCATCTCGCTCACCGTGGCGCGGGTCTTCCAGGTGTTGCCGCAGGTGCAGCGAACGGTGCACTCGACGTACTCGGGATGTATTCCTTGCTTCATTTCAGGACTCCTTCTTTCGGCCTGGTTTCCGACCAGACAAGGGGTGTCGAGGCAAACGCCAGGACAATTGAGCCTTGCTAGGTTACCACAGTGGTCGCATTCTCATACCAAGACTGTGGAAAAGTGGTGCAAGCCCACGCGCGGGGCGCCCGGTCCCGCCACGCTACACTGGTTGGGCGCAGGCGGATCCGAGGAGGAGAGATGCTGCTCGTCGTTGACGTAGGTAACACCCAGACCACGTTGGGGCTCTTTGGTCCGGACGACCAGCTCGCCCGCCAATGGCGCATGGCCTCCGACAAGACCGACACCGCCGACGAGCTCCACGAGCGACTCTACGGCTACTTCATGATGCTGGGCCGCAGCCTCTCCGAGGTGAGCGACGTGGCCATTGCCAGCGTGGTTCCCATCCTCACCCAGGAATGGCTCTACATGATGGGACACGTCCTGGATGCCAGGGACGTGCTGCTGGTTGATCCCCGCCGCGACTGCGGCATCGAGGTGGACATGCCCGACCCCACCCAGGTGGGGGCGGACCGCATCGCCAACGCCGTCGCCGCCCGCGAGGCCTACGGCGATTCGGTCATAGTGGTGGACTTCGGGACCGCGACCAACATCGACGTGGTCGACGCGCGCGGACGCTTCAGGGGCGGGGCCATCATGCCCGGCCTGCTGCTGAGCGCCGGGGCACTCTTCTCGCACGCGGCGCGCCTCTCGAGCGTCCCCTTGGTGGTGCCCGAACGCGCCCTTGGCAACAGCACCGAGGCCGCCGTGCAGTCGGGCATCGTGATCGGCGCGGCCGCACAGGCCGAGGGCCTGGTGAGGCGCATCAAGGACGAGCTCGGCGAGCCCGATGCGACGGTGGTTGGCACGGGAGGGCTCTCGCGCGAGATCGCGAAGGCGACCGACCTCTTCGACGCCCTCGACCCCGACCTCACCATCCGCGGCATCAAACTCATCTGGGAGCATCGCGCCCGCAAGCGTGCCGTGCGCTAGGAAGGGCCGTTTGCCCGCAGAGGGCCTGGGGCCCACGCGGGCAGGCCCCCGCCCGACAACTGCCTACTCGCGGTCGGGCGACCTCAGGAGCGCCTGTTCGGCAGAGAACTCGAGCTCGTGTCCAGACTCGTCCACGACGGTGGCCCGGCCCCAGATGTCGAAGCCCGCAAGGCGCCCTCGCGCCATCACGCGCCCGTTGGGATACGTCACCTCGACCTCCCGGCCCATCCTGAGCTCATGGTCGAAGTAGTCGGGGAGAAACGCCGCCCACGGTCCCCCCGCAGACCTCCCAGCCGCGACATCCACCTCCCAGATGGACACGCGCTCGCGCACCGCCCGCTCGATCGCGGCGTCGTCAGGCATCGCGGCGTCGTCAGGCATCGCGGCGTCGTCAGGCATCGCGGCGTCGTCCCCATCGCCCAAGGTACGCCTTATGGCGAGACGGACGAAGACGCCCCCGTCGTCGTAGCCGCCGCGACCGTCCAGCTCGAAGGCAGGCCTTCCCGCGGGGACGAGGGCGACGTCCCGCGGCCAGAGCAGACCCGCCTCGGAGTTCCCCGCATCGACGAGCGCGTCCATCACGCCCAGGCTCGCAACGGCGGGAAGGGCCACCAGGTAGCCCATGGGCACCCTTGGCCTCAGCGTGAGCTCGAGCTCCCCCACGCCAGCCCCCCCTACTGCCAGTCAAGCTCGCCCAGCTCGCCCACCACATGCCCCACGCGGTCCTCGGGGGCATAGACGGGCACGCCGGCATGCATCAGGAAGCGGACGGGGTCGTGCATGAGGTCCTCCATAGGCACCAGGACGTAGTCCCTCTCGCCCAGGTGCGCGTGGGGAAGCGTGAGCTTGCGCCCTGCGTGCTCCTCGTCCTCGACGAAGACGAGGTCGCAGTCGATGGTCCTGGGGCCGTGACCCGCCTGCTCGGGGTCGCGCACGCGGCCGAGCCTCTCCTCGACGCCGAGGAGGGCGTCCATGAGGACGCTGGGGTGCAGCTCGCTGCGAAGCTCGGCCACGGCGTTGGCGACCGGGACCTTGATGCCGTAGGCGGGTTCGGTCTCGTACACGCGGCTCACCTGCACCACGCAGGTGAGCGGTATCTCGTTGATGAGCGCCACGGCACGGCTCAGGTAGTCCATGCGGTCGCCCACGCTCGAGCCCAGCGAGACGAAGGCCTGCCGCGCGTCGGCGCGGCTGACCGCCCAGTAGGAGTTGAGCGCCTCGGCCGTGAGGGCCACGTTGTGGACGCGCAGGATGCGCGCGCCAGACTCGATGGCGCTCAGGCAGATGCCCAGCGTGGCGGCATCGCGGGCTGGGGCGTCCGTCACGCCCGAGACAGCCCCGACCATGCGCTTGCGCGAGACGGCCGTGAGCACGGGGTATCCCATGGAGACGAGCTTGCGGGTGGCGCGCTGGATCACGACGTCCTGGTCCGCCGCCTTGTCGAAGCCCGGACCGGGATCGATGCAGATGCGGTCGTGGGCAACGCCCGCACGCATGAGGGAGCGCGCCTGATCGCCCAGGAAGCCCATGATCTCGCGCATGAGGGGGGCCTCCTCGGGCAGGGTGAAGCGTCGCGCGCTCGCCTGGACGCTGCGGGCCGCCACCGCACGCGCGGGAGTGCTGTCCAGGCGCACGGACTTGCGGCTGGACTGCCCGTTGCCGCGATTCCAATGCATGACCACGCAGCCACAGTCGGACTCGGCGGCGACGCGCACCATCTCGGGGTCGATGAAGCCCGTGACGTCGTTGACGATGGAGGCGCCCAGGCGAACGCAGACCTTGGCCACGGAGGCATGGCGCGTGTCGACCGAGACTATGGCGCTGGGCGCGGCGGCGAGGATGCCCCTGACCACGGGAACGACGCGCTCGGCCTCCTCGTCGGCAGCCACGGGCTCGTGGCCGGGCCGCGTGGACTCGCCCCCCACGTCGATGATGTCGGCGCCCTCGTCCAGCATGCGGAGGGCGTGCTCGACCGCGAGCTTGGGGTCGAGGTTCTCTCCCCCGTCCGAGAAGGAGTCGGGGGTGACGTTGAGGATGCCCATGATGCGGGGACGCGAGAGCGAGATCTCGTGACGGCCGCAACGCCAAAGCGAGTAGTCCTGTCGAAGCATGGGTCGGGTCCTCCCCTAAGGCTGAGGGGGACGCGCCCGCGCCCCCAGGGTGTTCCTTTGTGATTGTAGCGACTCCCGGCGGCCGGCCTTCCGCTCGGCCTGGCCCGGCGAGTCCCGGAACGGGAATTCCGGGCGAGAGGGGCCACGGCCTACCAGTCGAAGGCCCGGGCGATGTCACAGGCGCAGACCAGGTCCGCGCTCGCGTCCTGGGGCGTGGGCTGGAGGTTGCAGATGGCCAGCTTGTCTCCCCCGAAATAGCGCAGGAGCCCCGCGGCCGGGTAGACCACCAGGGAGGTGCCGCCCACGATAAGGAGGTCGCAGCTGGCAATCGCCCGGATGGCGGCGGTGATGACGGCCTCGTCCAACGCCTCCTCGTAGAGGACGACGTCAGGCTTCACGGGCCCGCCGCAGGCCTCGCAGCGGGGGACGCCCTCGGTCTTGAGGACCCACTCCTGCGAGTGGACGTGCCCGCAGCGCTGGCAGACGTTGCGATGGGTCGAGCCGTGGAGCTCGATCACGTTGCGCGAGCCTGCCGCCTGGTGGAGGCCGTCTATGTTCTGGGTCACGACGGCGCTGACGAGCCCCTCGCGCTCCAGCTCGGCGAGCTTGAGGTGCGCCTGGTTTGGCTTGGCGTCGGGGGCGCACATACGGCTGCGGTAGAAGTCGAAGAACTCCCGTGTGTGCTCCACGTAAAAACCGTGGCTAAGCATGACCTCGGGCGGGTAGTCAAAGTGTTGGTTGTACAGGCCATCGGCGCTTCGGAAGTCGGGGATCCCGCTTGCCGTCGAGACGCCCGCGCCGCCGAAGAAGACCGTGTTCCCCGCGCCCTTCACGAGCGCGCCGAGCGCCGCTGCCGCCTCCCGTGGGTCAGTGATGGTCCTTGCCATGGCGGCCTCCCGTCGTTTGCCAGCGGCTCTGACTCTAGCACCAGGAAGGCGAGGTACCGGCATGAAGAAGCTCAGCTGCAACGTGGAGGGCTGCGCCCTCGTGTTCGAGGGCGGCGGCTATCGCGCCGCATACACCGCGGGAATCGCCCGCGTCCTTCTGGAGCAGGGAATCCACTTCCCCTTCGTCTGCGGCATCTCCGCGGGCTCCAGCCACACGGTCGACTACTGCTCGCGTGACCTCGCGCGCACGCGCAACGCTTTCCTGGGCATGAGGCCCGAGGGTATACCCATCGCGGGCTTTGGCTCGGTGGTGCGCGGCAAGGGCTACTTCAACGCCGACTACCTCTACGAGGGATGCATCGCCGACGGCTTCATGCCCTTCGACTGGGACACCTTCCAGGCAAACCCCGCCCAGGTAGCCATCCAGGCCTTCGAGGTGCGGACGGGCCGCAGCGTGACCTTCACAAAGGACGACATGCGCGACAAGTACGACATGGTGGACAAGGTGCGCGCCAGCTCGACCCTGCCGGGGGTCATGCACCCCAAGGCGGTGGACGGCCGGCTCTTCATGGACGGCGGGCTGGGAGAGGGAGCGGGCCTTCCCCTGCACCTGGCCGAGCGCGGCGGCTACGACCGCTTCTTCTTCGTGGCGACCCGCCCGCACGGCTACCGCAAGGAGCCTCCCACCGAGCAGGAGCGCCGCGTCTACCGCGCCATCGCACACGGCCGACCCTACCTCCTGGACGCCCTCCTCACACGCTGGGAGAGGTACAACCGCGAGCTCACGCGCATCGAGCGCCTCGCGGACGAGGGTCGCTGCCTCATCGTGTACCCGGACGACATGCCCATAAGCTCGGGCACCACCGACAAGGCGAGGCTCCTGGCCGCCTATAACGAGGGGCATGCCCAGGCCATGCGTGACCTGCCCCGCTACCGCGAGTTCCTCTTTGGGGCGCCCGACGCGGGACCTCACCCAGACGAGGCGGCCCTCGCGCGCACCCTCGCGGCCATCGACGACGGCTACGTGATCATCGAGGGCTGAGACAGCGAGGGGCGGTGCTCGGGAGGTCGCGCAGACCCGTCGCGCCATGCGGGGACGGGCCCAAAGACGGCAAATCTCGTGAAATGCTGTCGTTTTTCGCATAAGGCCAGGTAAGCGAGAAAAGAGACAGCATTCTGCGAGAAATGCTGTCTTCTCTCCCTTGGCCCGTCCTCGTCGCGCACCCTGGCCGCAGCCCCGTCCCGCAAACGGATGCCAAGGTGGTGCCATATCCTGGACCAGCACGTATACTGGCCTGAGCGGGCACGGACACCCGCCCAAACGGACACGACGCCGGCGGGGCGACGCCCCCGCCAAGGAGGAGCGGCATGGCACAGAGCGAGGAGCGCGAGCTGAGGCTCGTCTCGTGGAACGTCAACGGCCTCAGGGCCGTCATGAAGAAGGACCCCAGCTTTCCCCAGATCTTCGAGGCGGCGGACGCCGACGTCTTTGCCATCCAGGAGACGAAGCTGCAGGAGGGCCAGCTCGACTTGGACCTCCCCGGCTACCATCAGACATGGAACTATGCCGAGCGCAAGGGCTACTCGGGCACCGCGGTCTTCAGCCGCGAGGAGCCGCTGCGGGTCATCAGACAGATCGGCTGCGAGTTCGCAGACGACGAGGGCCGCGTGTGCGCCCTCGAGTTCGAGCGCTACTGGTTCGTGGACGTGTACACGCCCAACTCGAAGAACGGGCTCCTGCGCCTGGACGAGCGTATGGTCTGGGACAGGAGCTACCGCGAGTTCCTGTCGGGCCTCGCCAAGGAGAAGCCCGTGGTCACCTGTGGCGACTTCAACGTCGCGCACGAGGAGATAGACCTCAAGAACCCCGACACCAACCACATGAACGCAGGCTTCTCGGACGAGGAGCGCGAGGGCTTCGGCAAGCTCCTCGAGGCGGGCTTCGTGGACAGCTTCCGCCGTCTCTACCCCGACCGAGAGGACGCCTACAGCTGGTGGAGCTACCGCATGCGCGCCCGCGAGCGCAACGTGGGCTGGCGCATCGACTACTTCCTGGTGAGCGAGGACGCCGCGGGCGGCATCGTCGAGGCCTCGATCCTGGACGACGTCTACGGCAGCGACCACTGCCCCGTGCAGCTGACGCTCAGGGTATAGGCGAGAAGAGCCTCTCGCGTCGCAGTGCCAAATCTGGCCCCACACGCCTTTGCCGCGTGCGGGGCCCGACACTTGTCTGCAGGCCGCATGCGCCCGGGAAATCTGTCACAGGACTGTGACCCTTTACTTACGCTTTGGCGCAGGATTTGGGCCGTTGGCTGCCCATACACTCTTCTCGTCGATCGGAGGCGACCAAGAAAAGGAGTGATCGACATGACCAAGGGAAGCAAGGGCAAGCGTCAGCTGGCAACGGCAATCTGCACCGCGGGGCTTCTGGGATCGCTCGCCCTCCCCACCCTGGCGATGGCCCGCGCCCAGAGCGCCCAGGGAGCGCAGGGCTGCCAGGCCTGCGGGGACTGTTAGACCCAGCCCATCAGCGAGGACGACGTCAGCGCCGACGCCCGCGCCTTCACGGAGGAGGAGGCGAGGGCGATGTCCCAGGGCATGACCGAGAAGGACGCCCAGGAGGCGGTGGGGCGCCTGAAGGGCCTGAGCGACGCCGAGCGCTCCGAGCTCAAGGGCCTTTGGATGGGGATGACGGGCGAGAAGGGGCTCGGCGACGAGCAGTACGAGCGCATGGACGAGCTCGAGGGCAAGGCCTGGAGGGCAGCGCTCGACGAGGCGATCGACGCTGACGGCTCGCTCGACGACGCGGCCAAGTCCGCGCTCAAGGAGGACGCCTCCCGCATAGACCAGCTGGAGGAGAGGCTGCTCGAGGACGAGGCCGTCCTGAACGACAACGAGGGGGAGGATGTCTACAAGGAGCTCGACGAGCTCTACCAGCGTCTCGATGGCTACATGGAGAAGGCCGGCAGCGTCTTCTAGGACCTCGCGACTGGTGGTGCGTAACGTACAATCGGGGCTGGCCCTGCGGGGACAGCCCCTTTTCGTCCCAAGAGAGGTGACTGATGGCGGAGCTCATCTACGTGGCGGACGACGACCTCAACCTGCTCGAGGTCCAACGCGCCTTCCTCGAGGGCGCGGGCTATCAGGTGAGCTGCTTTGCCATCGGAGACGCCCTTCGCGAGCGCTTCCTCGAGCGTCCCGCCGACCTTGTCATCCTCGACGTCATGATGCCGGGGACGGACGGCCTCGAGGTCTGCCGCCAGCTCCGGGAGGTCTCTGACGTGCCCATCGTCATCCTCACCGCCCGAGAGTCAGAGGTGGACTACATCACCGGGCTCGCCTTGGGCGGCGACGACTACCTCTTCAAGCCCTTCTCGCCCTCCATGCTGGTCATGCGCGTGAGGGCCCTGCTCAGGAGGGCGAACATGTCACGCGGACAGGAAGGCGGCACCCTGTGCTTCGCCGACCTCGTGCTGCACGACGCCACGCACGTGGTGGAGGTGGGCGGCAGGGAGCTGCGCCTCACGATGATGGAGTTCTCACTCCTGAGGGTGCTCATGAAGGCGGCGGGGGAGCCCGTCTCTCGCGCGGAGCTCCTCCGGAGGGTCTGGGGGATGGACGCGGAGGTGGAGACCCGTGTCACCGACGAGTGCGCGCGTCGAGTGCGCCAGAAACTGCGAGGTGCCGGCAGCCGCGTGGGCGTGAAGGCGGTCTGGGGCTTTGGCTACCACCTCGTGGATGCGGGCGAGGGGGATGCCCATGCGCCGCGCTAGGTGGCCGAGGGGCGGCAACATGCGTCCTGCCCTCCGGCTTGCCCTGCTCTTCGCGGGCTGCGTCGCCGCCGCGCTGCTGGTGGTGGTTCTCGCCTATGGCCAGCTCGTGCAGGCGCAGATGCGCGACGGCTCCGAGCAGGCGATTGACGCCCTCCTGGGCGATGGCAACGAGGAGGGGGAGCCCTCACGCGTTGCAATCCCCCTCGCGCTGACGGCCGACTGGGAGCTCGACGAATCGGACGGCAACCCTTACACGCCGCTGGACAGGCTCGCCGCCAGCTGGGCATCGGAGCATCGCGACCAGACCGGTCGACTCGTGCGCGTGGAACGGGATGGGCTCGAGTGCTACCTCAAGGTCCAGGGAACGATTCCCGCGCCACAGACCGAGGCCGGCCTTGTGTCGGATGAGGGCGCGGAGGTGCTTCTCGCCTACGTGGACGTGTCCGGCGAGGAGGCGCTGGCAGGTCAGGTGCGACTGCTCCTCCTGGGCATCATGCTCCTCTCGACCATAGGCGCCGCAGCCGCCGGCTGGGCGCAGGGGAGGCAGGTCGAGGCCCGCGAGCGAGCGGTGAGGACCTTCTACGAGAACGTCTCGCACGAGCTCAAGACCCCCCTTGCCGCAATCGGCGGCTATGCCGAGGGACTCCGGGAGGGAGTCATCGGGAACGCGAGGCAGGCGGGCACGGTGATCTTGGGCGAGGTGCGCAAGATGTCGGAGGACGTCGGCCAGCTGCTTGACATCAGCAGGCTCGAGGGTGGGGCGGTCATGCTAGAGTGCGAGAGGCTCGACCTCGCCGAACTCGTGGAGGACTGCCTCGTGCCCTTCGAGGGGGCGGTCGCCTCTCGTCAGTTGGACGTGTCGCTCGACCTTCACACCGTCCGGACGGAGGTCGACGCGAGGCAGTTCGAGCGCGCCTTCGACAACCTCGTGACCAACGCGATCAGGCATGCGAGGTCACGACTGCGCGTCTTCCTTGGAAACGGGGAGCTCGTCGTGTGGAACGACTGCGCGCGACCCGCCGCACGGGACCTCGACGCCCTCTTCGACCGCTTCAGGACCGACGCCGCGGGGGGCAGCGGCATAGGGCTCGCACTCGCGCGCGAGGCCTTCGAACTGCACGGATGGCGGGTCGAGGCGCGCTACGAGGACGGCGGGCTGGCGATGCGCGTACGCCTGGGCTAGGCACGAGGTGGGACACAGCGCCCCCCAGCACGAGGTGCTCAGCTACACCTCGACGCTCGTGCCCACGGCCCGTTCCAGTACGCCCAGGAAGGTCTCGGCGTCGCGCGTGGCAACGAGCTTGCGCGGGAAGCCGATCTCTTCCAACATCGAGCGGACGTGGTCGAAGTGACCTATCCCGCACGAGATGTGGGAGTCGGTGCCCGTCGAGATCATGACCCCCTCCTCCGCGCAGCGCTCGGCTAGCCTGCGGCAAGTGCTCGTCGCGGATGGGTGGCTGGCAAGGGTCGCCTCGTTTATCTCGACGAGCTTGCCCTTCTCGCGCGCCATGGCGAGCACCTCGCCCACGTCGAAGGGCACGCCGGCACGTCCCGCGTGTCCCAGGATCAGCACCTTGGGGTCCTCGAGGGCCCGCACGTACATCCGGGTCGTCTGCGCCAGGCTCGCGCCACGTGCGAATTCGTCACAGTGCACCGAGGCGATGACGTAGTCGCAGCCTTGGAAGACGCGCTCCTTGAGGGTGAGCTGTCGGTGCAGGGGGTTGCCGTTTATCTCGTGCGTGAGGGGCACGTCATGGCCGAAGAGGTGGCCGTCGAGGTCCACGACGTCCGCCTCGCAGCCGTGCAGCAGGCGCACGCCGCGCCACACGCGCGGCCAGGCGCCGTAGTTCATGAGATACTGGAAGTCCCGCAGGTCGTAGCCCTGCGCACGCTCCATGCTGCCAATCTCGGAGAAGAGCATCGATGAGTAGTGGTCGGTCGACCCCAGCAGCTCGAGGCGCAGCTCCGCCGCCGCCCGCACGTTCTCCTCTATGGTGGAGTAGGCGTGGCGCGAGTAGAGGGTGTGGGTGTGGACGTCGCAGGCCAGCTGAAGCATGGGGGCTCCTCTCTTGGAAGACCCTCCCAGCTTAGCAGCGCCCCCGGCAGGCGAGAGGTGCGTTGCCGCCCGCGCCGCGGGCTCGTCCGCACGGGATGCCTCCCTCGACCGCGAGACGCCCTCGCCCCAGCGTCCCTTGAGGCCGAAGCCCGCCCTGGGCGTCAACCTGAAGGCGGGGCAGGCGACGTCGGACGCATGCACCTCTCCCCTCCTGCCGTCTGGGGCGACGCAGACGCTGCGCGTGCGCAGGAGCCCCGTCCTTGCCTGGCAGAAGCTGCAGTTCTGGCAGATGCGCTCCCAGCTCACGCGTCACCCCGGGCATACTGCTCGGCGAGGCGCCTCCATGCCGGCATCGAGTCGACGATGGTCTGGTGGCTCACGCAGTAGCCCACGCGCACCCAGCCCTCGCAGCCAAAGCTGTTTGACGGGACAGGCAGGAGCTCCAGGGCCTTCGCCTTCTGGAAGAAGGCCTCGGCGTCGGGCTCAAGGGACTTCACCCAGAGGTAGAAGGCGCCTTGCGGCTCGATGTACTCGTAGCCCAGGGCAGAGAGCCCCTCCGTGAGCGCCTTGCGGTTGCGCTCGTAGGCGGCGACGTCGCTCGGGACGTCCACGCAGTCCATGACCACGCGCTGGAAGAGCGCCGGCGCGCAGACGAAGCCCAGCTTGCGGCCGGCGCCGGCGATGGCGGGGACGAGCTCGTCGTGGTCGGGGTTGGTGTTGGGGACCAACACCCATCCCACGCGCTCTCCGGGCAGGCTCAGGCTCTTGGAGTAGGAGTAGCAGACGACGCTGCGGTCGTACAGGGAGGGGATCCAAGGCACCTCGCAGCCGTAGCTGATCTCGCGATACGGCTCGTCGGACACCAGGTAGATGGCGGTCCCCAGGGCGCTCTCGCGCTCGCGGAGCACGTCCGCCAGCGCCTCGAGGTTCTGGCGGGAGTAGACCGACCCGACGGGGTTGTTGGGCGAGTTGACCACCACGGCCTTGGTGCGACTCGTGATGGCGGCGCGCACGGCCTCCGTATCCACCTGGAAGGTCTGGGGGTCCGCCATGACCTCGACGCAGAGCGCTCCCGCCGTCTGGATCCAGACGCGGTACTCCGGGAAGTAGGGGGCGATGACGATGACCTCGTCGCTGGGGTCGACCAGCGCGTTGAAGCTTATGCTGAGCGATGCCGCGGCGCCACAGGTCATGTAGAGGTCGCCTGCACCGTAGTCGCAGCCAAAGCGGCGGTTGAGCGAGTCGGCCACGCGCTGCCTCACCTCGACGAGTCCGGCGGCGGGGGTGTAGCCGTGCAGCTGCACGGGAGGGAGCCCCAGCGATCGCTCGATGGACTGGCGCACCTCGTCGGGGGCAGGGACTGAGGGGTTGCCCAGAGAGAAGTCGAAGACCTTCTCTGCACCGATCTGCGCCTTGCGCTGGGCACCGTAGGCGGCAATCTCCCGGATGCTCGACTTGGAGGTCCCGAACTCGTAGCTCCTCTGGTTGACTGGCATCTCCACTCCCCTCCTCGGCACCGGCCCGGCGGCGCGCCCCTGACAAAAAAGAGTGCGGCGCGGCAGGAACCGCGCCGCCATGTTGCAGATTACTCGCCGCCGAGGATGGAGGACGAACCCGTCACAGACTCGTCACCCCCGAGGGGCGAGTCGACGTCCGCTTCCGGGTGCTCGAGGACGTACTGCGCCCAGCGGTCGTCCAAAAGGGCGTTGACCACGTCGCCCTCCACCGTCTCGCGCGCGAGGAGCACCTTGGCCATGGTCTCCATCTGGCTGCGCCTCGCCTCGAGCACCGCGCGCGAGCGACCATGGGCCTCGCGCATGATGCGCTCGACCTCGTCGTCGATGCGTTTGGCCGTCTCGGCGGCGTAGTCGTTGTGGTTCGCGTAGTCGCGCCCCAGGAAGACCTCGTGCTGGGCCTCGCCGAAGACCTGCGTGCCCAGCTCCTCGCTCATGCCGTAGCGAGTGACCATCTCGCGCGCCATCTTGGTGGCCCGCTCGAGGTCGTTGCTGGCGCCGGTGGTGATGTCCTCGCAGAAGAGCTCCTCGGCCGTACGTCCCCCCAGGAAGACGGCGATCTGGTCCAGCATGCCGTCGCGCGTCTCGAGGAAGTGGTCCTCCTCGGGGAGCTGCAGAGTGTATCCCAGGGCACGACCACGGCTGATGATGCTGATCTTGTGCACCGGGTCGGAGTTCTCGAGTATGTGCCCCACCAGGGCATGCCCGCACTCGTGGTAGGCGATGGTAACGCGCTCCTTCTGGGTCATCACGCGGCCCCTCTTCTCGGGACCGGCGACGACGCGTTCCATGGACTCCTCCACCTCCTCCATCGAGATGCGGTCCTTGTGCCGACGGGCGGCGAGGAGCGCGGACTCGTTCATGAGGTTGGCGAGGTCGGCGCCCGTGAAGCCTGGCGTCAGCTTGGCGATCCGCTTGAGGTCGACGTCCTTTTTGAGGGGCTTGTTCTGGGAGTGGACCGAGAGGATCCTCTCCCTCCCCTTGACGTCGGGACGGTCGACGGTGACCTGCCGGTCGAAGCGTCCGGGGCGCAGCAGCGCCGGGTCCAGGATGTCGGGACGGTTCGTCGCGGCGACCAGGATGACGGCCTGGTTCTCCTCGAAGCCGTCCATCTCGACCAGCAGCTGGTTGAGGGTCTGTTCGCGCTCGTCGTGGCCACCACCCAGGCCAGCGCCGCGCTGGCGTCCCACAGCGTCGATCTCGTCGATGAAGATGATGGAGGGGGCGGACTCCTTCGCCTGCTTGAAGAGGTCGCGCACGCGGCTCGCACCAACGCCCACGAACATCTCGACGAAGTCCGAGCCAGATATGGAGAAGAACGGCACCCCCGCCTCGCCGGCCACGGCCTTGGCGAGGAGGGTCTTGCCGGTGCCCGGGGGACCCACCAGGAGCACGCCACGCGGGATCTTGGCACCCATCTTCTGGTAGCGCTCGGGTTCGCGCAGGAAGTCGCGGACCTCCTTGAGCTCCTCCACCGCCTCGTCTATGCCTGCAACGTCAGAGAACTTCACCTTGGGCCGGGTCTCCTCCGTCGTGCGCGCCCTGCTGGCACGACCGAAGTTCATGGAGCGTCCGTTCTGGCCCTGCATCTGCCTGGTGAAGTAGATCATGAAGGCGAGTATGACCGCCGTGGGGACGATCGACACCAGGACGGTCTGGAGCAGGTCGGAGCTCGACGTGTCGATGGTGAAGCTCACGTCGGGATGCTGCGCCATGAGCTCCTGCAGGCTGTCGGCACCCACGTAGTAGCTCACGAAGCGGCTCTGTTCGTCGCCGTCGTGGCGGTAGTTGCCCCTCAGGCTGCCGTCGGAGGTCTTGTAGGTGACGTCGCTCACCCGCTCGTCCTTGACCGCGGTGACGAAGGCGTTGGTGGTGAGGGTGTCCGCCTGGCTCGCCCCCAGCATCGACTGGCCGGCGGTGTAGGCGACGTAGGCGACCAACGCGATCACGAGGGCGGCGATGATGGCTGGCTGACGGCGTCCCCCCGGCCCCTCCTGTCCGGGAATGGGCGGACGCGAGGGATCGAGGTCGTTGTTGTTGTCTGACACTTGGCTGGGCTCCTTGGAAGGGTCTGGAGGCTACCCCTGGTAGACCTCGGGCTTGAGTACCCCCACGTAGGGAAGGTTGCGGTACTTCTCCGCATAATCCAGACCATATCCCACGATGAACTCGTTGGGGACGTGCGCCCCCACGTACTCGGGGTTGATGGCGGGGGCGTGGTTGGGAATGTCCTTGATGGAGAAGGCGGCCACGCTGACGGACTTGGGGCCCCTGCCCTTGAGCAGCTCGACGAGGTAGCTCAGCGTGAGGCCGGAGTCGAGGATGTCCTCTGCGATGATGAGGTCGCGGCCCTCGACCTTGGTGCTGAGATCCTTGATGATGCGCACGACGCCGGAGCTCTTCACGCCATCCCCGTAGCTCGAGACCGCCATGAAGTCGACCTCGCAGGGGATGGTGATGGAGCGCAGGAGGTCCGCGGTGAACACGAAGGCGCCGCGCAGCACGGCGACGATGAGGGGGTTGCGTCCCTCGTAGTCGCGGCTGATCTCTGCGCCCATGCGCTGGACGATCCCCCTGATCTGGCCCTCGGTGAGGATGACGCTCTTGATGTCGGCGGCGAGCTCGTCTGCCATGGACCTTGCCCTTCCTGTGCGTCAGTCGGTCTTGCCGGCTGGCTGGACGTATGTGCTTATGGTACTACGCCCTCGGGACGCGACCGTCACCGTTGGGCGCGACGTAACGCAGGCACGGACTGACCGGCACGCTCGAACGCGCGCCCCTCTCGCCTGCCCACGCTCCAACGCACGTGACTTTCGCTCTCCACGCTCCAACGCACAGTTGGCTCGACCGACAACTGGGCAAACGCGGAGGCGTCCGTGCGCTTCCGCGTGTTCGGTGCACGAGGTGTGCGTTGGGGCGTGCACGTCGCACGATGCGGGTGCGCCACGCAAAGCGTGCGCTCGTGCGCGCTAGCCCAGGGCGAGCTCGAGGACGAGGCGGGTGGTGGGCACGCAGCGCACGCGCTCGTCGCAGCGAAGGGGAGAGACCCAGAGCACCTGGCCCGTGGGGCCGCTCCTCACCACGGGTACTCCCGGTCGGTCGGCCGCGGGTACGTGCGCCTCGTTGAGGAGGTCGGAGAGCTTCTTCGACTGGCCGTGCATGCCCAGGGGGCACATGACGTCTCCCGCCGCGGGGGCGTCCACCCACAGCCTCCCCTGCCCCGAGGGAGAGACGCCGCAGGCCACGGCGTCGAGATAGACCGAGCGGCCACCCCATTCCAGGGCATGGGCGCGGGCCACCTCTTCAGGGGAGGAGCCCGCCGGAACCGACGCCAGGCGCGCGGAGATGGTGCGACCGTCGGGGAGGCGCACGCTTCCCGGGACGTCGAGCCATGCCGGGCCCACGGAGGCCGTGCGCCGGGGGACGCGCAGGAAGAGCAGGCCGTACTCGACGCGCGCGTCGATTCCCGAGCTCACGTTGCAGGACCCGCGTCCCTGGGCCACGGTGCGCAAGACCCTTGCCACCTGCGCGGACTCGATGCGGGCCGCGGGGCTCAGGCCAAGGATGGCAATCCTCACCACGCGCCGGGCTATGGCCACGTCGGCCGCACCGAGGCGGCGGGCGTCCAGAGCGACCACCCCCTCGCCCGAGCGCCTCACGAGCTCGCGATAGCTACGGGCGGCCACCTGTCCCAGGTAGGCGTCCTCATCCGAGAGAATCTCGCAGGTGTTCGAGAGGGCACTGACCAGCTGGGGGTTGCGGTCCAGCGCGACGGGCATGATCTCGTGGCGGACGAAGGAGCGCAGGTAGCGCGTGTCCGCGTTGGTCGCGTCTTCCCTCCATTCGATCCCCTTGAGCGAGAGGAGCTCGCAGAGCTCCTCATGGGTGCGTCCCAGGAGCGGGCGCACGATGCGGTTGCGGCGGCGGGGTATGGAGGAGAGGCCGGAGGTGCCCGTGCCCCTGATGGCGTTCATGAAGAAGGTCTCCGCCCGGTCGCTCGCGGTATGCGCCGTGAGTATGCGCGCGGCGGAGCGCGGCGTGCCCAAGCCTGCCGACAGTTCGTTGGCAAGCTCCCCGGCGAGGCGGTAGCGTTCCTCTCGCCCGACGTTCTCTATGTTGCCGCCGGCGGGGCCGGCCTGCGCGGCAAGACCGGCCACGTCCACCCTGCACACCGTGCAGGGGACGCCAAGCTCCGCACAGAGCCCGCGAACGAAGGCCTCGTCGCCCAGGGCGTCGTCACCGCGCAGCTGGTGGTTGACGTGCAGGACGTGGAGGCGCTCCCGGGCGATGCGCGCGCGGCCGTGGCCGTCGTCGATGTCGAGCTCGGAGCCCACGGCCAGGAGCAGGAGGGCCGTCGAGTCCGCACCGCCCGAGACCATGAGCACGACGGGCGCGCGTGCCTCGTCGTCGGCCGCGGGGCCAGGGCGGCCGCCCCTTCCCCGAACGCTTGCATATCTGCGCATGACGCTGGTCACGGGCCCTCCAAGCCTCGTCTTGGCCCAGCTCGGGCACGCCGGGCCATGCATGGGGCCCGGACGCCCCAGTGTCGCCCGGGCCCCTTGGGAACCCTATGATACCCGCGTCGCACAAAGCCCCGACGCGAGGCCCCGCCTCCGCTAGACCAGGACCTGAGCCACGAGCAGCAGCGCGTTGAGCAGGACCGTGATGACCAAGAGCGGCGTCACGAACTTGAACCAGCGGCTGAAGGGCACGTCCACCATGGCAAGGGACGCGAGGATGAGGCCCGTGGGCGTGACGTACGAGATGAGGCCCTGGCCGTAGTTGTAGGCCGAGATGATGGCCGTCTTCGAGACGCCCACCGCGCCGCCGAGGGGCGCCATGATGGGCACCGAGAGCACGGCGAGGCCGGAGGACGAGTTGATGAAGAAGCCCAGGATGATGTAGACGACCAGCATCATGATGATGAACAGCACGGGGCTCATCCCCGCGATGGCACCCGAGAAGAAGTACAGGATGGTGTCAGATATGAGACCGTTCTCGAGCAGGATGTTGACCGCACGGGCGACGCCAACGACCAGCGCGACGCTCATGAGGTCGCCGCAGCCGCCGATGTACTCGTCCATGAAGACCTCCTCGTCGAGGCCGCAGGTGAAGGCGAGGATCATGGAGCAGGCTAGGAAGACGGCGGTCATGTAGTCGAACCACCACTGGTGGGCGACGATGCCGTAGACCAGAACGACGAACGAGACGCCAAAGACGGCGAGCGAGACCTTCATGGGCGTGGTAAACTCGGGAGCCTCGCCCCTCTGGCCCCAGCGCTCCTCGATCCTCTCCTTGAAGTCGTAGACGACGGACTTGGAGGGGTCGAGGCGAACCTTGTGCCCGTAGCGCATGACGTAGGCGAGCGAGATGACGGTGCCTATGGCGAGCGCCACGAACCTCCAGGACATGCCCTCGGCCATGGAGATGCCGGCCGCCTTAGTGGCGACGCCGATGGCGAAAGGGTTGACCGTCGAATACATGGTGCCCACGCAGGAGCCCATGAAGATGACGGCGATGCAGGTCATCGCGTCATAGCCCGCTGCGATGAATACGGGCATGAGGATCGGGTAGAGGGCGATCGTCTCCTCCGCGAGGCCAAAGGTGGTCCCGCCCGCGACGATGATGAGCGTCAGCACGATGATGAGCAGCCACTCACGCCCCCTCGTCACGCGCGAAAGCGCGGCGACCGCGGCGGTGAGGGCGCCCATGTGGTTGAGGACGCCGATGCAGCCGCCCAGCAAGAACACGAACAGGATGATGTCGATCGACTCGTAGACACCGTTGATCGGGGCGAGAAGGAACTCCACGACGCCCTGCGGGTTCTGGTCGACTCGCTGGTAGGTGCCGGGGATCGCCGTCGGCTTCGAGATGGACCCGTCGAGGTAGCTCTCGACGTTCGCCGAGATGCCCAGCTTAGTGAGGGTCTCCTGCGTGGCGGGCTGCTCCTCCGTCGTGCCGTCCGCGTTGGTGATCGAGAACACGTCGTCGTCCGCGACGTACTTGAGCTTCGAGTACTCACCCGCCGGCACGACCCAGGTGAGCACCGCAGCGAAGAGCATCACGATGAAGAGCACCGTGATCGCGGTCGGGAAGTGGAGCTTGTCCCTCTTCTTGGGCGCGCCCCCCTCTGTAGCCGCTTCGACCATCGTCTCTTCTGCCATAGCAAGACCCCTTTCGTCCAAAGGGGCCGCCCTCATGGCGGCCCCTGATGCAACGCCTGTGGCTCGGACCGCTATTCCCCGGCAAAGACCCTCACGAGCTCGACCGCCATCCTCGTGGCGGCATCCATGCCCTCGACCGTGATGTGCTCGTAGGGACCGTGATATCCGTGGCCGCCGGTTCCCAGGTTGGGACAGGGCAGCCCGCGGTACGAGAGCTGGCAGCCGTCCGTGCCCCCGCGTATGGGCGACACGTCGGGCTTGACGCCGGCGCGCTCCGCGGCCAGCTTCGCGTTGTCGATCATGTACATGCAGCCGTCGATGACCGAGGCCATGTTCTTGTACTCGTCCTTGATGGTCAGGGTGACCGTTCCCTCGCCCCACTCCTCGTTCATGAGCTTCTCGATGTGGCGCAGCGTCTGCTTTCGCGCCTCGAAGGAGCCCGCGTCGTGGTCGCGCACGATGTACGAGAGGCTCGCGTGGGCCTCGTCGCCGTTTATCTGGAGCAGGTGGTAGAAGCCCTCGTAGCCCTCGGTGTGGCGCGGGATCTCGAAGGCGGGGAGCATGCCGTTGATCTGGCAGGCGAGGAGGACGGCGTTCACCATGACGTCCTTGGCGGAGCCCGGGTGCACGCTCACGCCCGTGACCTCGAAGCTGGCCTCGCAGGCGTTGAAGTTCTGGTACTGGATCTCGCCCTCGGTGTCGCCATCCAAGGTATAGGCGACGTCGGCGTCGAATCCCTCGACGTCGAAGCTGTGCACGCCGCAGCCTATCTCCTCGTCAGGGGTGAAGGCGATGCGCAGCGGGCCATGGGCGATGCCCTCGGCGAGCAGGGTCTCGAGGGCGGTCATAATCTCGGCGATGCCCGCCTTGTCGTCCGCGCCAAGGATCGTCGTCCCGTCGCTGGTGATGAGCGTACGGCCCTTGAGGGTGGGCAGGTGGGGGAAGTCCCTCACCGCGAGCGTGCGCCCACTCTGGAAGAGCGGAAGGTCCCCACCGTCGTAGTCGGGCGTGAGCTGGGGACGGATCTCGTGGTCGCAGAACTGCGAGACCGTGTCCATGTGGGCGATGAGCCCCAGCTTGGGCCTGTCCTCGAGGCCTGGCGTCGCCGGTACCTTCGCATAGACGAAGCAGTCGTCGCTCAGGCGGACGTCGGTGACGCCCAACCCCCTGAGCTCCTCCACCAGCATGCGCGCGAGCTCGAACTGCTCGGGGCTGCTGGGGGTGTGCGCCTCGTTCTCCTCGTCGCTGGGCGTGCGCACGACGACGTAGTCAAGGAGTCTCTCGTATGCCCTCACGTCGCGCTCTCCTCTCCATGGCATGTCACGGGCGGCCGCATGCGAACTGGAGGTGCCAGTCGATGCAACGGCCTTTTGATTGGCTGGCCCATGACAATTTGAATGACGTTTAACAGTCTAGAAATACTAGGGAGTGAGCGCCAGGATGGCTTCCGCCAGGGGTCAAAACTGGGCGAGCCGCCCCAAATTCCAGGCGAGAGGTTCCTGGACACAAAAAAGGGGAGGCGACGCCGTGGCATCGCCTCCCCCACCTCGCTATGTCAGCAAATCAAACCTGGCCAAACCCCGATTCGAGCTAGTCGATCGAAATCTTGGTGACGTTGGCCTTCTCCTCCTGCTTGGGGACGTTGACGGTGAGCACACCGCCATCGAGCTTGGCGGACAGGCCGGAAGTCGCGGCGTCCTTGAGGTACACGCCACGGGTGGCCTGCCACTCGTTCGTCTCCTTGTGGAGGTAGTTCTTGCCCTTCTCCTCCTCGGTCTCCTTCTTCTCGACCGAGACCGAGAGGCGACCCTCGTTGAGCTCTACGTCGATGTCCTCGCGCTTCACGCCGGGGAGCTCGGCCGAGACGACGTACTTGTCGCCGGCGTCCTCGACGTTCATCTTGAATGCGGCATCGCTCGAGAGGCTGGCCAGCGGCGCGTTGAAGAAGTCGTCGAACGCGTTGAAGGGGAACGCCCTGCGAAGGGCCCTGTCATAGCTGGTGTAAGGGATGAGGTTCGTCATCTTTACCACTCCTTCTGCTTGCGGATGCCCTGGTAGACACCCTTTGTTCTCGTTGGTATATATGCCCCTCATGGCGTGACCTTATACCTCGAGTCAATATTTTCTTAGTTGAGTTTGCTTAGCAAATCTAAGTCAGAATAAATTAGGTATTACGAAGGAAGATGGCGTTAGACGTTAGATGTAGCTATCGCGCATGACACTTTGGCAGGCCTCACCTGCTCTATCATGACTGCCATTGATGTGTACGGGCTTTGCGTGCCACGGCGGCGGAGGTGCTCCATGGACAAGGGCTTTGACGAGGGTCTTCGGGAGCCCCTTCCCAACAACGCAACGAATGAGGAGGGCACGCCCAAGACGGCGGCGACCGAGGCCCGGCCGTCGGTCGTTTCGGCAACCCAAGGTGGGACCGAGGCCACGGGCGAGACGGGCGAGGGCGACTTCGCGGCCACCACCTTCCAGCCCGTGGCCGCCCGCGTGCCCTACGTGAGGCAGCGCGCCCCGCACCGCTCCCAGGCCGCCATCGACGACCTCGGACAGGACGGCGCCTCCGCCAGCGGCTACGCCCACGACTCAAACGTCGCCGTGAGCGGCAAAGTCTTCTCCGGCGCGTCCAAGTACCGCCGCTCGCGCGGCGGCATGGGCAGGATCAAGAACAGCCGCTACGGCCAGTACCTCGAGATTCCCAAGGGTCGGCGCTCCATCTTCTCGTCGCGCGAGAGGAGCCGCCGCAGGCGCTCGGTGCTCTCGCTCATCGTCGTGGTGGCCCTGCTCGTGGTGGTCGCCCTCATCATCCTGAGGCTGCTCTCCACCAGGTAGGCCGGACGGGATGCCCCCGACGATCTGACGCGCGCTTCACGGGCGACGGCGGCACCCTCCTGCCGGCCGGAGACCCTTCTAATCCCAGGGATCGGCCTCGAAGAGGGGCTCGCGCGGGGCGGGACGGTCCGAGTAGGGGTCGTAGCCGTCGTCGTCCTCGTTCTCCGCCCGAAGGAAGCTGGCGTCAGATGACGAGACGGGCCTCTCGCCTGGCACCGTCCCGTCTGGCCGGTCAGCCTCTCGCATGGGACCGACGCCCTCTGCCTTGCTCGCTGGCATGACATCCCCTCCATCAATGGCGTCCTTGTGCATCCGCTCGCTATCCAACCTCTGCCCCTCGCTTGCCGTAGACGTCGCCGTAGGCGACGAAGTCACAGACGCTCCCTCCAAAGGGAGCCAGGTCATAGCTCTTGTACAGGGCCTTGGGAGCGGCCGTCACGACCACGCGCGCGTCCTTCCCGCCCTGGACTATGAGCACCGTCCAGCAGGCGTCGCCCATCTCTCCGTAACCGCAGACGAAGGGTGCGCCCTTGCGTTCCTGCCCCTGCGGGAGGACGACCGTCTGCATGTTGCAGCTTCTGCTCAGCCCGCTGAGGCCGCAGAGCTCCATGACCTCCTCCAGGGCGTCGCGGCTGAGCCTGCCCGCCTCCGCGGGCCACTCTGACTTGGGCAGCTCCAGGCGCACGCCCTCGAAGCCGGTGTCGGCCTCTGGGGTCGCCCCCTCCTTTGCTGCCTCGAGGTCGAACTTTGCCGAGAAGGGATACGAGCCCAGGGTGACCCTGCCCCCCTCGCCCTCATAGAGCGCCTGCGCCTTGCCGTGCGCGTTGGCATAGCTTGCCTTGAGGGAAAATCCCTGCTTCTGAAGGTAGTCCCCGATCTGGCTGGCGGTGAACTCAAAGTACTCGGCCAGGTGGTGGTAGTCGGACGGATAGGGCTCCGAGACCCTGAGGGTCACGACGTCGTCCCCACCGACGCGCGTGCCCTGGTCAGGGCTCACCCCGACGACGCTCCCGCCCGGCTCGTCGGAGCTCACGTACTCGATCCTGGCCTCGAGGCCCGCCGCCTCGACGAGCGACCTTGCCTCGGACTCATCCTTCCCCATGACATAGGGGACCGTGTAGGGCTGCGCCACGGTGAGGGTAATCGCGTCGCGTGCCACGAAGGCGCTCCCCGCCTCGGGGGTCGATCTGGTGACCGTTCCCTCCTCGGCGGACGAGGCCTCATACTGGATAGAAACGTCTTGCGCCCCCGCCTCAACCAGGACGGCACGAGCCTCGTCAAGTCGCATGCCCACGACGTCGGGAAGCACGCGCTTCGCGCCGACGACCAGCGTGACCTCGCTGCCACGCTCGAGCCTGGTTCCGCTTGCAGGGTCGCAGCGGACCGCCTTGCCCACCCCGTCGTCGACGGGCTCCTCCGCCAGCACGACCTCGAAGCCGCGCTGCTCCAGGTCGCGCTGAGCCACCACCTGGGACTTGCCCGTGACAGAAGGGACGCGGCGGCCACCCCAGAGCTCCGCCTCATAGGTGACGAAGAGCGCGGTGACCGTGACGGCAGCGAGCAGGAGCACGGCAGCCACGACGGGACGAGACACGCTGCGGCTCTTGCCCTCGCCGGGAACGCTCTTTGGGGGCTCCAGCGATTCGGGCTCCCGCACGGGAGCCGCGACGGCCTGTGGGAGGGTGGCCGTGACGGGAGGATCGGACGGCGATTCCAGGTCGCCTGCCGGCTCGGACCTTCCCACGGAGGGGCCCAGCCCGTCCGACGGGACCTCGGAGAGCCTGCTCTTGGGGTCTTCCATCTGCCCTCCCGGTGGGTTGTGCGCGCGATTCTTCCCTATGGTCGCGCAAAGGGCCGGCTCGCGCCAGGCCGGCCCAGCAAGCGCGAGGGGACGGACCCGAAGGCCCGCCCCCCCTCGCGAGATGGCGGGTACCGTGCGGTACGAAGGTCGATGCGATGGCAGCTACTCCACGGAATCGGGCTCCAACGCCTGCTCGTCACGGGCGGCGAAGAGCTTTCCGTCCGCCCCGACGTCCACCATGACGGTGTCGCCCTCGCGGAGCTCCCCGGCGATGATCAGGCTGGCGACGTTGTCCACGACCTGGCGCTGGATGAGCCGCTTGAGCGGGCGCGCGCCATAGACCGGGTCGAGCCCGTCGAGGGAGAGGAGCTGCACCGCGCTGTCCGAGAGCCTGAGTGTGATGCGCTCGCGGGCGAGGCGGCTGCGCACGTCGCGAAGCTGGATGTCCACGATCTTCTCTATCTCGGCCAGCCCGAGGGAGTGGAAGACGACCACGTCGTCGATGCGGTTGAGGAACTCTGGCTTGAAGGCCTGGCGCAGCGCCTCCATGACCTGGGAGTTGACCGCCTTGGGATCGCTCGTCGCGTTGGCGGCCGCGATGAACTGGCTCCCCACGTTGCTGGTCATGATGATGATCGTATTCTTGAAGCTCACGACGCGACCTTGCCCGTCGGTCAGGCGACCGTCGTCCAGCACCTGCAGGAGGATGTTGAACACGTCGGGGTGCGCCTTCTCCATCTCGTCCAGGAGGACGACGCTGTACGGCTTGCGGCGCACGGCCTCGGTGAGCTGGCCTCCCTCGTCGTAGCCCACGTATCCCGGAGGGGCGCCGATCAGGCGCTGGACACTGAACTTCTCCATGTACTCGGACATGTCGATGCGCACCAGCGCACGCTCGTCGTCGAAGAGACACTCGGCGAGCGCCTTGGCGAGTTCGGTCTTTCCCACGCCGGTGGGTCCCAGGAAGAAGAAGCTTCCCAGGGGGCGATTGGGATCGGCAAGCCCCGCACGGCTGCGGCGCACCGCCGAGGCGACCGCGCTCACGGCCTCGTTCTGTCCGATGACGCGCTCGTGGAGCTCGGCCTCGAGGTTCTGGAGCTTGTCTATCTCGCCCTGCATCATCTTCGACACGGGGACGCCGGTCCAGGAGCTCACGACCTCGGCGATCTCTTCGGTGGTGACCTCCTCCTTGAGGATGCCGCCCGCCTCCTGCTTCTGCGAGAGCGCCGCCTCGGCGGCGTCGTACTCGGCCTGGAGCGAGGGGATGGTCGAGTAGCGCAGCTCGGACGCGCGGGCCAGGTCGCCGGCGCGGGTGACGCGCTCCATCTCGCCTCTGGCTTCCTCGATCTTGGACTTGAGGTCCTGGACGCGGTCGATGCTCGCCTTCTCGTTCTCCCAGCTTGCCTTCATGCCGTCGAGCTTCTCGCGCGTGGTCGCGATCTCCTTCCGCAGGGTCTCGAGGCGCTCGCGGCTCGCTGCGTCCTCCTCCTTCATGAGGGCCTGTTCCTCGATCTGCATCTGCGTGAGCTGGCGGTCGACGGCGTCTATCTCGGCCGGCATGGAGTCGAGCTCCATGCGCAGGCGGCTCGCCGCCTCGTCCACCAGGTCGATGGCCTTGTCGGGCAGGAAGCGCTCGCTGATGTAGCGGTTCGAGAGGTCCGCCGCTGACACCAGGGCCGCGTCGGTGATGCGCACGCGGTGATGCTGCTCGTACTTCTCCTTGAGGCCGCGGAGGATGCTGATGGTGTCCTCGATCGTGGGCTCGCTCACGAGCACCGTCTGGAAGCGGCGGGCAAGCGCCTGGTCCTTCTCTATGTACTTGCGGTACTCGTCCAGCGTTGTGGCACCGATGGCATGGAGCTCGCCGCGGGCGAGGGCGGGCTTCAGGATGTTGCCCGCGTCCATGGAGCCCTCGGTCGCGCCGGCGCCCACGATGGTGTGGAGCTCGTCGATGAACAGGATGATCTGCCCGTCGGACTTCTCCACCTCCTTGAGCACCGACTTCAGGCGGTCCTCGAACTCGCCGCGGTACTTCGCCCCCGCGACCAGCGCGCTCATGTCGAGCTCGACTATGTCCTTGTCCTTGATGGTCGAGGGCACGTCGCCGGCCACGATGCGCTCGGCCAGGCCCTCGACGATGGCGGTCTTGCCCACGCCGGGCTCGCCGATGAGCACCGGGTTGTTCTTCGTGCGGCGGCTCAGGACCTGGATCGTGCGGCGTATCTCCTCCACGCGGCCGATCACCGGGTCGAGCTTGCCCTGGCGTGCGAGGTCCGTCACGTTGCGTCCGTACTGTTCAAGGGCCTCGAACTGGGACTTCTGGTCCTGGGAGGTCACGCGCTCGTCACCACGCAGGCTCTGGTAGGCCTCCTGCACGCGCTTGCTCGTGACGCCCGCGGCCTTGAGGGCGCTGCCCGCCTCGCCGCGCTCGTCGGCAAGCGCGCAGAGCAGGTGCTCGGAGGTGACATAGGAGTCGCCGAGCTTGGCGGCAAGCTTCTCCGCGGCGTCGCCCACGCGTGTGAGCTCGGTCGAGATGCCCATCTGCGACAGGTCGCCACTCACCTTGGGAGCACGCGCGATGGTCTGGTCCACCTGGGCTTCGACCTGCGCCGGGTCCGCGCCGACGCGCTCGACGATGGCGCGGAGGTTCCTCTCGCCCGACTCTATCAGGGCCTTGAGCAGGTGGATGGGTCGAACCTGCCCCGCCTCGGCATCGGCGGCGATGGTTATGGAGGACTGCAGGGCCTCCTGGGCGGTGACCGCCCACTTGTCAAACCTCATCTGCCTCACCCCTTCTGGCTCCCTCGGGGAGCACCGCTGTCTGTTGAGTTGATTGTTCCCTGGAGTGGTGGTCGCTATGCGCAAATCTAAGTGTCTGCACAATAGATTATCTGAGTTGTCTTGTACGTTTGCGAAAGGTCCGTCACGCCGGCGCCCAGGCCTGCGGCGGACGGGGCGCAACGCGGCCCCCGGCTCGCGACAACAATCCCCGCATCGCGGCACCCGAACGCCTCGACGGGCTGTCCCAGAAGCAGACCCGCGTACCCGACATCATGTTTGTGGGCAGTGGAGTGGGAATCAACTACGACGGGGGCATGCACTACGACCTGCGGAGCATTGCCGAGGCCACGACGATGGAGCCCAACGAGGCGGACGAGGCGCTTGCCGCCGTCAGACGCGCGATCGTCGACGACAAGCGCCGCGACCGCGACCTCTGGCTACGCGGCCTCACGGTGCTACCCGCCACGAGCGAGGACCTGTACCAACCCCGAGGCCCGGACCGTCTCATGGGGCAGGTCATGGAGGCGATCGAGCGAACGGCCGGCAGGGACCTCTCACTGCAGAGGAGCGTCCTGACCAGACAGCCCTTCGTGCGGGAGCGGCAGCGGCTGGTCTGGTCGCTTCTTCCAGGCGAGAGGGGGCGGCGCATCTCACAACAGCTCGTCCGGGAGCTCCAACGCCCTCAGGGGCACGTCGAGAGCTGCATCATCGCGCTGTGACAAGGAGTGGGAGCTTGGATGAGATGGCACGATGGCACCCCCGTCCAAAATCGGACATGTTGGTGTGCACAATGCTCGAATCTGAAAGCATTTCTCGCCAAAAAAAGTCCTTTTATCAGTGATTTCGCTCGTTTGTGTACACTAATCGCGTAAAAGGGACGACGACCGGAGTCGCGTGCGCCCAGCGCGACACAAAGGGCAGACCCAGACCAGACGAGAGGGGCATCACGGACAGAGTCGCGATGCCCCCTGCCTGGTGCGAACGTCGCCGCCGCTACTCGTCATCGTCCTCGAGGTGGGTCTCCAGGAGTCCGCGCATGACCTGTTCGGGACCCGTGCCGTCGTAGCGGGCAAGCGCCGTGATGCGCTCACGCATGCGAAGCTCGTGGATATCGTCCTCGAGCGAGCGGACCCGCGCGCGCAGCTCGTCTATCTCCTTGTCGCGCTTGAGGGCGCGCTCACGCATGTCCAGGATGCGCACGACGCCCGCGAGGTTGATGCCCTCGTCGGTAAGCTTGCTGATCAGGTTGAGGCGTTCGATGTCGCCTTGGGAGTACAGCCGCGTGTTGCCACGCGAGCGGCCGGGGTTGACCAGGCCCTTCTGCTCGTAGACGCGCAGGGTCTGCGGATGCATGCCGGTCAGCTCGGCCGCAACGCTGATCATGTAAAGCGGCTTGTCCTTGCCGCTCGCGTCGCTACGCGCCATATGCCTCGACGTCCTTTCTGTAGTCACGGCCGTCGGCATCACGCAGGGCCTCCAGCGCGTCACGCTCCTTTTGCGAGAGTCGCGTGGGCACCTTGACCCTCACGGTCACGTACAGGGCGCCACGGGATCCCTTGCGACGCACATCGGGGGCGCCCAGCTCCTTGAAGCGGAAGGTCTTGCCGTCCTGCGTGCCTGCGGGAACCTTGAGGCGGACTTCCGCCCCCTCGGGCGTCGGCACGTCGATGGTGGCCCCCAGGGCAGCCTCGAAGGCGCTCACCGGAAGCTCCATGCGCACGTCGGCCCCGTCGCGCTTGAAGAGCGGGTGCTCGGCCACGCGGGTCGTCACCACGAGGTCGCCGCGGGCACCGCCGTTGGTCCCGTACTCGCCACGTCCACGATAGCGCAGCTTGCCACCATCGATTGCCCCGGCGGGGACCTTGACGTTGAGGGTCTGGCGCTCGCCCGTCGAGGGAATCGAGTAGCTGATCTTGCGCTGCTCGCCCGCAAAGGCGGCCTCCGCGCTCACGTCTATGGTGGCGGTTATGTCCCGGCCCTTGGAAGGACGGTTGGCGGCGGCCTGCCCACCGAAGATCGACGAGAAGTCGAAGCCAGGGAAGGCGCCGTCACCGTTGCGGATATTGTCGAAGATGTCGCCCCAGTCGGCCCCGCCCACGTTGGTGGTGTAGCTGTAGCCGCCGCTCCTGCCGCCCGCACCACCAAATCCCGAGCCGGGCATGCCACCAAACATCAGCATCTGGTCATACTCGCGACGCTTCTGGGTGTCAGAGAGCGTCGTGTACGCCTCGCTGACCTCCTTGAACTTTGCCTCGTCACCACCCGCGTCGGGGTGATACTTGGCAGCGAGCTTGCGAAAGGCCTTCTTGATGTCGTCCTGGCTGGCGTCGCGCTTCACGCCCAAGACGTCGTAGTAGTTCTTGTCTGCCATAGAAGCCAACGCCTCCTTCCTGGTGGCAGCGCCCGGACTTGGGCCCGGGCGCGCCAAGTGCGACTACTCCTTGACCTCGTCGTCGCCCGTGGGCTCGCCCTCCGGCTCGGGACGCTTGGGCCCGCCATAGGTCACCGTGACCATGGCCGTACGAATCACCTTGCCGCCCATGCGATAGCCCCTCTGGTACACCTGGGCCACCGTCTCGTCATAGGCCTCGGTGTTCTCCTCGCGACCTACGGCCTGGTGGACCAGAGGATCAAAGGGCTCGCCGGCTGGGTCGATGACCTCGACGCCCTCCTTGCCCAGGACGGAGACCATCTTGTCGTGCACCGCGTCGACGCCGGCGACGAACTGCAGCAGGGCCTCGTCGCCATCGGCGGTCTGTGCCGCATGGGCGGAGGCGCGCTCCATGTCGTCGAGGACCGGAAGCAGGTTGAGCACGAGCTTCTCGGCCGCGCGTTCCCTCTCGGCCAGGCGTTCCTGCGCAGTGCGGCGGCGGTAGTTGTCCCAGTCGGCCTGCAGACGCGTCAGTCGGTCAGTCGAGTCCGCGGCCTCCCTCTGTGCCGCGGCGACCTTGTCCGCGACCTCGTCGAGCTGCCGTTGGAGGTCGTCGCGCTCCTGACGGACCTTGTCGGCATCGGCCTTGAAGTCGGCCTCAGCCGCCTGCTCGCCTGCGCGCTTCGCCGCCTCCACCAGGTCCTCCTCGCTGGACTCCTCCTCGGGCGCGGCGTCAGCGACCACCTCCGGCTCGACCGCCGGCTCGCCCTCGGCCGCCGTGGCCTCGACGACGTCCTCGTCCCTCATGTCATCACCCTCGATAGGCACCTTCACGTCACCCTCCTCGGGCTGCCAAAGGGGCGGCCGCAAGGGCCGCCCCAGCCAACATCTTGTCCTAGGGCCTAGGCGGCCTTGGCCTACTGGTTGTTCTTGTCGTCGTCCACGACTTCGTAGTCGGCGTCGACGACGTCGTCGGTCGAGCTTCCGCCGGTAGCGGAGGTCTGGGCCTGGGTGTCGGAGTAGACGATCTCGGCCAGCTTGTGCCCGACCTCCTGGAGCTTCTCGCCCGCGGCCTTGATGGCGTCGACGTCAGTGCCGTCGAGTGCCTTCTTGGCTGCGTCGACCGCGTCCTGGACCTCCTTCTTCTGGTCCTCGGACACCTTGTCGCCCAGGTCCTTCAGCGTCTGCTCGGTGCTGTAGCACAGCGAGTCGGTCTGGTTGCGGACCTCGATCTCGTCCTTGTGCCTCTTGTCCTCCTCGGCGTGGGACTCGGCGTCCTTGACCATGCGGTCGACCTCGTCGTCCGAGAGCGCGGTGGAGCCAGAGATCGTGATCTGCTGCTGCTTGCCGGTGCCCTTGTCCTTGGCGGTGACCTTCACGATGCCGTTGGCGTCGATGTCGAAGGTGACCTCGATCTGGGGCACGCCGCGGCGTGCGGCGGGGATGCCGGTCAGGTTGAACTTGCCCAGGCTCTTGTTGTCACGAGCCATCTCGCGCTCGCCCTGCAGGACGTTGATCTCGACGGAGGTCTGGTTGTCGGCCGCCGTGGAGTAGACCTCGGTCTTGCTGGTGGGAATCGTGGTGTTGCGGTCGATCATCTTGGTCATGACGCCGCCCATGGTCTCGACGCCCAGCGAGAGCGGGGTGACGTCGAGCAGCAGGATGCCGGACACGTCGCCGGTGAGCACGCCGCCCTGGACGGCAGCGCCGTCGGCGACGACCTCGTCGGGGTTCACGGACATGTTGGGCTGCTTGCCGGTCATGGTCTTGACCAGGTCCTGCACGGCGGGCATGCGAGAGGAGCCGCCCACGAGGATGACCTCGTTTACCTCAGAGATCTGCAGGCCGGCGTCCTGGAGGGCCTTGGTGACGGGGCCCTTGCAGCGGTCGAGCAGGTCACGGGTGATGCGCTCGAACTCGGCGCGGGTCAGCGTGTAGTTGAGGTGCTTGGGGCCGGTGGCGTCGGCGGTGATGAAGGGCAGGTTGATGTCTGCCTGCTGGGCGCTGGAGAGCTCCTTCTTGGCGTTCTCGGCGGCCTCCTTCAGGCGCTGCAGCGCCATGGGGTCACGACGCAGGTCGATGCCCATCTCCTGCTGGAACTTGTCGGCCATCCAGTCGATGACGCGCTGGTCCCAGTCGTCGCCGCCCAGATGGTTGTCACCGTTGGTGGCCAGGACCTCGACGACTCCGTCGGCAAGGTCGAGCAGGGATACGTCGAAGGTGCCGCCGCCCAGGTCGAAGACCAGGACCTTCTGGTCGATGTCCTTCTTGTCGAGGCCGTAGGCGAGGGCCGCCGCCGTGGGCTTGTTGACGATGCGCTGGACGTTGAGGCCGGCAATCTTGCCGGCGTCCTTGGTGGCCTGGCGCTGGGCGTCGTTGAAGTAGGCGGGGACGGTGATGACGGCGTCGGTGACGGGCTCGCCCAAGTACTTCTCGGCGTCGGCCTTCATCTTGGCTAGAATCATTGCGCTGATCTGCTCGGGGGTGAAGTCCTCGCCGTCGATCTCGACCACGGCACGGTTGCCGGTACCGCCCTTCACGGAGTAGGGGACGGTCTTGAGCTCGGAGCTGACCTCGTCGTAGCGACGGCCCATGAAGCGCTTGATGGAGAAGACCGTGTTCTTGGGGTTGGTGACTGCCTGGTTCTTTGCGGCCTTGCCCACGATGCGGTCGCCGTCGGCGCGGAAGCCCACGACGGACGGGGTGGTGCGGTCGCCCTCGGCGTTGACGATGATGGTGGGCTCGCCGCCCTCGAGGACTGCCATCGCGGAGTTGGTGGTGCCAAGATCGATACCCAGAATCTTGCCCATTGCGATTCCCTTCTGTCTCTCCCTTGGCCCCTGGGGCGGGGAGCTTGTCTGCCCTTGTGCTGCCGCCGAGTCGCCGACGGAGCCTTCGTACATTGCGATTGTTCCCGCGGTATCTGATTCTATACGCAATCTAAGTCTCTACACATTAGATTTTTTGTTCTCTCATGAGTGAGGAATCTTGAGCCACCCAGAGGGGGTGGTCACTCGCCGACAATCGAGCTTGTGGCGACGCATCGCCTGCGGGGAACGACGCCCATGGGTGGGTGGGGCGGCACGGAACAGGGTCGTGCCACAAGAAGGGGTCCGCGGCAGCTCGCCTCGGACCCCGATACACGTGCACCGTCTGGCAGCGCGAGTTCGCTACTCTTCCCCCTCTTCCTTCCCCGCCTTCCTGAGCTGGGAGAAGCCAACGAACGAGAGTACGGTCTGGGCGACCACGAAGAAGAAGTACATGGGGAAGAGAACCATCGCCACGGCGTAGAGGATGGCTCCCACCAAGGCGAAAGAGGGCTTGTGCATGAAGAGCCCGAGCCCGTTGAAGATGACCGCCACGGCAGTGGATGCCAGGTGGGGCATGACGAGGTAGGTCGCAATCGCGGCGCCAGCTCGATAGGCGGTCGTCCCCGAGGAGCCCGCACCACCCCAGTAGTAGACGCTGTACAGGAGGTACAGCGCCCCCAACACGAACGAGATGAGCAGCAGTACGTTGAGCTTCTTCTTCACAATTCCCTCTTTCCCCGAGGACCTTTCTCTTTGCTGGCTGCTGCCAGGACAAAAGAGATGGTAGGGGCGAGAGAACCCCCGTTCATTAGCTGTCAGCTAACTGTTCGCGAGCGGGCCACCCGGAGCCGCGCCGCCCATGAGGGGCCGCTCCCCCTGCTCCCAGAGGAGATGGTCGCAGCAGGTCACGCCCATCCCGCGCTCGAGGCAGAAGGCGATGACCACATCCCGGCGGCGGTCGGGCCTGAGGGCGCTCAGGCCGCCGCGTTCCAGGGCGTCGCTCGCGTCCTCCACGCCCAGCCCCATCCCGAAGCAGACCTGGAGGAGCTTGTCACGCGTGGGGTTTCGCGACCCAGAGAGGATCTGATACGCGTAGGTGTGATTGAGGCCCGAGCGCCCCACGACCGCGCCACGCGAGAGCGAGCGCTCGCGCAGGGCGTCATCCGCCCAGCCGGCAAAGTTTCGGTCGTCAAACGGCGCGCTTTCCAACGCGCGCCTGACGTCCGAACCGCAGTCCCTCAAGAAGCCCCACTCATCCATTGCACAACCCCTTTCGCGTGAAAGGGTAGGTGGCGCGACGCGGCGATTCATTAGCTGGCAGCTCATTGTTTCGCGGAAGGGCCACGTGGCGCAGGGGTGGGGAGCGGCCGCGCGGCCAGGCGCACCCAAGGCAGAGCAGCCTCCGCGCCACGCGCGACATTGCGCAAAGGGCCTAGACGAGACCGGCCGCCTGGGCAAGGATCTGTAGCGCGAGCATAATCGCAAAGCCTGCGAAAAGCTCCTCCGCCACACGAAGCAGCAGACGCCTCGGGAGCGCGCCCCGATCCAGACCCGCGTACTCCCCCACCCCTGCCACGGCGCAAGCGAGCTCGTAGGAGGGGAGGAGTATCCACCAGGCCATGAGCACGAGGTACGAGATGGCGGCAAGCGACTCCTGGGCAATCCCCACCTGCCGTCCCACCTGCTCTGGCATGCCAAGGAGACCCGCGGCGAACACCACGAGGAGGACCACCGCGAACACGAGCGCGACGGTCTTGCGCACGGAGCGAGGCGCACGGAGCAGCGCCAGAACGGTCGGGGCGAGCTCCATCCAGACGTGGAGCGAGTGGGGGGCGAGGCTCCGGTCGCCCTTGGGGCGCAGCTCGACGGCCGGCACGGCAGCGGGTCCCTCCCGATCATCCTGTCCCGCCGTGCCCGAACCTTCGGCGCAGGAGCGCAACTCAGCCATGAGCTCTGCCGCAGACTGAGGGCGCGCGCTGGGCTCAAGCGACCGGGCACGGCCTATCAGCCCGACCACCTCCCCTGGCACGGCGGCGAGTCCCAACGCAGGATCGAAGCCCCTCTCGCCTGGCCAGGTAGCTGTGAGCATGTAGGCGAGCACGCTCGCCAAGGAGTACACGTCGGACCTAGCGTCGGTCTGGGCGAAGCCGAACTGCTCTGGTGCGGCAAAGCCCCAGGTGCCCAGGAGCGTCGTGTCTCGCCCCGCCTCGTCCGAGCGCAGGCGCGCGATGCCCAGGTCTATGAGGTGGGCGCATCCCCCGCCATCCACGATGACGTTCTTTGGCGTGATGTCGCGGTGTATGATGCCATGCTCGTGGAGCGCCTGTGCGGCGGAGCAGATTCCGTCCATGAGCCGCACCGCCCTCGGCAGGGAGAGCGGTCCCTCCCGCGTCACGAGGCCCTCGAGAGACTCCCCGTCCACGTACTCGAGCACCACGGCCAGGCGGTCAGGAAGGCGGTAGACGGTCTCCACTCGGGGAAGCCCCGGCTCGTCAACGCCCAGCAACGTGCCCCAGAGCCCAGGTGCGGCGAGTCCGCCAGCGAAGTACTTGCGCACGAAGAGGCCAGCCCCACCAAGGGTCACGAGCTCGGTCCTGAGCCCCTCTCGCTCGGAAAGCACCCGCTCGACCTTGTAGGCGTCGTCCAGCACAAGGGCGTGCAACACCTCTCCCTCGTCCACGCGTCAGCCCTCCGCAGGCAGGAGGGTCTCTTCCCCCATGCGGTAGAGCTCGTCGTCGCAGTCCTCGCGGCTGAGCCCGCGCTCGAGGCAGAAGATGACGATCGCGTCGCGCCGCCGGCGACTCCACAGCTCCGCATGCCCCGCCAGACGCAGTAGCCTCTGGGCCTCGTGCAGGGTGCAGCCCATGCCGAAGGCGAGCATCAGGGCCCTGTCGCGCCCGATGTGCCGCGTGCCTTGGAAGACCTGGTAGCCAAAGGTGGCGTTGAGTCCGGCGGCGGCAATGGCCTGCGCGCGCCCGAGGCCCTTCCGCTCCAGGAGGTCGCGCAGGTACTCGGCGAGGTCGCGCCCCTCGAGGTCGGGCTCGACGGCGCTGAGATAGCCCTCTATCGAGGTGGACGCGAGCAGGCGCTCGAGGAGCTCCTCGGTCACGTGCTCGTGGCCGCAAGAATCGACCTCCGACCGCTCTTTGGCCATGCGCTTCCCTTCCCCGTTTCCCAGGAGAGACCATCATAGCCCCCACCTGGGATGCAAGCAGACTCCACCCGGGACGCGCGCGGCCCCGGGGATGCGGGCGCTTGCGCTAAGCTCGACTGCACGCCAGAAGACATCGTCGGACGAGAGAAGACCTCGTCCTCGGCCCTTGGGAGGCACCACATGAAGCTGCTCCTCGCCTCTGACATCCACGGTGCGGCAGACCGCTGCGCCCGCCTCATGGACGCCATCGATGCGGAGCGGCCCGACCGCGTGGTGCTCCTGGGAGACCTCCTCTACCACGGGCCCCGCAACGACCTGCCCGCCGACTACGCCCCCAAGCGCGTCATCCAGATGCTCAACTCCATCGCGGACCAGGTCATAGCCGTGCGCGGCAACTGCGACGCCGAGGTGGACCAGATGGTCCTGGACTTCCCCTGCATGACCGACCACAACCTGCTCTGGGACCCTGCCGCTCCCAACCCCGTGACCGGCGGCATGGGTCGCACGCTCTTCCTCACGCACGGGCACGTCTGGGGCGCAGGCTTCCACAACTCCGTCGACCACCTGCCCCTGCTGCCCGATGGCGCGGCGCTCATGTACGGGCACACGCACCGGAAGGTCAACGAACCCGCGCCGGGCAACCCCAACGTCTGGTGCTTCAACCCTGGCAGCGTGGGCATTCCCAAGGACGGCAGCAGCAGCTACGGCCTCTGGCTGGACGGGCGCCTCGAGCACCGCGAGCTCTAGGACGATGGAGCGGGTCCCTCCGCCATGCTGCCCCCGGCGCAGGGACCCCACCTCAGCTTGCCCCGACGCGATCCCATGTCCGAGCTAGTGCCTTGACCTTAGGTCACGCTCCCACACGGCGACACCCGCGCACGCAATGCCACCGATCGCCCAAGGCAGCCAGAAGAATTCATTCGGCGACCCGTTGGCGCCGTTGAGGTCGATGGACGTGAACAACAGGACCAGCGCCAGCGCGGTCGCGGCGAGCATGATGATGGCGCAGATCGCCCCAACCCTGCGATTCCCGCGCCTTACCGCCAGCGCACGCTCGAGCCCCTCTCCCTCGAGCGCCTCCGCAATCTCGTCCTCGCTGAGCTCGTCCAAGGCGTCCTCGTTGTAGCTGGCAAGGTTCACGCGCTCGCCCATCACGAGGGAGTAGACCAGAGTCCCGACACCCGCCGCGACGCAGAGCAGCATGGACACTGCCCAGACGTTTGCGTCCCCCAGAAGCACCGGAAACAAGATCCCGAGGAGTATCGCCCCGACGCCTAGGGCGATGCCCCGCCCCATGAGGCCCCGCGCGTCGGCACGCTGCTCTGGGGTATAGAAGTCCTCCACGAAGGGATGCTCCTTCTGGAAGGCCGTGTGGGCCATCACGGTTGGCACGATAAGCGCCACGCCAAGGGCCACGAAGGCAAAGAGGGCCAGCGTCGAGAGCGCGCTTGGGTCTGCCAGGGCCCCTGCGGGGTTGACCCCGTCAAGGAGCGCACCCAGCGCCACGCCCACGATGATGGCCGAGACGCCCAGGGCCATGCGCCGGGCAAAGGAGCGCACGTGCTCGTCGTAGCCACATACGTCCGTGGCGGGTCCAGGCGAGACGAGCTCGGACCTCGGTGGTTCGACGTCCGTAAGGTCACCCTTCACGAGCTCGTCCAGGGTGCAGCCGAAGATGTCGCAGAGCTTGAGGAGCTTGTCCATCTCGGGGTAGGCCTTCTCGGCCTCCCACTTGGTCACCGACTGGCGGCTCACGCCCACCAGCATGGCAAGCTGCTCCTGGGTCATGTTGCGCGTGGCGCGCAGGTGCTGAAGGTTGTCTCGGAAGCTCATGGTGTTTCCCTCTGCCTTGCCGCCCGCGGCGGCCCCAACGTCTTCTGTGCCGGCACTTTCGAATCTATGGTAGCCGGGCGTCCCCGGCCACCAACCCGAGGCTGCTTTTTATGGAATGTCAGGGCACCGGACGGTTGCGGGTCGCAGCTCAGAGGTTGCAAAGACCCACCGGGAGGGTTGCCAGAGGGTCCATCTTGCCTCTCGCCACATGCAGGTGCAGAACGGCCCCGGTGGAGGTCTGGTTGTCGGATGGTCCATCTTGTCTTTCGCCACACAAAGAGGTCGAAATCCGCCAAAAAGTGTGGCAGAAAACAAGATGGATGCCTCCGCACGAAGAGGCGCGCGTCGAACTCGAAAATCACCATGGCCCCGCGCGGACGTCCTCGCGCCAAAGGGGCACGATGACGAGGGGCGGTTCCCGGGCGAGAGGGGCCGCGGCGCCACTCGCGACGACCACGCCAGGACTGCGCCATGGAGTGCCGACCACTGGCCCGCAAATGCCGGCTCGCGCGGCCGAGTCGCGAGCAAGACACGCCGCGCCCCTCTCGCCCGCCTGGTCTATCCTGATAGCGAAAAATCGCGCCGGAACGGAGCCAGCATGCCCATCAACATCCCCGACGGCCTGCCCGCCAAGAAGGTCCTCCGCCAGGAGCGGATTTTCGCCCTGGAGGAGGAGGTCGCCGGGCAACAGCAGATCCGTCCGCTCAACCTGGTGATCTTGAACCTCATGCCCACCAAGATAGAGACCGAGACCCAGATTCTGCGTCTCATCAGCAAGTCCCCCCTGCAGGTGAGCTGCGACTTCATGCGCGTGAGCACGCACGAGTCCACCCACGTCTCGCAGGACCACCTGGTGAAGTTCTACGACTGCTTCGAGGCCTACGAGGACAAGAACTACGACGGCATGATCATCACCGGCGCTCCGGTGGAGCAGCTGCCCTACGAGGCCGTCGACTACTGGGACGAGCTCTGCCGGATCATAGACTGGTCGCAGGGGCACGTGCTCAGCACCATGTATCTCTGCTGGGGCGCGCTTGCCGGCCTCTGGCACCTCTACCGGATTCCCAAGAGGCAGCTTCCCGCCAAGCTCTTCGGCGTCTTTCCCCAGCGGCTCTGCGACGAGTACAGCTTCCTCACCAACGGCTTCGACGAGATGCATAACATGCCCCACTCGCGCCATGCCGCCATCGACGCAGGCGAGCTGGCCAACCACCCCGAGTTGCACGTGCTCAGCGAGGGTTTCTCCAGCGGACCCTCGCTCATCGCGACCCGCGACTTCCACGAGGTGTACGTAACCGGCCACTACGAGTACGGGCGCGACACCCTGAGCGACGAGTACTGGCGCGACTTCAAGCGCGGGCTTCCCATCCGCGTGCCCCAGAACTACTTCCCCGACGACGACCCCGAGCGGCAGCCCATCTTTACCTGGCGAGCCCATGCAAACCTGCTGTACCGCAACTGGCTCAACTGGGTGTACCAGATGACGCCCTACGACCGGGCGGACATTCCGGCACAAATCCGCACGCTCAAGGCGGACTCCGATGGCATGGTGGACAAGTTCGAGGCATAGGGCACGACAAGAGGTCCACCCAGAGCAGGACACGGCAGGCGAGAGGGCCGTGTGTCCGAGAACGCGGCCGCCCCGCGCGCCTACACCGCCTACGCCATCTGGGCCTTGAGCCGCGCGGCCGCGGCGCGTGGGTCGTCAGCCTGCGCGATGGCCCTGCCCACGAGGACGCAGGCAGGGCCAGCAGCAACCACCTGGGCTATGTTGTCGAGCCCGATGTGGCCGACCACCGCGCTCTGGGCGCTCGTCAGGCACTCGTTGAGGCCGCGCAGCAGCTCCAGTGGCGCGAAGGCACCCTCCTCCCCAACGTCCGAGACGGCGCTGAGCTCGTGTCCGTCGGCCCCCAGGCCCGAGGGGACCACAAGCTCCCCCACGCCCAGCGCCTCGAGCTCCACGGCGCGGCAGAGCGGACCCTCCATGCCGGCCAGGTCGCCCACCACACGCCGCCCCATCATCTCGGCCACCCGCAGCACGGCGTCGAAGGTCTGGTTGGAGGCGAGGCCCAGAACGCTCACGGCGTCGGCACCGTAGTCAAAGCACTTCCGCGCGACGTAGCCACCGCTGTGGAAGACCTTCGCGTCGGCGAGCACTACCTTGTCCGGGAAGGCATGCTTCACGTGCCTCACCACCGAAAGCCCCTCCTCCACCAGGAGCGGATAGCCCACCTCGACCACGTCGACGTAGTCACGGGTGTCCAAGATGAGGTCGAGACAGTCCTCCAACCTCAGCGCGTCCAACGTGAGCTGCAGCCTCATGGCAACCTCCCGGGCGATTCGTCGCAACAGGCCTAGCGTAGTCGAGGGTCACGGGGTAATCGTGAGCCTTTGGTGTGCTCGGGCCCTCTGGCGCCATTCGCGCCGCAGACGGCTGCCCCACATGGCCGTCAGGACGCATGGCTCCGACGTCTGCCCTGCAGCACGAGGCAACTTGGGCGATACTTAGGCCATGACTAAGACATTTGCCGAGCTCGGGCTAAACGAGCACATCCTCGCCGGCGTGGAGGAGCTGGGCTTCTCAACGCCGACTCCCGTGCAGGAGCAGGCCATCCCCGCCGTCCTCGCCGGGCGCGACGTGATCGCCTCCGCACAGACAGGCACGGGCAAGACCGCCGCCTTCGCATTGCCGGTCCTGCAGGTCATCGAGCCCCTCTCTCGCGCGGCACGGCAGAGCCGGGCAGCATCCGCCGCCCCCGGCGCAAAGCCGGCTGATGCGGGCGAGAGTGACGACGGCCCTTCGCAGGACGGGGCCACCAGGGCCACACAGGACGACGGACCCGAGGTCCTCGCGGACCGCGTAGAAGACGACTCCGTGCTCTCGGCACCCGTCAACGACGAGGGCGTGATCCAAGACGCCGACGCATCGGGCAAGCCCAGGCGCCGGCGTCGCAGGCATCACAAGAAGGCCGCAGGCGGCGACGCGCCCGCAGACGCCACGAAGGCGGACGCGGACGCCGCGTCCCAGACCAAGCCCGCTCCCGAGACGCAGGACGACTCCCCCACAAAGCGCAAGCGCCGCCGCAGGAAGAAGCCCGTCTCGAAGCGCACGGACGCAACCGCGGACGACTCGCGCGAGAAGGACCCCGACGCCAGGCCCTTCGGCCCCTTCGCCCTGGTGGTGACCCCCACCCGCGAGCTTGCGGCACAGATCGAGGACGTGGTGAGCGTCGTCTGCCGCAAGACCGGACAGAAGACCGTCGTCGTCATGGGTGGCGCCAAGTTCGAGCGCCAGATCCGCGAGCTCGAACGCGGCTGCGACCTGCTCGTGGCGACCCCCGGCCGTCTCATCGACCTCATGGAGCACGAGCATGTGAGCCTGGCGGATGTCAAGGTCCTGGTGCTGGACGAGGCCGACCGCATGCTGGACATGGGCTTCTGGCCCAGCGTGCGCCGCATCGTCAAAGCCTGCCCCGCGGACCGGCAGACACTGCTCTTCTCCGCCACCATCCCGCCCAGCATCAAGGGCACCGTGGACGCCATGCTGCACGACCCTGCGAGCATCGAGATTGCCCGCGTGGGCGAGACGGCCGACACCGTGGAGGAGCACCTCTGCCCCGTCTCGCAGGGGCAGAAGACCCTGCTTCTGGAAGCGCTGCTCAAGACTGGCGGGGCCGCAGGCGAGATCCCCGAGCGCGTGCTGGTCTTCTGTCGCACCAAGCACCGCAGCGACGACCTCGAGAAGTACCTCAAGCGCGCGAGCTTCAGCGTGGACGTCATGCACGCTGACCGCCCCCAGAAGGCCCGCGAGCGAGCACTCGAGCGATTCCGCGAAGGTGCCTGCCAGGTGCTCGTGGCCACCGACGTCATGAGCCGCGGCATAGACGTGAGCGGCATCGACGCCGTGGTCAACTTCGACGTCCCCATGGACCCAGAGGACTACGTCCACCGCATCGGACGCACCGGCCGCGCCGGCGCGACGGGACATGCCTACACCTTCGTCGCGCCCGACGAGATTAGCCCCCTGCGCGAGATCGAGTACTTCACGCACGCGCTCGTCCCGGTATGGGACCTCGGGGGCTTCGACTACGACGCGACGCGCATCGTACCCAACCCGGGGCGCTCCACCACCAAGGCGACGCGCACCATGTTCAGCGGCTCACGCAGCCGGGGGCGTGGCATCAGCTCCGGACGCTACGGCAGGCACTTCTAGACTTTGCGATAAGACGTACGAACATATCAATGACCTGCTTCCGAGGCGCGTTCGCAGTCGTGGACGTGCCTCTTCTCTCCCCTGGCGCCATGGTCACGCGCCACATCCCACATGCCCCATGCCGTCCGCGCCGCAATGCGGGCTTCTCCCCTAATCGCCGCACGTCCCGTCGCCCGTGGTAGCAAGCTAGATGTCACGAGGGGTTGCCTGGGACGCCAGCACTCGACGCCGCAGGCGCGAGGAAGGGGGATCCCATGTACGAGAAGCTCTTCGAGGCGGGGCAGATAGGTGGCCTGAAGCTCAAGAACCGACTGGTCATGACACCCGTGGGCGTGGGCCTGGCCAACCTCGACGGCACGCCGAGCGACGAGATGATCGCCTACTACGAGGCGCGCGCCGCGGGCGGGGCGGGGCTCATCCTGCCCGAGATCTGCCGCGTCGACGACGTGACCGGCCCCGGCCTCCTGCGCCAGATATCCGCCACGCGCGACCGCAACGTCCCCGCGTTGGCGCGCCTCGCGGCGGCAATCCATCGCCATGGCGCGAAGACCATGATCCAGCTCCACCACCCCGGGCGCGAGACCTATAGCTCACTACTGGGCGGTGCCCCCGTGGTCAGCGCCTCGGCCATCCCCTGCAAGCGCTGCAAGCAGGAGACGCGCGCCCTCACCACCGACGAGGTCAGGCACATCATCCGGGAGTTCGTGGACGCCGCCGCGCGTGTCCAGCAGGCGGGCTTCGATGGCGTCGAGCTGCACTGCGCCCACGGCTACCTGCTTGAGCAGTTCCTCTCGCCCTACACCAACAAGCGCGAGGACGAGTACGGCGGGTCCTTCGAGAACCGCCTGCGCATGGTGCTCGAAATCATCTCGGGCATCCGCGAGCGCTGCGGGGAGGACTTCCCCCTGGGCTGCCGCCTCTCGGTCGAGGAGTTCCTCTCTGCCACGGGCGTCACCGAGGACTACATTCACATCCAGGACGGCGTGAGGATCGCCCAGGAGCTCCAGAAGGCCGGCGTCGACTTCATCGACGTCTCCTGCGGCATCTACGAGACCGGCATAACCTCCGTCGAGCCCGTCTCGTACGCCGAGGGCTGGAGGCACGACCTCATCGCCGCCGTGCGCAAGAACGTCTCGATCCCCGTCATAGCGGTGTCGAACTTCCGTGGCCCTGACGTCCCCGAGAGCTTCCTCGAGGAGGGGCTCATCGACTTCGCGGGCATGGGGCGCGCCTGGCTGGCGGACCCCGAATGGGGCCGCAAGGTCCAGGAGGGTCGCGTGGACGAGCTCCGCAAGTGCATCTCGTGCCTGCGCTGCTTCGAGAGCCTCGAGCAGAACGCCGAGGCGGCCATGCCGCTCGAGTGCGCCGTCAACCCGACCTGCGCGGCGGAGCTCCGTTGCGGCAGCCTCGAACCCGACGTCGAGCACCACCATCTCGTTGTGGTGGGGGCAGGTCCCGCCGGTATGTGTGCGGCAGAGACGGCTGCCACGCGAGGCTGCAGGGTCACGCTCCTGGAGGCAGCGCGCGAGCTGGGCGGCGACGTCGTCCTCGCGGCGGCGCCTCCCCTCAAGGAGAAGATGTCCTTCGTGCCCGAGTACTACGCCAAGGTCCTTCCCGACCTGGGCGTGGACATCCACCTGGGAGAGCGCGCGACCGTGGAATCCGTGCTCGCGCTCGAGCCCGACGCGGTGATACTCGCCACCGGCGGGAGCCCCATCGTGCCGCGCTCCATTCCCGGCCTCGACGGCCCCAACGTCGCCTGCGTGCCCGAGGTCCTCACCGGCAGGCGCGAGCTTGCCGGCAAGAGCGTCGTGGTCGTCGGCGCGGGCATGACCGGCATCGAGACCGCCGAATACGCAGCCGAGAAGGGCGCGGCCCACGTCGTCGTGGTGGACATGCTCGACTCCGTCGCGCCTGGCGTCAACCCCGTCAACGTGCTTGACGTCATGGGACGCCTGCGCAAGTACGGCGTGGAGTTCAGGCTGGGACAGAAGCTCGTCAGCGCGGACGCGCAGGGCCTGGCGCTCGAGTCGACGGCGGACGGAAGCGCCTCTCGCCTTGACTGCGACCTCGTCGTGCTCTCGCTGGGCAACCGCCCCAACACCGAACTGCGCGAGGGGCTCGAGGCAGCAGACGTCGAGGTGCGCGTCGTGGGGTCCGCCGTCAAGGACGGGAACATCTCACCCGCCACACACGGTGGCTATGCGGCGGCACGCGAACTCTTCCTCCCACACCGGCCGCAAGCCAGCTTCCATGCCCTGGACGAGGACGTGGCGAAGTTCGGCCAGCCCTCCATCATGGGTGACCAGCGTGGCATCTACATCGCCTTCACCACGACGCCCGAGGCCATCCGCCGCGTCCTGCCACCGGAGCTCACGCCCTTCAAGATGCCCGTCGTGGTCCTCTCGATCAACCACATCAATCGTCCCTCGTTCACGGACGACTACTACGAGGCGATCCTGGGCGTCTACTGCTACGCCGACGAGCAGCTGGGCCAGTACACGCTCTCGCTGCTCCTGGGCGGCAACGGCCAGGAGATGGCCACGCAGCTCGGGCGCGACAACGGCTCCATGCCCAAGAAGATGGGGGCCGAGTTCGTGCTGCGCCGTGACGGCGACGTGGTGACGGCCGAGGTCAGCCGCAGGGGCTGTCAGGTCGCCAGCGTGCGCATGGAGCTCGGCGAGTACAACACGCCCCTCACGCACATGATCTTCCAGGGGCCCGGGGCGGGCGTCACCACCAAGGGATGCGGCTTCTACTACCACTTCGACCGCATGGTGAGACCCGAAGGCGGCGCCGAGCTGACCTCCGGGGCGCTCCTCGGGGCGCTCGTGCAGTACGACTACAAGGAGTGGACGCCGGGCTACGTCACCAAGCTCGAGCTTCGCTCGACTCCGGACGACCCCTGGGGCGAGCTGCCCGTCATCAGCGTCATAGGCGGTGGCCTCTCCACCCTGGACCTCACGGTCTGCGGCATGAGGCGCCTGGCCGACGTGGACGCCAAAGCGATCCTGCCCTACCTGCTCTCCGCCTGGTACGACCGCTCCGCGCTGGGCGAGTGCGGGCGCATCTAGCGAGCGTGTCGGCCCCGTCACAGGTGATCGTCCTGCGACGGGGGTCATGGACGACGAAAAGGGAGTCCCCGCAGCCCAGTCAGAGCTGCGGGGACTCCACCTTTGACACAGTGAGAGGGGCGCTCCTGCCGCGCCGGCAGCCCCGGGGAGGGGCGCGCCTACGCGCGGGCCGCCGCAGACGCGGCGCCTGAGGAAGCGTCCTCCGCGGCGCGGGCAGCGACGTGCTTGCGGCCGAGCTCGGACCACTCGGGCTCCTCGTCGGGCATGGAGCCGGCCTCGGTGGTGAAGAGCTCCTTCAGGCAGTTGTAGGCGACGATCAGGCCCAGGGCCATGAGCAGGACGGCAAAGACCAGCTGCAGGCCCTTGGTGGCCAGCACGTCCACCGTCATCCCCGCGGCAAGCGCCGTGACGCAGCCGTAGGCGCTCATAGCAAGTGA
Organism: uncultured Olsenella sp.; assembly: GCF_959602185.1. Lineage (NCBI taxonomy): Bacteria > Bacillati > Actinomycetota > Coriobacteriia > Coriobacteriales > Atopobiaceae > Olsenella > uncultured Olsenella sp. The sequence continues at coordinate 62,358 of NZ_CAUGRZ010000004.1, forward strand.
GGTGAAGGTGCTGCAGAGCAGGAAGGCGACGGGCAGGTAGAGCATCCAGCCCTTGCGGCCCGTGGCCTTGCAGAAGACGGCCAGGGTGATCATGGTCATGCCGCCCAGGAGCTGGTTGGAGGCGCCAAAGAGCGGCCAGATGTTGAGGTAGCCGCCAAAGGTGAGCGACAGGCCGATCGCCAGGGTCACGAAGGTGGCAAACCACACGTTGGTCACGACACGATATGCGAGGGACCCCTCTCCAGCCTCCTCGCCGGCGTCGTTGGTCTTGAGGAAGAACTCCTGGAACGAGGTACGGGCGATGCGGGCGACGGCGTCGAGCGAGGTCAGCGCCAATGCCGAGACGTTCATCGTCATGAAGACGGTGGCAAAGCTCGAGTTGATGCCAATCGCGGTCATGCCTCGCGCGACGCCGGCGGCAAAGATCTGGAAGGGCGTGCTCGCGGCGCCGGAGTTGAGGGCGCCGGTTCCTGCCGTGTTCATGTCGCTGAACATAATGGCGGCGACGACCACCGCCAGGACGCCCACGAAGGATTCGAGGACCATGGCACCGAAGCCCACGGGCAGGGCGTCAGCCTCGTTAGAGACCTGCTTCGAGGAGGTTCCGGAGGACACCAGGCTGTGGAAGCCCGAGAGGGCGCCACAGGCGACCGAGACAAAGAGCACCGGGAAGAGGTAGTTGCCCTTGGCGGACAGGGCGTCCAGAGTCTGGGACGAGACGACCATGGGTGCCGTCATCGTGGCCTTGCCGCTCACGCCCAGGACCACGATGCCCACGACGGCACAGGCGATCATGGCCACCATCATGATGGTGGTGAGGTAGTCCCGGGGCTGCTTGAGGGTCTGGATGGGCATGGCGGAGGCGAACACCAAGTAGACCATGACCACGGCGATCCAGGCGTTGAGGCTCAGGTAGATCGGGAAGAGCATGCCGAGGAAGAACATCGCGGCGATGAGCAGGACGGCGAAGGCGAACTGCTTCCAGCCGGAAAGCTCGTACCTGCGGCACATCCAGCCGAAGAGGATGGCGACGAAGGTGAAGAGGATCGAGATGGTGCCGGCGGCGCCAGCGGGATAGGACCTCGCGACGTCCAGGGCGCCGGCCTCGCCCACGCTCATCTTGAAGGTGCCGGCGACCATGGAGGTGAAGGCGGCGACGACGATGCAGCAGAAGAGGAAGCTGAAGAGCAGGAAGAGCCTGCGGCCGGTACGGCCGATGTACTTCTCGATCAGCTGCCCCAGCGACTTCCCGTTGTTCTTGACGGAGGCGTAGAGGGCGCCGAAGTCATGGACGGCGCCAAAGAAGATGCCGCCGACCAGGACCCAGAGCAGCACCGGCAGCCAGCCGAACATCATGGCGACGATGGTGCCCGTGACGGGACCCGCGCCGCAGATGGACGAGAACTGGTGCGCGAAGACGGTGAAGCGCGAGGCGGGGGCGAAGTCGTGGCCGTCCTCCATGCGCACCGCGGGCGTCAGCGCGTCCTCGTCGACCCCCCAGGACTTCGCTAGCCAGCGGCCATACCCGATATAGCCAATGACCAGGACCACCGCAGCAACAACGATCACAAACAGTCCGTTCATAGTAGTTACAACCTCCCTCGCAGGGGTCGCGGCGACGCGTCGCCACTCGTGCCGGCGGGCCTCTCCCGCCCTGGCTGACGCCGCGGCTCCAGTGGGTTGGGCCGAGTCGGACCCCTTGGGGCCACTCCCTCCCCATCCGACGCCGCGGGTGTCTGGCCATGTTAGGGGCCGGATGAGAGGAGCGTGGGCTACGAGGCCCAAGGCGAAACTCGGACGTAACGGTATCCGTCCCCCGCTCGTAACCTTTTGGGGCCGGGGCATGGGACAGGTCGGCCCATGCCCAGCGAACTTGGTGCCTCAAGGCTGTCGGCCAGCAGGGGGCGGCGCGTCGGCCATAATGCAAGACGCGGGACCAAACGAGACGTATTCGCCCGCAGACAGCGCAAGGACCGGAGGGACGCCCAGCATGAAGCAGCTCAGACCCTACCCCCAGGCAATCGTAAGCCGCAAGGCCGCCCGCTCCCTCAAGGCGGGTCACCCATGGGTGTTCGAAGGCGAGGCTCTGGAACTGCGTCCCTCTCCCCTGGACGGGCGTGAGGCCACGAACGGCTGTGCCATCGACCTCTTCGAGGAAAGTGGCACCTGGCAGGGAGTGGGGCTCCTCTCGCTCAAGAGCAAGATCTGCGTGCGCGTGGTGAGCCGCAACGCGAACGACCGGCTCGACGCCGCCTTCTGGTGGCGCAAGCTCCGCTGGGCGTGGGGGCACCGCAAGGCCACCATGGGATCGCGCGCCCTTGCCGGCTGCGAGCCGGACACCAACTGCTGTCGCCTGCTCTTCTCGGAGGCCGACGCCTTCCCCGGCCTCGTGGTGGACCGCTACGAGGACGTGCTCGTGGCGCAGGTGGGCACCGTGGGCATGGAGCTCCTGAGGCCCACCCTCTTCCCGCTCCTGACCCTCGTCCTCGAGGAGGACGGCGTCCGCGTGCGCGGCATCTACGAGCGCTCCGACTCACCCGCCCGCCTGAAGGAGGGGCTCGAGCCCCGCAAGGGCTGGTACGACTTCTCGGCCCCGGAGGCCGTGGACCCGCTCGCGATCGAGGCGAGCGGCGGCGCGCTGGACGGTTGCCTGACGCGGGAGCCCCAAGACGCGCGACTCGTGGTGCACGAGAACGGCCTGGCCTTCGACCTTGACATAGAGAACAGCCAGAAGACCGGCTTCTTCCTCGACCAGAAGTACAACCGCCGCGCCGTGAGGCAGGTCAGCGCGGGGCGACGCGTGCTCGACTGCTTCTGCCACGTGGGGCCCTTCGGCCTCAACGCCGCCGCAGGCGGGGCGGAGTTCGTGCGCTGCGTGGACGTGAGCCAGACGGCGCTCGACCTGGCGGCGCAGAACGCGCGGCTGAACGGGCTCGACGTGAATGCGGACGGGACGCCGCGCATGGGGTTCACCCAGGCAGACGTCCTGGCGTACCTGCCCGAACTCGCGCGCGACAAGGCACGGCTGCGCGCCGAGGGAGGTCCCTTCGACCTCGTCGTGCTGGACCCGCCCGCCTTCACCAAGAGCCGCAGGACCATCGACCACGCGATGCGCGGCTACCGCCAGATCAACCAGGACGCGATGCGGATGCTTCCGCGCGGCGGTTACCTGGCCACCTGCAGCTGCAGCCACTTCATGTCGCGCGAGCGCCTGGCGCAGGCGATCGCGGAGGCGGCACACGGGGCCGGGGTGCAGCTGCGCCAGGTCGAGGAGCGCCAGCAGGCACCGGACCACCCCATCCTCTGGGGCGTGCCCGAGACCCACTACCTGGACTTCTTCATCTTCCAGCTGGTGTAGGCGCACCCCTCGCCCGTTTGCACCACTGCATCCGCGGCGCCCACGGGCCGGCACACACGGCCCGCGTTGTCCGCGCCCTTGTGCACGCGCCACGGACCAAGCACGCCCTTGCGCACGCGCCGCGGGTCAAGCGCGCTCTTGCGCACACGAGACCCACGTGCCAACAGCGCAGACGCAGCTCCGGCTGTGCGTTGGTGCGTGCTCGACAAAAATCGTGTGCGCAACGGCGTGTGCGCTGCGACCTAGCGTGCGTTGATGCGTGCTCGACGTGACTCGATGTGCGCTGAAGCGTGCGCGGCAAGGCGAGGGGCGCGCGGAAGCGTGCCCGACACGCGATGCCAAGTCGGCCTACCCCTCGTCGCCGAAGTCCTCCTCGAGGATGGCCGAGAGCACGTCCGCGTCCAGGTTGCCGCCGCTTATCACCAGTGCGACGTTGTGGCCGCCCACGAGCTCCGCATGCTCTCGCACGGCAGCGACCACCATGGCACTTCCCGGCTCGATGCTCAGCTGCTCGCGGCTCACCATGAACTTGAAGGCGGAGCGGATGGACCTCTCGCTCACTATGATCATCTGGTCGAGGAGGTCGGGCAGCATGTCGAAGGCAATCTGTCCCACGCCGCCCACGATTGCCTCGCAGACGGTCCTCCCCGAGGTCGGGTAGCGGTTGTAGCAGACTCCGTCGCGCAGGGACTGCAGCATGGCCGGGCAGGCGCTGGTCTGCACGCCCACGATGCGCACGTCGGGCCTCATGGCCTTCGCTATGGTGGCGATGCCGGTGATAAGCCCGCCACCGCCCACGGGCACGACGATGGTGTCGACCTCTGGGTTCTGCTCCAGGACCTCGAGCCCGATGGTCCCCTGGCCGCAGTACACGCGCGGGTCGTACTCATAGGGGTCCACGAAGAACATCTCGTTGCGGTCTATGTAGTTGATGCCCAGCGTGATGGAGTCGTCGTAATCCGAGCCCAGCATCATGGAGCGGGCGCCGTAGTAGCGTATGCGGTCGGTCTTGGAATGCGGCGTCCCCATGGGAACGACCACCATGCAGTCGCGGATTCCCAGCTCGCGGGCGGCATAGGCGACGGCAACGCCATGGTTGCCCGTCGAGACCGTGCCCACGCCGTGCCGGCGCTCGCGGTCGCTCAGCCGCGACATGGTGTTGTAGGCGCCACGAATCTTGAAGCTCTTGCCGATCTGCTGGCTCTCGAGCTTGAAGAAGTAGCGCGTGTCTCCTCCGTTGAGATAGACGGCCTCCTCCAGCGGGGTCCGACGCACGTGGTCGCGAATGTGCTCGTATGCCTCGCGTACGTCGTCCGCGTCGAACCACTTGCCCATGCCCATAAGCCCCTTCGCCCGGAATACAGACAAAGATACTTCACTATTGGATAAACAGCGAGAAAAACTGCAGTTACGTGGCGGACGAGCGGTCGCACGGGCAGGGCATGCGTGGCCTCATGCGCCCTAGACGACGTCCGTAAGCGGACGAGCCGGCTCCTGAGCCCGCGCGACCCTACTCGTCCGAGGCCACACCCCTCGCGGCACGCTGCTCCGCACGGCGGGCGCGGAAGAAGTCGCGAAGCAGCTGCGCACACTCATCCTGCAACACGCCACCCACCACCTCGAACTCGTGGTTCAGCCGTCCGTCGTGGCTCACGTCATAGAGCGTTCCCAGCGCGCCGCCCTTGGGGTCTGGGGCACCAAAGACGCAGCGGTCTATGCGGGAGTTGACCATGAGCCCCGCGCACATGAGGCAGGGCTCGAGCGTCACGTAGGCCGTGCAGCCCGTAAGCCGCCAGCGACCCAGCGCCTGCGACGCCTTCACCAGCGCGCTGAACTCGGCATGGGCCGATGGGTCATGGTCGAGCTCGCGCCGGTTGCGACCGCGTGCGACCACCCTTCCGTCGCAGACCACGACGGCGCCGATGGGCACCTCTCCCTCCTGCGCGGCAAGGCGGGCCTCCTCGATGGCCTCGCGCATGAAGGCCTCGTCGACCTCGCGCCGTCGCTCCGCTTCGGCCATCGTCCCCTAGCCTCCCCTCTTCTGCATGGGCTCATGCGCTAGGATATATCCGCGCACCCATTGGAGGGGTGGCAGAGTGGTTGATTGCAGCGGTCTTGAAAACCGTCGAGCGGTAACCCCGTTCCGAGGGTTCGAATCCCTCCCCCTCCGCCATGCGCATCAGCCAGGTCGCCCAGGTGCCTCCCGGTGCGATGGCGTCAGTCCCCTGCCTTACGGTCGCGTCGACATTGAACCCCCGCAATCCGACTTCGTTGCCCCGCGGACATCACATGCCGTCAGGACCACGTCCCAGGTCGAATGTGGGCGGGTCCGGGTATACTTGTCTGACAGGATACGAGCCGCGAGAAGGGAATCGCCATGACGCTCGCCATAATCATCATCGCACTCATCGTGGTGGTGGGAATCTGGTTCATCTCGATCTACAACGGCATCGTCCAGAAGAACAACCGCTGCGACAACGCGTGGGAGACCATCGACACGCAGCTCCAGCGCCGCAACGACCTGATCCCCAACCTGGTCGAGGTCGTCAAGGGCTATGCCAGCCACGAGTCCCAGACCCTCGAAGCCGTGATCAAGGCCCGCTCTGCCGTGAGCTCCGCCGTCACCCCCGAGGACAAGATGGCCGCCTCCAACCAGCTGACCCAGACCCTCGGACACCTCTTCGCCGTCGCGGAGTCCTACCCCGAGCTCAAGGCCAATGCCAACTTCCAGCAGCTCCAGGGCGACCTGACCGACACCGAGAACCGCATCAGCTACGCGCGCCAGAGCTTCAACGACTGCGTGCTCGAGTACAACAACGCCGTCACCACCTTCCCCGGCAACATCGTCGCCGGGTCCAAGTTCCCGCGCCGCAAGGGCTTCGAGGCCGCCGACGCCTCCGTGCGCCAGGCGCCCCAGGTCAAGTTCTAGAGCCTTAGCCTCCTTCCCCCTCGCACGAGCGGAGCCCGGCCGGATCATCCCGACCGGGTTCCTTCTTTAGGCGAGAATGCCCCGCACCTCGCGTGGCGCGCAGTGCCAGCCCGGGGTTATGCCACGCCGGGGGCGTCGTCCGTCGTGCCCGCCGGCGTCTCGTCGGCATCTGCCGCTTCCGCCGGAGCGTCCTTCTCACGGGAGGCGTCCACGCGCTCGGGGTCGGCACCCTCGGCCGCCGCCGACGCCTCGCACTCGTGGCCAACCGCGGCGGACGTCCCTTCCCTTGTGGGCCCCGTCTCGGGGCGGACAGTTGCGACCCCCTCACCCCCGACCTCGTCCTTGTCCGTGGCGGGAGTGCCTGCGCGGTCGTCGCTCATGCCGTCGTTGACGGGCGTCGAGCCCTCCTCGATGGGCACGCCAGGATAGCGGTCCTCGGGGTCGTGCGTCAGCGTGCTGAAGCTGCCGTCGACGTAATAGACGTACCAGACGCTGCCCTCGTGCACGATGCGCTCAATCCTGGGGCCGCGCGTGAAGTCCGCCTCCTCCTCGTCTCGGGACTCCGCCGCATGTTCGTGGTCGCGCTCGACCTCGTGGTCGCCGTTCCGCTCGTCGTCGTGGGCATGGCCTCCGCCACCATGCCCCACCTCGGCGTCGCTCCCCCAGCCGTTCTTGCCCTTGGGACGCGCCTCGGGGTGCTGGACCAGGTACTTGAGGGTGGCGACGACGGCGCGCGGGTCGTTGCCGTGGAAGGTGTCCCCACCGTCCTTGCAGAACTGGATGATCGTCTGGATGGACACGTAGTGGTAGTGGTCGTGGTGGGGAATCACGAAGCCACCGGCGGCCTCGTCGTAGTCGACGGAGTGGACCACGTTGCCATAGTTGATTTGGTCAAGCGGAACCAGAAGCGCGGCGTCGACGTCCTCGTAGCGGAAGCTCTCGCCCGGCTTGAGGGGCTCGAAGTGGCGCCCCATGTTGGGGTCGTACTCCGTGATCTTGATGTCAGGGTAGGCGGAGGAAGGATCCTCGTAGACCACGCTCTCGGAGCCGTCTGCGTGGTGCAGGTGCCAGTGGTTGTTGTGGTGCTCGATGGATAGCACGCGCTTGGGGTCGTTCTTGTCCTGCTTGATGGGGGCGATGGGGCCCGCAGGCTTCGAGGCGCCCGCCTTGCCACGCGAGCGGGGCGCGCCGTTCCCAGCCGCGCCACCCCGCGCGCCGCGACCCACGTGCGAGACATGCCCGCCATGGCTCCCCTCGAAGGTCCCTATCTTGATCTTGGGGAAGGCGCGGGAGGGATCCTCGCGGCAGATGAACTCACTGCCGTCCTCCGTGTAGGCGTGGTAGTGGTCGTCATGCTTGAGGATGCGGACGATGGGCTGGCGGGCGAGCTCGTCCAGGCTCACCATCCTCACGAGTATGCGTGGGGGTACAGTGCGCTCGGGTCCTCGTAGGTGACGAACTCCCGTCCGTCCCGACGACCTTCGCCGTGTTGCTGAGCTGCGAGCCGCTCTTGGCCTGGCTCGGGTCGCTGTAGGTGATGATCTCTCGCCCGTCCTTGGTGAAGACGTGCCAGTGGTCCCCGTGCTTGACCACCTTCACGATCTAGTCTGAATCCACCTCGGGGGCGTCGATGAGGACCTCAGTGGTGTCGTCCGTGGCGAAGGACACGTCCGCCTTGCTCGCAGGGTCGTCTTGGCGCAGTACCCGAACCTGCTCCTGTGCCGCGGGCGCCTGCCGGCCACCCGACGCGGGAACGCCAAGCCCGCGACCACCCAGCGCCGCGACGACGGCCGCCGCGGCAATGGCACCGGCAAGGCCCAGGCCTGCCTTCCTTACGTTGTTCATAGGTACCCCTATCTTCTCTTGGCGAGCATCGCCACTGATAAAGCAAGCACTGCGATGAGCACGATCACGGATCCGGGCCTGAGGTTCTGGTGGTACGAGACCGCAAGGCCCGCATGGACGAAGGCGAGCGAGAGGACTATAGAGAGGAGCAGCGTCCCCCTGTAGCTGCGTGCGAACTGCATGGCGCAGATGACGGGTATGACCATCAGCGACGAGACGATCAGCGAGCCGATGGTCTTTGCCGCCACGCTTACCGTGATGGCGACGAGGAACGAGAACGCCAGGTTGAGCGCCCGGCCGTCGATGCCCATGAGAGGGGCCGCGACGGGGTCGAAGGCGCTCAGGTAGAGGCGGTCGTAGATCAGGCGGTAGGTGACCAGCACCACAGCCGCCACGACGAGCACCAGCGCGAGCTCGAAGTCCCCGATGGTCACGATCGAGCCAAAGAGGTAGGAGCTGATGGCGTTGTTCCCGCCCGTGAGGCTCGTGAAGATGCCCGCGAGGCCGATGGCGGTCGCAAGCACGATCACGGTCGAGATCTCCTGGTAGGCCTTGAGGCGACTGCTGATGAGCTCGACCCCCAAGGCTGCCACGACGCAGGCGACCACGGAACCAAGGAGCGGGTCGAAGCCCAGGCAGAGGCCTATGGCCACGCCGGCGAGCGAGGCGTGTGAGAGCGTGTCGCCCATCATCGAGAGCCTCTTGAGCAGAATTGGCAGGCCTATGAGCGGCAGGATCACGGCCAGGACGCTGCCCACGAGGTAGGCGCGCCGCATGAACTCGTATTCGAACATCACGCGCCGACGTCTCCTTCCGACAACTGAACGACCTCCTCGATGCTGCCGTCCCTGAGCCTGATCACGCGGTCGGCACGGCCCTCGAGCTCGTCCGGATGGTGGGTCACGACCAGCACTGCCTTGCCCGCGTCCGCCATATCCCTCAGCACCTGGAAAAGCTCGTCCGAGAAGCTGGCGTCCACTCCGTTGGTCGGCTCGTCGAGGAGAACGAGACGGGCGTCCTTGAGAAGGGCGACGAGCAGCCCCACCCGCTGGAGCTGTCCACCCGAAAGCTGGTCGAGCGCCTTGTCGAGCGAGCCTTCCAGGCGCACTTGGGCCAGGAGCTCGCCGACGTCGGACTTGATTCCCAGATGCCGGCAGTGGACCTGGAGGAGCTCGCGGACGGTCGTGGGAAAATGGCGGTAGCCACGCATGGAGTCCTGCGAGACGTAGGCGACGCGCGGGTAGTGGCGGTGCGTCACGGGACGCTCGCCCAGGACGAGAAGCTCCCCCGCGTCAGGCGCGAGCTCGCCCAAGAGCAGCCTCATGAGCGTCGACTTGCCCGCTCCGTTCCTGCCCACCAGGGCGACCAGCTCGCCAGGGCGCAGGCTCAAGTCCAGGCCGGCTATGACGGGGACGCCCTCGTACGAGAACTCGAGCCCCCGCGCGCGCACCAGCTCACACATCAAACGACTCCGCCAGGGCGTCGAGGTTGCGCCTCATGAGCTCGACGTAGCCAAGCCCCATCTCCTCCTCGCTCAGGTTCTCCATGGTGTAGAGGGTCGAGGTGGTGGCGCCGGTGCTCCGCGCCAGGGTCTGCGCGACCTTGGGGGTCGCGCTCCCCTCGAAGAAGATGGTGTCGATGCCATGCTGCCTCACGAAGTCGGCGATGGTCGCAAGCTGGGCCGCGGACGGCTCGTCCTCGGGAGAGATGCCCGTCACGGCCACCTGCCGCAGGCCGTAGTCGTGCGCCAGGTAGTTGAACGCCGCGTGCGAGACCACGAAGTACCTCTCGCCCGCCTTGCCCTTGTCCAGGCGCTCCTGGAAACTTTGGTCGAGCTCGTGCAGCTCGTCGATGAGCCTCTGCGCGTTTGCCTGGTACGTGCCCGCCCCGTCGGGGTCCATCGCGCTCGCCCGGTCGCGGATGAGCTCGACCTCGTGCTGGGCGTTTCTCACGCTCAGCCAGGTGTGGGGGTTGACGCTCGAGCGATCGTCCCCGTCCGAGTCCTTGCCCCGAAGCAGCGTGAGGCCCTGCGAGAGGTCGAGGAAGCGACCGTCGTCACCCTCGGAGCCCCTGAGGTCGTCCATGAAGTCCTCCATGCCTGCTCCGTTGTAGATGACGAGGTCGGCCTCGCCCAGCTCGGCTCGGTCGCCAGCCTGAAGCTCGAAGTCGTGGGGCTCCTGGCTGCCCTTGATGATGGTCCGCACCTCCATGCGGTCTCCCACCACCTGGTGCGTGAGGTCTGCCACGGGATAGAAGCTCGCGTACACCACGGGCTTGTCGCCGCCCGAAGAGCTCCCCCTCATGTTTGCCCCCTCCGCACAACCCGTAAGGGCGAGCGCCATGGCCCCGGCGGCCAACAACGCGCCCGGGGAGAGGAACGGTGGCCCCCCGATTGGGCACCTTGTCGAAATCGGTCCTTTTGGAGCGGGAGCGAGCGGCCCTACGCCCTGCGGCGGCGGCGGATCCTCATGGCGGCGCGGACGACGACGGTCCCCGCGACAAGCGCGTCGACCAGCGAGACGACCACCAGCACGAGGGAGGTCCCCTTGGTCTTGGCGGGACGGTCGAGCGTGGCCTCGCCCGCCGCGGCCGCCGCGTCGTTGTAGCCAAGGTTGGACGCGCGGGCGTTGAGCCAGGTGTAGAGCACGTCCTTGCTGGCCGCCCGCAGGCGCCGGCGGAAGTTTGGGGTGGTGGTGTCAAGGGCGAAGCCGCCATCGTCAAAGACGCCGTCCATGAAGAGGCTGCCGCCGGCACGAAGCATCTGGTCGGCGTTCATATAGGCGTGATGGTCGCTGTAGTCGGTTATCACGGAGCCGCGGAAGCCCCACTCGCCGCGCAGCACGCCATCGACGAGAGCCTCGCTGCCGCCCGCCCAGATGGCGCCGATGCGATTGTACGAGCTCATGACGCCCGTGCAGCCACCGTCCTCGACCGCCCTGCGGAAGGGCTCGAGGTAGAGCTCCCTCAGGGACTGCTCGCTCAGCCAGGTATAGAGGGAGTCGCGATAGGAGTCCTGCTCGTTCAGGGCGAGGTGCTTGAGGTAGGTGTAGGTCCCCGCCTGGCGCGCGCCCTCGATGGTACGGGCGGCCATGACGCCGGACACGAGGGGGTCCTCTGAGTAGTACTCGTAGTTCCGCCCGCCCAGGGGCGTGCGATGCAGGTTGCAGGCGGGGGCGTACCAGCCGTCGATGCCCAGCATCGCGCACTCCATGCCCACCGCCTGACCAAAGCGCCTTGACAGGGAGGGGTTCCATGTCTGTGCCAGCGTGGTGGGGTTGGGGAAGCCCACCCCCCAGCGGAGCTGGTTGAAGGAGGACGCCTGGGACGAGCCGTCGAGCTCCTTGCTGCGAGGCTTTCCTATCACGCCGAGCTCGGAGGTGTGGGAGTAGCCGTGCAGGACCAGCTGCTCCATCTGCCCCTGCGAGAGCTGTCCGAGCAGGGAGTCCCAGCGCTCGTCGTCGTAGTCCTCGCCCAGGGCGCGGCCCAGGGCGGTGAGCCTGCCGTGGCGCTCGAGCGCATAGAACCTCGCCTTGGCCTGCGAGGGCTGTTGGGTCATCTGGACCTCTCCGTCGTACCGGGAGTCCTGCGCGCGGGCCTGACCCGCGTCATAGCGGTTGAGGATGCGGACGGCGTCGGGCATGGTCCGGTCTACGTCACGGTTCTTGGGAAAGCTGCCCCTGAAGTCCGCCCGCGTGAGGAGTCTCAGCGGCGACCCCGTGCTGCTGCCGTCGATGGAGACGCCGGCCTCGGCCGAGCTGCCCGTGAAGCGGTTCGAGACCCGCGCCCCCGTCCTTGCGTCGTCTGGGTAGGGGTGGTCGTGCGGCAGCTCGTAGCTGACGCTCGCGTGCGCGCAGGTCGCGAGGGTGTGCGCGTCTCGCTTGAGCTCGATCCTGTAGCTCCCGCGCTCGAGCTCCCAGCCGGCAAAGCCGTTGCCATTGGCGTCATAGCAGTCGTAGCTCGCCAGGGACCGCACGTCGAAGCTCAGCGTGACGTCCTGGCTCTGGCCTGGCTGGAGCTCGTCGGTCTTCGCGAAGGCGACGAGCTGCGTCGACGGCTTCTCGATCCCGCCATGCTCGTAGGGTGGCGTGGCGTAGAGCTCGACCACGTCCTTGCCCGCCCGCGAGCCCGTGTTGGTGACGCGCACCACGGTAGTCACGCTTCCGTCTGGGTCAAGCTCCCCGCCCCTGAGGGGGTCGCGCGAGACCACCTGCCAGGAGAAGTCCGTGTAGCTCAGGCCGTGGCCGAAAGGGTATTGGACGACGCCGTCGTAGCCCTCCCCATGGCTGGTCCTCTCCCCCTCCCAGAAGCCCTCCGCGTCCGCCGTCTCGTACCAGCGGTAACCGACGTAGATGCCTTCGGCGTAGTCGACGAAGCGCACGGAGTCATAGGCCTCGCGGGTGCCCACGTTGCCGTTGAGCGTCCCGTCGGCCGGGTAGCAGCCCCCTGCGTCGAGGTAGTGGCCCTCGCCGTCCGCTCCCGCGTTGGCCCAGCTGGGGGATGTGGAGAAGTCGTACGCGTAGGTGTCCGTCGTGCGGCCGGATGGGTTCACGTCCCCCCAGAGGGCCCTCACCACGGCTCGCGCGCCCGTCGTCCCGGTGGCGCCCACCAGCATGCAGGCGTCCACCCCCTCGACGGACTCGACGACGCCGAGCTCCATGGGGTTGGTCGAGTTGACCAGCACGACGACGTTCTGGTAGTTGGCGGCGACGTAGCGGATGAGCGCCTCCTCCTCGGGGGAGGGCTCGAGATAGTGCCGGGCCATGCTCCGCTTGACGGGACCGCCCTTGGTGGTGACGCGGAACTGCTCGCGCGGGCAATCGATGCTCTCGCCGCTCACGCGACTCAGCACCACGATCGCGGTGGAGGAGTACTCCCTCGCCTCCTGGAGGAGCTCGGGGGTGTAGAGCCCCTCGTCCTCGACGCTCGGCTCGTAGAGCCGGCAGAACTCGTAGTCATGGGTGTTGAGCGACCCGTTTGAGAGAAAGGGCCTCTCGCCCTGGAAGTTACGGTACGTCTTGGCGAGCGCCTCGTTGTAGGCGATGCCCTCGTCGGTCAGGGCCTGCAGGATGCCCTCGCACTCCCCCGCCACGCCACCCGAGCCCGAGCCGCCGCCCACCCACTGGGTCGAACCCCAGCCGAAGACGTTCACGCGGTCGACGTCGCGAGGGAGGGGAAGCACGTCTCCCCTGTTCTGCACGAGCACCAGGCCCTCGGCCTCGACCTCCTCCGAGAGCTTCTCATCGCGGGCCATCTGGGCCTCGACGCGGACGTCTGACACGTCGACCTCGTCGCTGCTCAGGTAGGAGTCGATCGTCTCGCCGAAGCGCACCGCAGCGACATTGGCGGCGACCACCAGGCCGATTCCCAGGCCGGCCGCCACGCGCAGGGCGATGCGGCACCTGCGTCCCGCATCGGGGGACAAGGATGCGCCACCGGGCCTTCCGAACGTGGGGAGGCGTGGAAAGGCGCGCGTCATCTCCGCCCGACCTCATCCTCGGGAGAGGCCGCAAGGAAGTGCTTGGCTTGCAGGGTCCTCACCTCGCGCCCCCTTCTCTGACTGCGGGTCCACCCCAGGAAGTATCCCACATCAGCTGGCTCGCGCGGCGTGCCCCTGGACGGGAATGGGCGACGGGACGGTGCGCGGGATGGCGCATGACCTTCCTGCGTGGTGATTGGCATTCGTGGGAGTTCTGGCAGCTCGACGCGTGTACAATGCTCAAGGCGCAGGCAGGTGGCCATTTCGACCCCGCCTTGTGACGAGAAGAAGCTACGAGAAGGGTCATTGATGAAACCTCGACCTCACAGTCGATGACCCCTCGGTGCGTCCTGGTTGGTCTCACCGCGGGGTACCCCCGGCGAAGGCGACGCGATCCACGGCGATGCGCGGCGACGGACCAACGAAGGAGCACGCATGATCTATCTGTCCCAAATGCTGGGCAACCCCGTTTACGACCTCGACGGTGAGAGGATTGGCAGGGTCAACGACCTCGGCATCGCCACCGGCGAGGTATTTCCCCGCGTGACCTCGCTCGCGGTCGAGGGGCCCGGCAAGACACCGTTCATGATCTCGTGGCGCAAGTACGTAGGCTCCTTCGACGACGACGAGGTGCGACTCAAGGTCGTCTCGACCGACATCCGCTTCTCGTACCTCCAACCCAACGAGGTCCTCATCGCCCGCGACCTGCTCAACAAGCAGATCGTCGACACGCGCGGCATGCGCGTCGTGCGCGTGAACGACCTCAAGCTCTCGGACACCAGCTCCTCTCAGCTGCGCCTCCTCGGCGCCGAGGTGGGCGTCCGGGGAATACTGAGGTCCCTCTCGCCCGCGTTCGAGCGCGCGTCCCTCAAGATCGCCCGCGTCTTCGGGAAGTCCATCCCCGAGCGCATCATCGCCTGGAACTACATGGACCTGGTGGAGAGGGACCTATCCAACGTGAAGCTGTCGGTCTCGCACAAGACGCTGGACGAGCTTCACCCCGCCGACGTCGCCGACATCATCGAGAGGCTCGACCCGCGCCTGCGCGGCCAGGTCTTCGCCCAACTCGACGACGAGCAGGCGGCGGACGCCATGGCCGAGCTCGACGACGACCAGATGGCAGCCGAGATCGTGGGCGACATGGAGGAAGCCACGGCGTCGCGCATGCTGTCGGAGATGGACCCCGACGACGCGGCCGAGCTCGTGAGCGAGCTCGACTACGACAAGGCAGAGAAGCTGCTTCGGCTCATGGGCGTACAGGAGCAGAAGGCCATCCGCCAGCTCCTGGGGTACCGCGAGGACACCGCCGGCCGCATCATGACCAGCGAGTTCGTCCTGGTGGACGAGACGGGCACCGTAGACGACGCCATCACGGCGCTTCGTGGTCTGGACGAGAACTTCGAGTCCGTCCGCTACGTCTACACCAAGGACGAGGAAGGCCGCCTCGCCGGCGCGGTGAGCCTGAACGACCTCATCGTCCATGGCGGCCAGACCGTGCTGTCGGACATCGCCGAGAGCGAGCTCGTCGTGGCGAGCCCCGACGACGACCAGGAGGACGTGGCCAAGGACATCGCGAAGTACAACCTCCTAGCCATGCCCGTCGTGGACGACGCGCGCAAGCTGCTGGGCATCGTCACGGTGGACGACGCGCTCGACGTCATGGAGGAGGAGCACGAGGAGGACCTGCAGATCGCCGGTGCGGCGAGTCGCGACGGGGACGGGTCGCGCGGTGGCCACGACCTCGTCTGGCTGCTCAGGAACGAGCTGTGGTTCGCCTTCTGGATGCTGGGCCTGGCGGCGCTCGCCCTGGTCGCGGGGACCAACGGGGCAAGCGACACGACCCTCCTACATGCGCTGGCGCTGCCCGTGGCCGTGATTGCCGCGAACGACTCCATAAGCTACGTCACCAACTTCTTCCTGGGCTACGACCCTGACGACGAGGACGCGCCGTCGCTTCTGGGCTTCACCATCAAGGGGCTCGGCCTGGGGCTTCTCTTCTCCGCGCTCGTCCTGCTCGTCGCCGGCGGCATCAAGGCGGCGCTCTTCGCGAGCGGCCTGGGCGCGTACGACCCGAGCTTCCACGGCTTCGCCTCCGCGGCCGTGAGCGTTATGGCGTCGTTCCTCTGCGCGCCGGCATACCTCACCATCCTGCGCGTGAGGGACGCCAAGAACCTCGAGACCTCGGGCCTCGCGCTCCAGGCAACGGCCATGGCCGTTGCGATCGTGGTGTACGCCGTCGCACTCGCATGCCTCCCCGGCGGGCTGGGGGCCTAGGGTGGCGACGGCACGACGGGCGGCGGGAGTCGACGCGGCGCCCTCGAGGGGGCAGCGGCTCCGCTCGACGCTCTCCGTGATGGGACCCGGCATCCTCACCGCCCTGGCGGGGATGGACGCGGGAGGCATCGCGACCTTCTCGTCCGAGGGCGCGCGCTACGGCTTTGGCATGCTCTGGTCCATCCCGCTCACCTGCCTGCTGCTTGTCGTGGTGCAGGAGACCGCCGCGCGCATGGCCTGCGTGACGGGCAAGGGCTTCGCCTCCCTCATCCGCGAGCAGTTTGGCATCCGCATCTCGACGGTCGCCATGCTGGCCGTCATCCTCTCGAACTTCTCCGTCACGGTGTCGGAATTCGCGGGCATCGCCTCGGGACTTCTGCTCTTCGGCATCCCGGTCTACGTCTCGGTGCCCGTGGCCGCCCTGGCGTCGTGGCTCCTGGCCATGTCTGGATCCTACCGCCACATCGAGAAGGTCCTCCTCACCATCTCCGCCGTCTTCGTCACCTACGTGATCACCGGCGTCGTGGTGGGACCCGACTGGGGCAAGGCGCTTGGCAGCACGGTCGTGCCGCAGATGTCGGGAGACCCCGCCTACATCTCGCTGCTGGTGGCAAGCATAGGCACCACGATCTCGCCCTACATGATCTTCATGGTCTCGAGCAACGTTGCCGAGAAGAACCTCGACGAGGGCGACATCCTTGGGCAGCGCGCCGACAACGTGTCCGGCGCGCTCGTCTCGCAGGCCATCGCCTGGTTCATTGTGCTCACGACCGCAAGCGTCCTCTTCCCCGCGGGCGTGGTGATTCAGGACGCTGCCGACGCGGCCCAGGCGTTGGTTCCGCTCGCGGGCAAGTACAGCGCCGTGCTCTTTGCCGCAGGCCTTGTGGGGGCGTCGTTCCTCGCCTCCTGCGTCATGCCCGGCATCACCGCGGGTGCCGTGTGCGAGGCCTTTGGATGGGAGAGGGGCACCGACCGCAGCTGGAAGGAGGCCCCCGCCTACCGCGGCATCCTGACGGCCATCGCCATCCTGAGCGCCGCCCTGGTGCTGCTCCCGGGAGCGAACCTCTTCGGCATCATGATGGCAGCACAGATCGTGAACGGCGTGCTCCTGCCCGTGCTCCTGGTATGCATGGTAAACATCGCAAGCGACCGCCACGTCATGGGTCGCTGGGCCAACGGGCGCATCTGGAACGCGCTAACCTGGTTCACCATCGTCGCCGTGGTGGTCCTCACGGTGATCATGTTCGCGCTCCAGGCGATGGGATACTAGGCTGTCGGGACGCGGAGGCGCCCTGGCCCGCGTACCCCGGGGACGGCCGATGGGTAGGCCGCAGGACGATCTTCCCGCGAAGGCCGAGGGCGCTTGGCCTACTTGCTCGCCTTGCGATACTCGTCCATGAAGGAGCCGAACATTCCGCCGGCCTTCTTCATCTGGCGGCCCACGGCTCGTGCGCCGTCCGCGCCCGTGTTCTTCCGCGAGGTCTTCTTTGCCCCTGGCTGGGTGGCCGTCGCCTTCTTGGGCTCCAACCCACCTTGCGCTGCCCCCTCCACGGACCTTCTGGCCTTGCCGATCGCGCGGCCAAGCGCGCTGGACCCCCTGTCAAGCGCCTGAGAGGCCGTCTCGTCGGCTCGTGCCGCGACCTTCCTTCCGGCGATCTGCGCCCTGGCGCTCGCCTCACCGGCCTTCGCCGCGGCACCACCGCTCAAAGAGAGCCGAGACGCAGCGTCGTCCACCACCATGTAGCCGCCTCGGTAGCCCCTGAGCATGGACGCGGGGACCTGAACCGAGCCCACGAGCGACTGGGCCACGCCGCCGTCTCCCACGGCAAAGCTCTGCACGCGACCGGTCCCGGCGTCGTAGGTCGCGTCACCCACGTAGCCCAGGACGCGACCTCGCTCCGTCTTGGCATCCATGCCCGCCCACATGACGCAGGAGTCCCATTCAAGGCCCAGCCTGCCACGGGCCCCGTCATCCAGCGCCAGCCCCGCGTTCTTCGTCAGGAATATGGCGTCCTCGCCCGACCGGAGCGAGTCAAGTGCCAGGAAGGCGTCGGGGCGCCTGACCATCCCCGCGATGTCGGGGCGCCTGACCATGTAGCCTACCAGGGACCTGCCGTCGGGGGAGAAGACCGCGGCATGCACCCTGCCGACTCTCCTGCGCCGAGGCTCGCCGCCCGCCTTGCGGGCAGGACGCAGCTCGTACACCTTCCTGCCCATGAGCTCCGAGATCCTGGCCATGCCCTTCTCCCCTCGATGGCTCCCGAACCGGCTGCCGGAACGTTCCGCGCGCCTCTCGCGCCGCGCGCACGAAACCAAGCGGGGCGGGCGACGTCAGAACGTCCGCCCGCCCCCAAACGCAGCGTTCGAAGGAGCGCTACCCCTCGTCCGTCGCATCGTCCTCGACGACCTCCACGTGGACCGCGGAGTCCGACGCCGTCGCCTCGGCGGCAGCGCTGACCTTGTCGGCGACGTCCGAGACCGTCTCCTGCACCTGCGTGGAAGCGTTGGTCACGGCCTCGGAGAGCGAGTCGCGCAGCTGGTCCATGCGCTCGCGGGCCAGGTCGACCTTGGCGCGCAGCTCGTCGGTGGTGGCGTCCATGCCCGGACGGACTCCGGCGATCTTGTCGTTGACCACGCGCGAGCCGCGCTCGTATGAGTCGACCGCGCTGTCCCACGCGTCATTCATGGCGTCGGCGGCCATGGCTCGGCTCTCCGCGCCGGGACGAGGCGCCATCAGGATTCCCGCCGCGAATCCGGCCGTCGCTCCCGCGAACAAGCCTGCCACGAATCCAAGTGCTCCCTTTGCGCTCATGTCTTCCTCCCGTCGTTTCCCAGCCAAGGCCGAGAGATCCTTCCCGTATGCGGAGACAGACCGCCCCTGCATGGTGACACCATCCTAGCCGACCTGGGGCTACCAGAAGCGCAAATGCCCGGAGGAGTGCGTCGCGGTCGGTGACCGCGTCTCCTACCAGGGGAGCTCGACCTCAACGTCCCCGCCATCCGTGACAGGCCCCGGCTCGTCGACCGTCTCGACGAAGGGGGGCTGCGACGAATCGAGGACGTCGCCTGCGTCCCTGGAACGCTCGTCATCGCTCGAGCCGAGGCTTTCCTGGGCCGACTGCCAGGCCTCGGGCGAAGCCTCCCGCTGGACGAAGTCAGGGCCGCGGCCCTCCCTGACCTTCCGGACAAAAGGGTCGTCGGGATCCACCGCCCAGCTTGGCAGCTGCGAGAGTTCCTCCGCACGGCTCGACTCGAGCGCGGCCGACTCGGCGGCCGCGCGGGCGCGTGCCTGGTCGGCGGCAGCCGCTGCGGCGGCCTCAGCGAGGGCCCTCCTCTGGGAGAGCTCGTCCTCGCGCTGGGCCAGGAGCTCGTCCCTTCTCTTCTCCACCTCGGCGTCAATCTCTTCCTGGACTTCGCGCTCGTATGCCTCGGCAGGCTCGTCGCCCAGGCTCTGGACCAGTCCGGTCAGGCCCTCGGCGATGGCGTCGACGTCAGGGCGCGGCCCCTCTCCCCCGCCAAAGGCCCAGTCCATGACCCAGACGGCGCTGGCGAGCGCGGCGCACACCAACACGTCGTCGGGGCAGGAGAGCTCGACGTCGTAGGTGCGCGCCTCTCCCGGGACGGGGTAGGTGCGGCCAGAAGAGACCTCCGCGGAGGCGGCGGAGCGCGAGAGCAGCTCCACCGTCACGTGCTCGAGGAGGTGGGCCAGCTCGGTGTTGCCCATGACCTCCTTAAAGGTCTCGCTCGCGTCCCCCAGGCAGGCATGCTCGACGATGTGAGGCATGAGCTTGTAGACGCGCGTGGTCCCCTGCAGGTCCTCGCTGGTCATGAGCGGAGCCTCGTCCGAGACGCGCACCCGGGCAACGAGGTTCTTGAGGCCGACCTCGACCCGCAGGATGTCTATGAGCTGTGCCATGGAGCTGCCTTTCCTAGGAACCGCATGCGTCCATACATTGTAGTCAAAGGCGAGGAGGACGCCCCGCGCGCAGGTTGGGACGGGAGCGTTGCAGGGCCTCGTCGGCGAGACGCCCCACGGCACCTGGTGGCGCGCCACGCCTGCCACCTAGCCCTGCGGCTCGTCTCCGGTCGTTGGCTCCGGGGCCGTGACCCTGAGCAGGGCGATGCGGCGGCCGCGCACCGACTGCACCAGGAACCTGTAGCCATCGACCTCGAAGGCATCGCCCGGCTTGGGGAGGCCGTCGGCTATCTCGAGCACGAAGCCCGCGACCGTCTCGTACTCCTCGCGGTCCTCGATGGGCCAACCGAGCTCGATGGCGTCGTCGATGCTGAAGCGGCCGTCCACCAGCCACTCGCGCTCACCCAGCTGGGTGAGGTACTTGTTGTCGGGGTCGAACTCGTCCTCGATCTCGCCCACGACCTCCTCGACGATGTCCTCGATGGTTATGACGCCGGCCGTGCCGCCATACTCGTCGACCACGATGACCATCTGGTCGTGGCTGGTGCGCATCTCGGAGAGCAGGGGGATGATGTCCTTCGTGTCGGGCACGAAGTCGGCCCCACGCATGTAGCGGGCGATCATGTTGTCTCCCGCGTCCTCCTCGAGGACGGGGCCGAGGAGGTCCTTGATGTGCGCGATTCCCACCACGCGATCGACGTCCTCGTGATAGACGGGAACGCGGGAGTAGCCCGTGCGGCGCATGAGCTCGATCACGTCGCCCACCGTGGTCGAGTCCTCGACGGCCGTCATGTCCACGCGGGGCACCATGACCTCGCGGGCGATGGCGTCACCCAGCTCGAAGATCTCGTGGATCATGGACTTCTCTTCGTCCGTCAGGTCGTCCGCGTCGGTGACCATGTACTTGATCTCGTCCTCGCCCACGTTCTGCCGGTCGTCGGCGCTAGCGATGCCGAGGAGCGCGGCGAGGCCATTGGTGCTCGCCGCCGTGAGCGCGACGAGCGGACGGGCGATGACGGCGAAGCTCCTGAGAGGCCCGGCCACGCTCTTTGCCACGCCCTCGGCGTCGGCCATCGCGATGCGCTTGGGCACGAGCTCGCCCACCACGATGGAGATGTACGAGACCAGAAGGGTGATGAGCACGGTGGCGAGGACGTGGGCCAGGTCCATTGGGACGCCCCAGGACGCAAGCTGGCTCGCGAGGGGACCCGAGAGGCTCGTGGCCGCGAAGGCGGACGAAAAGAAGCCGACCAGCGTGATTCCCACCTGGATGACCGCGAGGAAGTCACCCGGATGCTCGCTCATCTGGGCCGCGCGCGCCGCCTTCTCGTCGCCCTCGTCCGCGTCATGGTCGAGTATGACCTTGCGTGCGGTCGAGAGGGCCATCTCGGCCATCGAGAAGTATCCGTTTACGAGTATGAGGAGCGTGGTGACAGTGACGCTTATGGCTATGTCCATGCGCGGATGCGCAACCTCCCTGTTCAGCTATGGTCCCCAGAAGGATACCAAAGGCCAGGTCGGTTACGTCGGCACGAGGATTTAGGCGGCACTTATGCGATAAAGCGCCATATCTCCCTGCCTCATCACGAGCTCGAAGCCCGGGGTGCCCTCGTTGACGGAGTCGATGCCCTTCCAGAGGTCATGGTCGTAGTTCCAGAGCATCGAGTAGGCCTTGTCCTCCTTGAGGTGCTCGAACCTGATGACGTAGCGCGCGCCGAGCTGGTTGACCGCCGCCCTCACCTCGGGGTCGTCGGCAACGTGATCGAGCCTCGCCCTCACCGTCGCCTCTGCCCCGCCATCCGCACCTATCCCCTCGCTGAGCTCCCTGAAGTAGACGCGCATGCCCGCGTCTCCGTACGCATAGGCGCTGCCGTCAAAGGGGTTGTTGATCACCAGGGCGTCCGCTCCCCCCTCGGCCTCGATCAGCTTCTGGCAGTTGCGGGCAAAGGCGCGCTCTCGCGTGGTGTAGAAGCCGTACTGCGAGTACGCCTCCTGGACCTGCAGCCTCGTCTGCTCGACCTGGGTCTCGATCCGTCCCGAACTCGGAAACGCGCTGAAGGTGAGGGTGGGAATCCTGACCCCGGGATAGAAGACGAGGATGGCGAGGGCGGCGAGGGTTCCCGACGTGAGGGCGGACGCGGTAAGGTGCGAACCATCCCCGACCCGCACCCCCAATGCGCGAGAGACGCCGGTGACGACCCAGTCCATGCCCAACGCCGCCAAAGGGACGGCGCACAGGGCGGCGACGGCGGCGACGCGAGGCGGATCCGAATACCAGAAGCCCGAGAGCAGCTGCTTCGCCAGGCCGCCCATGGTCGCGTTGCCAAAGACGATGCCCGCAGCCGCGACGTAGGACACCGACATCCAACGCAGTCTCCTGTTCCTCAGAGTCCAGACCAGACCCAGCAGCACGAGGAGCGCAAGAAGGGGCTGTCCCAGGTCGGGAACGAAGAAGGCCTGGTAGGCAAGGGTCGCGACGTTCACGAGGGCCTCCCAGGGAGAGATGCGATACCCCCAGAGCCCGAAGCCGACCACGTCGGACATGAACGGCGCCCGATTGAGCGCAAGCCAGACGAGACCACAGGCCACGACCCAGAGGGCTGCCACCAGCCCGGATGGCAACTCATGCAAGAGGACCCTCAGGACGCCGCCCGAAGAGACGATGCGCGCCGCGACGTAGGGAACCAGGATGACGGCGGCCACGAAGATCGCGTTTGGCTGCGTGAGGGCGAGCGCCACGCCGCCCACGAGGAAGAGTGCGAGCGCCCTGAGGCGCGCGGGGCGCTTCCACGCAGGCTCCACGAGAAGCATGAAGGCGACGACGCAGGGAAACACGAGGGAAAATCCCGCGAGGTTGGGGTAGATGGGGCCGAACTTCATGAAGTACCAGGGGAACGCCATGAAGCTCACCGTGGCGAGCGCGCCGGCGACAAGGGGGCGGCGCTTGCCACGAAACGACCAGGCAAGGAAGACGAGGGTGCCCAGCGGCCACACGAAGGACGAGATGGTCACGTTCACCGCGTTGATCGCGACCGAGATCTCTGTGACTCCCATCTGCACCACCAGGGTGACGGCGGCATGCCAGCCTGCAGGATAGAAGCCCGGAAGAGCGTAGGGGTCGACGGAAAGGTCCTGGGAAAGCAGGTACGGACCCATCCTCAGAGACGAGAAGGACTGCGTCGAGACGAACGCCCTGATGCTGTTGATGTGGTGAGCCAGGTCCCTGCCCGTCATCACGGCGTTGGCGCTGGGAAGCATCCGCACGAACATGAACGTGGTGGCCACCAGGCCCATCGCGAGGTAGAGGGCGATCATTCCCCAGCCAATGCGGGGGAGGTCGGGCAGCCGGAACGAGCGGCCCAGGAGGGCAAGAACCGCGAGGAGGAGGGAGAGGGGGAGGAGGAGCGTCAGGGGTTGGGCCGCAACGCCCAACGTCCCATACAGGATGCCGGCGAGGGCGATGAGCCCAAAGGAAGGCAGGGGCGCCATGCACACGGACCAGCTCCGGGAAAGGCCGAGGGCCCGTCCCATGAGATAGCCCGGGACGAAGATGACGGCGCAGGACGCCAGGACGGCAGGGAAGAGCTCGCTCCACATGGTTCAACCAACCTAACGGCTCGCAGGGTTCCGTCAGACAAGAATAGACCAGACGCGCGGGACGGAGGCAGGCACCCGCCAAACCGCAAGCGCGAGGGGGTGCCGCCGCAAGGGCGACACCCCCATCCTGTGACCCGCGCGGCCCGCCTCGCCTGCCGCTACCTGCCCTCTGCGCGCCTCTCGGCATACTCTGCCGCGAGCTTGGCCTGCACGTCGTGGGGCACCTGCTCGTAGCCCGAGACCTCGAGCTCGAACTCGCCCGTCCCGCGCGAGAGCGAGCGCAGGCGCGTGGCGTAGTCGGTGACCTCGGCGTAGGGAATGGTCGCCTCGATGGTGGTCATGCCCTGCTCGCCCTGGCCGCTGGCGGCCGACATGCCCTCGACGCGGCCACGAGAGGCGGACACGTCACCCATGATCGAGCCGGCGTAGCTGTCGGGCACGGTGATGCTCATGTGGGCCATGGGCTCGAGCAGGACGGGCTCTGCCTGGCCTATCGCCTTCTGGAAGCCAATGCGCGCTGCCGTCTTAAAGGCCATCTCGTTGGAGTCGACAGGGTGGTAGGAACCGTCGTACACGGCAACGCGCACGTCGATGAGGGGGTATCCGGCAAGGACGCCGTCCACCATGGTCTCCTGCACGCCCTTGTCGATGGCGGGGATGAAGTTGCGCGGGATGTGCCCGCCCACGACCTCGTCCACGAACTCGTAGCCCGCTCCGGGGTTGGGCTCGACACGCAGCCAGCAGTCGCCGTACTGGCCGGCGCCGCCGGTCTGCTTCTTGTGACGACCCTGGGCGCTCGCGACGCGGCGGATGGTCTCGCGATAGGGGATGCGCAGCTTGACGGTGTGAGCCGTGACGCCCGCGCGCTCCTCGAGACGGTCGAGGAGGACGGAGACCTGCGCCTCTCCGATGGCGGAGATGACGGTCTGCCCGGTCTCCTCGTCGCGCTCGACGCTCAGCGTGGGATCGGCGGCCGCGCTCTTCTCCAGGAAGGCAAAGACCTTGCCCTCGCTCCCGCGCTCGTCCGGCTCGACGGCGATGCGATAGAGGGAGTTGGGGAAGCGGAAGGCGGCGGCCTCGACCTTCCCGGTGACCGAGAGGGTGTCGCCGGTCATTGCCTCGAGCTTGGGAACCACGCAGACGTCGCCCGCCGCGACCGACTTGACGTCGGTGGTCTCGCGGCCGCACATGCTGTAGAGGTGACCCAGCCGCTCGGTCTTGCGGGTGCGCGCGTTCATGAGCTCGATGCCGGGCGTGAGCGTGCCGGCCAGGACCTTGACGAAGGAGAGGCGCCCGTTCTGCTGGTCCTGCAGCGACTTGAACACGAAGGCGACGGGGCGATCGTCGTCGGGAGAGATGTCCAGCGTCTCCCCGTTGACCAGGGGCACGCGACCGAAGTCGGCCATGCTGGGGAACCACGCCGCCACGTCGTCCATGAGCGAGATGACGCCCTCCTCCTTGACGCAGGAGCCCGCGAAGACGGGGACGAAGATGCGCTGTGCGATGGCGGTGGCGAGAAGGGACTCGAGCAGCTCCTGGCTGATCTCGCCGCCCTCGAGGTAGGTCATCATGGCCTCGTCGTCCGCCTCGACGACGAGTTCGGTGAGCTGCGCGTGGGCCGCCTGGGCGGCCTCGAGGAACTCGGCGGGGACCTCCCCCACCACGGGCTTGCCGTCCACGAGGTGGCGTGACCTCATGTGCACGACGTCGATGATGCCCGCGAAGGCATCCCCAGACCCCATGGGGATGGTGACGGGGGCCAGGCGGTTGCCGAAGCGCTCCTGGGCCGTGAGCAGGGCGGTGTCCCAGTCCGCGTCGGAGCGGTCCAAGCGGTTGATGAAGAGCGCGCGAGCGAGCGAGAGCTCCTCGGCGGCGAACCAAAGGCGGGTGGTGATGGTGCCAGGGCCGCTCGCCGCGTCGACCATGAAGAGCGCCGTCTCAGCCGCGGCGAGAGCGCCATAGGCGTCGCCGACGAAGTCAGGATAGCAGGGGGCATCCAGGACGTTGATCCTTACGCCGTTCCACTCGACCGGCGCGATGGTGGTCGAGATGGAGAAGCCGCGGGCGCCCTCCTCGCTGTCGTAGTCAAGCGTGGGCTTAGTGCCGGCGTGGCCTCCCAGACGGGTCGTCTTGCCCGTCAGGTGAAGCATGGCCTCGGCCAGCATGGTCTTGCCCACGCCGCCTTGGCCCACGAGCGCGAGGTTCTTTACCCTCTCGTTAGACGAATCTGCCATGGTTCCTCCTCGAGCCGCAAGTCTGGCGGCGACGCCGAGGGGAAGAACGCGACGGCGAAGCCACCGTGCACCTATGGACGACAAGCGCCCGGCGAGGCCGCGCGCTGGCTACCACCATACCCATGGACGGCCAGCGCGCGAATCACTCGTCGGGCAGCGTGTGTGCATGCGCGGTGGGCGCAGGCACGGCGCAGCGTTGTCGGGAAAGACCCTACTCGATGACGGCCTCCTCGCGCGCGTCCTCCTCGGCTATGACCTTGGCCTTGAAGTCGACGCTCTGCTGCGACATCTCGTCCTCGTAGACCTTGCGACCCGTAGGATGCTCGGCAAGCCAGAGCTCGCGGGCCTTGGGCGCCCACTCCTCGGCGTAGGGGGTCACGCGGGCGCAGAGGTCCTCAGCGCTCTCAGGTGCCACGTACTCGCTGGTCTTGGCGTCGGACTCCTCCACGATCTTGGGAAGGATCTTGGGGTTCTCGAGCATGGGGCAGGGCTGGAGCATGTTGTCGTTCCAAGGCCAGTGCCGGCGGTAGGCCTGGAAGATGGGCTGCTGCAGGCACTCGAGCCAGCTGTGGTCGCGGATGTTCACGTTGGAGTAGTGGATGAAGACACAGGGCTCCACGTCGCCACGGGCGTTGACGTGGCAGTAGACGCGGCCTCCCGCGATGCAGCCGCCCACGTACTCGCCGTCGTTCTGGAAGTCCATGGCGAAGATGGGCTTGCCGCCCTCGACACCGCGAATCTCGCGGATGCGGTGCAGCATGTACTCGCGCTGCTCGACGGTGGGCATGAGGTCGGCGTTGGCGCCCTCCCCCACCGGCATGTAGTGGAAGAACCAGGCCCAGCGGCAGCCCTTCTCGATGATGAGGTCGAAGAACTCGTCGCTCGAGACGCGCTCCGTGTTCTCGCGCGTGTAGGCGGTGGAGGTGCCGTAGAGCAGACCGTGCGCCTTCATGAGGTCGAAGGCGCGCATGACCTCCTCGAACGAACCGTCGCCACGGCGGCCGTCATTCACGCTGGGCTCGTAGCTCTCGAGCGAGACCGAGAACACGACGTTGCCCAGGCGCTGCACGTCCTCGCAGAACCTCTCGTCCACCAGCGAGGCGTTGGTGAAGATGTTGAAGAGGCAGTCGTTGTGCTTCTCGGCCAGCTTGAGCACGTCGGCCTTGCGCACCAGGGGCTCGCCGCCGGTGAGCATGAAGAGGTGGGTCCCCAGGTCCGACGCCTCGGTGACGAGGCGGTCCATCTCGTCGTAGCTCAGGTTGAGGCGGTTGCCGTAGTCTGCCGCCCAGCAGCCCACGCAGTGCTTGTTGCAGGCGCTCGTGGGGTCGAAGAGGATGATCCAGGGCACGTTGCACTGGTACTTCTCGGCGTTTGCCGTGGTGTTGCGCAGGCCGCGGAAGGCAGCCTCGTAGCCACCGTTGAGCACCGTCGTGCGCAGCACGTTGGGGTCGGTGGTGTCGATGACGTCAAAGAGCCAATTCTCCCACTTGGAGCCAGGGTAGAGGCCCTTGCGGATGCCGCGGGTGGCACCGGGGGAGGTGTCCTTCAGAAGCTTGCCCGCCATGTCGATGAGGTGCTCGACGTTCTTCTCCCGGTCTTCGCCCGATGCGCTCTTGATGATCCGGTCTATGGCGACGCCAAAGGCCTTGCGCTCTGCCGCGTGCGCGATCTTGGACTGCATGGCCACCCCTCCTTGTGAGTCGTTTTGACCCTAATTTAAAACTGGGGTCACTTTACTCTTCTTGGAAGACGATGGTGGACGAATTTTGAATAAAGTTCAATTGTATTGTCTACCGTAGCATTTACAGGCGAGAGGACCCGACGGCCGTCGTGGTCGCCGGGTCCTCGCTGAAATCGCCTTACGACTCGTGACGGGTCAGCCTACCAGCACCTGACCTTCTCGAGGTTGTCCTGGATGTGCTTGCAGCTGGCGTGGAACTTCTCCTGCTCGTCGGCGCTGAGCTCGAGGGGGAAGGTGGCCTCGACGCCGTCCTTGCCAATGACGCAGGGGATGGAGCTGTAATGGCCGCTCTCTCCGTAGACGTCCTCGAGCAGGGTGCCCGCGGGGGTGATGAGCTTGGAGTCCTGCACCACGGCCTTGACCAGCTCGGTCGCGGCGTTTGCCACGGAGTACTCGGTGCACTGCTTGCCGGCGTAGGTCACGTAGCCGCCCATGCGCGCGGCCTCCTCGATGGCGTCCTTGTCGAAGGAGAAGTGCTTGGGATCTGACTTCTCGAGCTCCGCCAGTGGCGTGGCGCCAAACGACACGTGCGACCAAGCGGCGAACTGACTCGCACCGTGCTCGCCGATCATCCAGCTGGTGATGGAGTTGGGGTTGTAGCCGGTGGCGTCCCAGAGGGCATGGCGGAAGCGTGCGGAGTCAAGTGCGGTGCCCGACCCCACGACCTGGCGCGGCTCGAGCTCGGCGAGCTTCCAGACCATCGTCGCGACGACGTCGCAGGGGTTGGCGATGGTGACGATGACGCCCTTGTAGCCCTTGATGCGCGGCGCCCACTTCTTGGTCTCCTCCGCGGTGCAGAAGAGCTCGCCGTCGCGGTTGCCAGCCGCCTGGGCGACGTGGCCTGCGGCGTTGACGATGACGTCGCAGCCCAGGAGCTCCTCGTAGTTCTCATGGCAGTTGTACACGCGCGCCTGGCGGGGGTAGAAGGGCATGGCGTCCTGGAGGTCGTTGACCTCGCAG
Source organism: uncultured Olsenella sp. (assembly GCF_959602185.1). NCBI lineage: Bacteria > Bacillati > Actinomycetota > Coriobacteriia > Coriobacteriales > Atopobiaceae > Olsenella > uncultured Olsenella sp. The sequence goes on from NZ_CAUGRZ010000004.1 coordinate 90,688, forward strand.
GCGACCTTGCTCTCGATGGAGTCGACGCAATAGATCTCGGCGGCAAGTCCCTGGTAGAGAATGGCGTTTGCCACGTGCGCGCCAACGTGGCCCATTCCGATGATGCCGATCTTGGTAGGAGCTCCCATGAGGTCCCCCTTCTGTCGCGGTCGATTCGTGGTTCCCAGATTCTATCGCTCGATCGACGTGCGAGACCTGGCCGTACAATAGCCCGTACAAGTTGGTAACCAAGGCGAGGCAAGCGAGGCGGGAGAAGAGCGTGGGATTCAGGACCTACACCTGCCCCATATCCAGGCGCTGCGGTGGCTGCGAGTGGCTCGCCGTCCCCTACCCCATCCAGCTGAGGCGCAAGCAGGAGGCCATGGAGGAGCTCTTCTCGCCCGCCGTCGAGGAGGACGGCTGCGAGCTAGGGCGCGTCCATGGCATGGAGGAACCCCTGCGCTTCCGCCACAAGATGGCCTCTCCCTTCGCCCCAGGGGCGAAGGGGAGGGTCAGGTCCGGCTTCTACGAGGCAGGGAGCCATCGCATCGTGGCCTGTCACGACTGCCTGGTGGAGGACCCCTGCGGAAGGACGATGATCGACGACCTCGCACGGGCGGCGGAGCGGCTGCACATTCCCGCGTACCGCGAGGACCAAGGCACAGGAGTCCTGAGAAACGCCGTCGTACGCAGCGGGTACGCCACGGACGAGGTCCTCCTGACCATCGTCACCAACGGGTCCCAGCTCCCCCACGCGTCCAGGCTCGCCCGCATGCTCAAGGAGGCTCACCCCGAGCTCACGAGCATCGTCCAGAACGTCAACCAAAGGCGCACCAACGCCATACTGGGCCGCGACTGCGTTACCCTCCTGGGACCGGGCGTCATGCACGACAAGCTTTTGGGCTGTCGCTTCGAGGTGGGGCCGACCAGCTTCTACCAGACCAACCCCGCCCAGACCGAGGTGCTCTATAGCCTGGCCATCGACGCGGCGGAGCTTCGGGCCGGCGAGCGCATGCTCGACGCTTACTGTGGCACGGGCTCCATAGGCATCTGCGCCGCCCGTGCCACACAAGAAAACGGGCGAGACGTGCGCGTCGTGGGGGTGGAGCAGGTGGCGGGCGCCGTGGACTGCGCAAGGAGGAATGCGGGCGAGAACGACCTCTCCGCCTCCTGCGACTTCGTCCGAGCCGACGCCACCAAGTACATGAGGCGCCTGCGGGAGCGTGGTGGCGAAGGCTTCGACGTAGTGATGATGGACCCGCCGCGCGCCGGATCAACCCCCGAGTTCATCGCCGCGGCCTGCGCCCTCGAGCCCCGGGCGGTGGTCTACGTGAGCTGCAACCCCCAGACGCAGCTCCGCGACCTGGGGGAGTTCCGCAGGCATGGCTGGCACGCGCGCAGGATCGAGCTCGTGGACATGTTCCCCCACACCAAGCACGTGGAGACCGTCTGTCTGCTGTCGCACGAAAGGTAGCCGCAAGGACCGGCGGAAAAGGTCCCGTGACGGGGTGCTCCACCGCGCCTCTCCCTAAGTCACTTTTCCTGAAAGTTAGTAAAGTCTTACTATTCTTGCTGCCAATGCAACCTTCGGAACAGGCGAGGTACGACGCATGGAGAAGATAGACATATCCGGCGTGCCGGAGACCATGGTCCAGACCCTTTACGCACGGGCAAAGGAGTCGCGACGCAAGAACGCCCTCATCCACGACGACAAGGCCGTCGAGATGGTCGACCGGATGGACTACGACTTCTCCTTCGCCGACAAGGACCTTGCGATGGGTGCCGGCGTGATTGCCCGCACGATGCTGCTCGACGACATGGTGGGCGAGTTCGTGGCCTCGAACCCGGATTGCACGGTCATCAACATCGCCTGCGGCATGGACATGCGCTTCTGGCGCATGGACAACGGCCGCATCCGCTGGCACGACATCGACCTGCCCGAGACCATCGACGTCCGGCGCCGCTTCGTCGAGGACACCGACCGCGTGAAGATGCATGCCTTCTCGGCCATGGACGAAGCATGGGCGGCCGAGGTTGGTCCCATCGACGGGCCGGTCCTCGTGATCGTCGAGGGGCTGACGATGTACCTCTCGGCCGAGGACGTGGCACGGATTCTCTCGATCGTGCGGGACCGCTACGCCCGCGCCACCCTCTTCGTCGAGTTTCTCAACCCTCGCTTCGTGGGCAAGGACGTGGAGAGGAGCATCTCCAAGAGCAACGCTCGCTTCACGTTTGGTGCACGGAGCGGCGCGGAGCTGGTGGCCGGCATCGATGGCCTGCGCCACGTCGCCGACCGCAGCCTGAGCGAGAAGATGCCCCTCATCAACCCTGTCTACCGGCTGCTCATAAAGGTTCCGGCCATCGCGAACCTCTCGAACAAGATTGCCGTCATCCGCAGCTTCTGATCGCTTGATAGGTCCCCACTAGGCAGAGGGGGTGACGTGAACCCTCCTGCCGTCGGCGTCCAGGCTCACGCGACCGTCGGCGAGCAGCTGGATGACCTCGGGGTACAGCACGTGCTCGATCTGGTGGATGTGCGCCTCCAGCTCGTCCACGTCCCAACCCTCCTCGACCGCAAGGGCGCGCTGGGCAACGATCGGTCCGCAGTCGTAGCGCTCGTCGGCGAAGTGCACCGTGACGCCCGTCACCTTCACCCCGGCGTCGAAGGCGTCCTGGATGGCGTGGGCCCCCTTGAAGCTGGGCAGCAGCGCGGGATGGATGTTGACGACCCGGGATGGGAACGTCCGTAGTATCGGGTAGTGGACCATCCTCATGTAGCCCGCCATCACCACGTAGTCAACGTCGCGGCGGCGCAGCTCGGTGGCGATGACCTCGTCCGCAGTCAGGGGGTCGTCGTAGATCTCCTTCGAGAGGCTCAGGGTCTGGATGCCCACCGCCTCCGCCCTCTTGAGCCCCAGGGCTCCCGGACGAGAGGAGACCACGAGCTCGACGGTGGCATTCAGCGTCCCGTCGGCGATGCGGTCGATGATCGCCTGGAGGTTGGTGCCCGAGCCGGAGATGAGCACCCCCAGGCGCAGTGGCCGTCCCTCGCGCGCCATGGGAAGGCTCGCGGGCTCGGGGGTGGAGAGCGTGAGGTCGTCGCTCATCGGTAGCTCACCTTTCCGCTGCCCGGCACGCACTCGCCCATCACGAACGACTCGAGCCCCTGGTAGGCCAGGGCGGCACGGACCATGGCCACGTCCTCGGGGGCGACGATCAGGCTCATGCCCACCCCCATGTTGAAGGTCTTGTAGGCCTCGTCCTGGGTGAGCCCCGCCGCGCGCACGCAGTAGTCGATCACGGGCGGGACGTCCCAGCCGGGCCCGTCCTCGCCGCCACGGTCGACGACCGCGTCGATGTCCGCGGGCAGGGCGCGGTTGAGGTTCTCTGTGATGCCACCGCCCGTGATGTGCGCCATGGCGTGGATGGGAGCCCCTACCTTGAGGGCTCTGACCAGCGCCCCCGCATAGATGGTGGTGGGACGCATGACCGCGTCCGCCAGGGACTCGCCGCCCAGCTCCTCGAGCGGGGCCTCCAGCTCCTCGATGCTCTTGCCCTCGATGGCAACCTTGCGAACCAGAGAGTAGCCGTTGGAGTGGATGCCCGAGCTGGGAAGTCCCAGGATCACGTCACCCACGCGCACCTTGTCGGGGCCGATCATCCTGGGACGGTCCACGACGCCCACCACGAAGCCCGCGAGGTCGTAGTCGTCGGGGGCCATGACACCCGGATGCTCGGCCATCTCTCCACCGACGAGGGCGCAGCCGCTCATGCGGCAGCCCTCGGCGATGCCGCTCACCACCTGCGCCACGTGCTCCGCGCGCAGCTTCCCTATGGCGATGTAGTCGAGGAAGAAGAGGGGCTCCGCGCCGATGGGCACCACGTCGTCCACGCACATGGCGACGAGGTCCTGCCCCACGCTGTCGTGGCGCCCCAGGAGCTGTGCGATCGCGAGCTTGGTGCCCACGCCGTCGGTGCCCGAGACCAGGACGGGGTCCTCCATGTCCTTGAAGGACGCCATGGAGAAGCAGGAGCCAAACCCGCCCAGCCCACCGATGACCTCGGGCCTGCTGGTGGACGCCACCATCTCCTTGATGGCGTCGACGGCGCGCGCGCCCTCGTCCACGTCGACGCCGGCGTCGGCGTAGCTCACGTGCCTCGTCTGGGCCTTCTCCATTGTTTCCCCTCTCATGGGTCTTCTCTTCGATGGTCGTGCGGGACAGGGACACCGACGCGGGGGCTTCCGCTATTCCTCGGGACCCCCGGGCCTGTAGCCCTCCATGAACTTCCTCTGGGCGAAGCTCTGAGGGATCCTCACGGGATACCAGCCGTCATAGCAGGCGCAGCACCAGCCGGTCGAGGGCACGCACTGCCTGAGTCCGGCAAGCGAGAGGAACGCCAGGCTGTCGGCCCCGATGAACTCCCTCACCTGCTCCACGCCCTTGCTGGCAGAGATGAGCTGGGACTGGACGTCGGTGTCGATGCCGTAGAAGCAGGGCCACCTCACCTCGGGGCAGTTGATGCGCACGTGGACCTCGCGGGCGCCTGCGTCGCGCAGCATCTGGACTATCTGCTTGGAAGTGGTTCCGCGCACGATGGAGTCGTCCACCATGACGACGCGCCTGCCGGCGACGTTGTCGCGCAGGGCGTTGAGCTTCAGACGGACGCCGAGGCTACGCTGCTCCTGGGTTGGCTGGATGAAGGTGCGCGCCACGTAGCGGTTCTTCACGAAGCCCTCGCCGAAGGGTATCCCCATCTCTCGTGCGAAGCCCTCCGCAGGAGGCAGGCCGCTGTCGGGCACGCCGATGACCAGGTCCGCGTCGACCGGTGCCTCCCGGGCGAGCTGCCGTCCCATGTCGAAGCGCATGGAGTACACCGACTTGCCCATGACAACCGAGTCGGGCCTCGAGAAGTAGACCTCCTCGAAGATGCAGCTGGCCGGCACGCGGGCGGGCACGCCTCTCTCGCTCACCAGCCCGTCGTCCGAGACGCGGATGATCTCGCCGGGCTCGACCTCGCGCACGTAGTCGGCCCCGACGATGTCCAGGGCGCAGGTCTCGGAGGCGACGACCCAGCCGTCGTCTCCCAGCCGGCCCAGCACCAGGGGACGTATCCCGTTGGGGTCGCGGAAGGCGTAGAGCGCGTTCTCGCGCACCAGCGCCATGGCGTAGCCGCCCTCGATCATGCCCATGGCCTTGGCAATGCCCTGGCGGAGGTGGCTCGTCTCCTTGGTGTAGTGGCCGATGAGCTTGGCGGCGACCTCTGAGTCGGTGTTCGAGCGGAAGGGCACGCCCAGCTCGACCAGGCTCGCGCGCAGGCTGTCCGAGTTCACGAGCGTGCCGTTGTGGGCGAGGGCGATGATGACCTCGCTGATGGTCGAGAGGTGCGGCTGCGCCGCCTCCCAGCTGCGCGCGCCGGAGGTCCCATAGCGGACGTGCCCTATGGCCACCTTGCCGCGCATGGCCGAGATGTCCGCGTCGGTGAACACGGCGTCCACGAGTCCGAGGTCCTTGCGGACCAAGACCGTGCTGCCGTCCCCCACGGCTATTCCCGCGGACTCCTGGCCGCGATGCTGCAGGGCGCGCAGGGCGAAGTAGGTGATGCGCGACACGTCACGCCCGGGGGCCCAGACGCCAAAGACGCCGCACTCCTCGTGAGGCGAATCTCCCTCCCCCAGTTCGTCGATGTCAAAGGCGGTCCGAGACGTCTCTCTCACTGGGCGGTCTCCTTGGGAAGGGGTCATGCCTGGGCTATTCCGTGGCTGCGAGGGCCGCCGCTGCCTCCGCCTTGGGGACGCAGACCAGAAGCGACCGGCCATAGCCATCGTAGTAGTTGCAGGTCGACATGGTCATGACGTGTTTCAGGCCCGAAATTATCCTTGCCGCATCGGGGCGGCTCGCCACGGCCTTCGCGAGGCGTTCGTTCAGGTAGGACCTCAGCTCCTCGTCCGAGTCGAACTTGGTCGTGCGCGCGGTCCCGTCGTCGGGCTGGGTGTAGTAGACGAAGAGCGGCTCGAGCTCGTAGCTCTGCTGCTCGGTGAGGTACCAGATGGTCGGCGTGGCGTCGAAGACCTCCTGGTCCTTGAGGAGGAAGAGCGAGTAGAACATCTGTCCGCTCTTGAGATGGTGGCCATAGAGCATGGTCTGGCCGTCGATCAGCCCGGGAGCCGTGTTCTCGTAGTCCATGAACACCTGTCCGCCCAGAGTGTACTGGCCCTCAGCCGTGTGGTGTAGGTAGTAGTCGTTGTCCGTGCCCTGGTAGACGGGGTAGTTGACCACCGTGTCGGGCACGTAGACCCAACCCACCACGTCCTTGTTGACCGCCTTGAGGCCAGCCCAGTCGACGTCGACCGGGGCCTTCGCGCTGCCGTCGTCCGAGGCGGACGTCGCGTCGCTCACGTTGGCGAAGGACGCGAGCCTGTCGTTGACCACGTCCTGCTCGTGGTACTGCCAGCGGGAGTACCCCCAGAGGCCAGCAGCCACCAGGAGGAGCACGATGCCGACGGCGAGGAGGACGTTCGAGACGAGGAGGCGGCGCCTTCTCGAGCCCCTCTCCCCCGTCGTCTCGCCCTTCCTGGCGCGACGCTCGGGGTCGGCGGGGTTGCGCTCGATGACAGGCTCTATGGGGAGCGGCGCATGCACGCCCTGACCCAGTCCCCCCTCCCGACGAGGGGCGTCGTCCCTTCTCATGTGCTTCCCTGGCACGCGGTCTCCTCTCGTCTTCCGGGCGGGGCTAGGCCTCCGCCATCTGGCGCTTGAACTCCACCAGCTTGTTCGCGTACTCGGGCATGGACGTGCCCAGGATCTGGGTCGCGTAGATGGCCGCGTTCTTCGACCCGCCGATCGCCACGCAGGCGACGGGCACCCCGGAGGGCATCTGGACCATGGAGAGGAGCGAGTCCATCCCCCCCAGGTCGCTCGTCCTCATGGGCACACCCACGATGGGCAGCGGCGTGTAGGCCGCGGCGACCCCACCCAGGTGGGCCGCCTTGCCTGCGGCGGCGATGATCACCTTGATGCCGCGTGCTGCCGCGGCAGACGCCCATTCGCGCACCTTCGCCGGGGCCCGGTGGGCCGAGGCGACGACGAGCTCGTAGGGCACGCCAAACTCCTCGAGCTGCCTGGTGCACGCCTCCATGGCCGGAAGGTCCGACTTCGAGCCCATGATAATTCCCACCAACGGTGCCTGCTGCTCGCCTGACATGAGGTCTCCCCTCGTCTGTGCCCGTGCAATCGTGCCTTCCCAGTATACGTTGGCGGGAGCGCCCGCTCCTCGGCGCGCACACTCTGGCTACAAGCGCGGCGCACCCCGTGCCGATGGTCTATCGTGTCCTGCAGCATCGGTCCATCAGTCCATGTGAGAGGAACCACCATGACCAACGCAAGCGAAATCAGGCTGTACCGGCGCGAGGGGCACTACATACCGCGCGTGGCGGCCGTCCATGACCTCTGCGGCTACGGGAAGTGCTCCCTGGCAGTGGCCATCCCCGTGCTCTCTGCCGCCGGATGCGACGTGTGTCCTGTCCCCACCTCGCTCTTCTCGGCAAACACCAAATTCCCCGTCTTCCACATGCACGACACCACCGACATGCTTGAGCCCTACCTCGACGCCTGGGTGCAGGAGGGCGTCGAGCTCGACGCCGTGTACTCCGGCTTCCTGGGTTCCGCCGGACAGGTGGGCGCCATCCAGCGCCTCTATCGCGAGCACCCGCGCGCCTTGCGCGTCGTCGACCCGGTCATGGGTGACGAGGGTGCCAAGTACCCCACCTACACCGACGAGATGTGCGAGGCCATGGGCGCCCTCGTCGACGGGGCGGACCTCCTCACCCCCAACCTCACCGAGGCCTCCATCCTCACCGGCATCCCCTACCAGGGGCACGACGTTTCCGACGACTTCGTGAGGCAGAACCTCGAGGCGCTCGTGGGCATGGGCGCCAAGGCCGTCGTCCTCAAGGGGGTCATCCGCGGGGACGGGCTCATCCGAAACTACGTCTGTGGGGGCGGGCTCGACGTATGCGAGGTCAAGGCCGAGCTGTTGCCCTACATGCTCCACGGCACGGGAGACCTCTATGCCTCGAGCCTGCTTGCCGCCGTCATGTGCGGAAGGTCCCTGCTCGAGGCGACGGAGTTCGCAGGCGAGCTCGTGCGCAAGGCCATGGTGGTGACGCGCTACCAGCCAGACTTCGAGATGCGCGGGGTCAACTTCGAGACCGTGCTGGGAGACGTCTGCACGCTCCTCAAAGGCTAGGCGAGAGGCGCTTTGGTCATTGCGAAGGGGGACTGCGGAGCACGAGCTCCGCAGTCCCCCTGGCCGTTCGGGCATGTGCGAATCCGCTATGCCGCGGATTTGGTCTGCTCCGCGTCGCCCGTGGATGACGAGGCGGACGAGCCATCGCCCTTCTCGGAGGAGTCCGGGTTCGCCTTGGTGGAGTCCACGCTGGCCGAATCGGAACCCGTGCCCTTGTCCTCGTCGCCCAGGACGACGCCCAGAATCGACGAGGGCGTGAAGCTCGTCGTCACGTTCTTCCTGAGCTCCTCCTGCATCGCCGTGTCCACGCCGGTGATAGTGCAGTTGAAGCGCACCCCCGTGTCGGTGGTGGACTTGGTCCAGATGAAGGTCATGAGCGTCTTGATCTCTCCCGTGGGTTGCAGGAAGCCGAAGAACGAGGAGGTCTGGAACTTGCCGTTGGCGCCGACATGCACGTTGACGCGATAGACCACGGTGTCGATGTTGGGGTTGAGGAGCGCGTTGACAGAGAAGGCCGTGGCCTGGATCTGGGAGCCGGCGAAGGCCTCGAGCGCGTCCTCGGACGAGGTGTCGGTGACGGTCACCTCGACACGATGCGTGTTCTCGTCCGCCTCCTGGACGGAGTACTTCTCGGGGAACTGCGTGAAGCCGTTGCCCCACTCCACGCCACCCTTGAGGGCGGAGGCGACGGTGGTGATGTTGACGTTCTCCGCGAGGTTCGCGGTGCTGGCACGGCGGATGAGGCCTGCGGCGACCTGCAGCGCCACGACGATGACGAGGAAGACCAGGACGAAGGTCACGGCGGTACGCGTGATGACCTTCTCCACGTTGGAGCCGGAGGGGTCGGCGCCGGCGAGCGGGTCGACGTCCACCCCGTGGCCGAACTCCTTGCGATGGCGCCTCTGGCGCGCGGCGGTCTCCTCGTTGGTGTGGCCCGTCTCGTCGACGGTGGCAAAGAGCCTCTCGGCTTGCTCGGCCGTGAGGGCACCCTTCTGGATGCGCGCCCCTTCTCGTTTCCTTGCCATGGAGATTCTCCCTGCCACTCGCATCAACAACAAAAAGAGCCAGTCAAGCTAAGTATAGGCAAGCTCCGCCTACTCCGCGCCGTCCTCGGGCTGCATGGCGAGGCGGTGCCCCACCGCGTCGCAGATGAGGGCGCCGACCACCGTCTTCGCGTCCTCTATGCGACCGTCCAGGACGGCGTCCACCAGCTCGCCGAGGTCGACCAGGTCAACGTTTATGAACTCGTCGGCGTCCGGGTCAGACGCGCCGAAGCTGAGGCCTGTCGCCATGTAGATGTGAATGAGCTCGTCGGCGAAGCCGTCGGAGGAGGCTATGGTGGTGAGGAACGCCATGTTGCGCGCCCTCATCCCCGTCTCCTCGAGAAGCTCGCGCTCGGCGCAGTCCAGGGGGTCCTCGCCCGGGTCGAGCTTGCCGGCGGGGACCTCGACCGTAACGCGTCCCAACGCCGTGCGGTACTGGCGGACCAGACAGATTCGCCCGTCATCGGTCAGCGCGACGATGGCGACCGCTCCGGGATGGCGCACCACGTCGCGCAGGGCCTGGCGCCCGTCGGGCAGCCTGACCTGCAGCCTCGACACGTCGAAGATGCGCCCCTGCCAGACCGTGTCCTCGCTCACCACTGCCTCGCGGAGGTCTCGGTCGCGCGGGTCGTCATCGCCCAGCACGAGGCCGCGACGCATCGGCTCCCCGGAGCTGTGGCCCGTCGTGGCACGCTGCCCGTCGTACACGAAGGCCTGGGTCGCGTCGCGCATGCCACCGATGGCTTCCTCGAGTCCCTGGCTCGCCTCGGCTCGCGACTCGTAGCTGGGTTCTTCCTCGGCGGAGTCCTGGGGGGCGACCTCCGTGTCGGGCTTTTCCTCTTTCACCTTGTGCACTCCGTTCAAGTCTGGCCTAGAGGCTCGTTCGTCCCTTGATGGCCTTGATTCCGATGTCGTGACGATAGGTCTTGCCCTCGAAGGAGATCCTGTCGCAGGCCTGGTAGGCGAGGTTGCGGGCGTCTTCGAAGCTCCCAGCCACCGCCGTCACGTCCAGGACGCGGCCGCCGTCGGTGACGATGCGGCCGCCGCCGTCGCGACGGGTGCCGGCGTGGTACACCGTGACCCCATCCAGGGTCTCGGCGTCCTCGATGCCACTGATGGGCTTGCCCCTCTCGTAGCTGCCGGGGTATCCGGCACTGGTGAGCACGACGGAGACCGCCCAGTCGTCCCCCCAGCCGATGTCCACGCGGTCCAGCGTTCCGTCGTCGCAGGCCAGGAAGGCCTCGACAAGGTCCCCCCTCATGCGAGGCAGAACCACCTGGGTCTCGGGGTCGCCGAAGCGCGCGTTGTACTCGAGCACCTTGGGACCGTCTTCGGTGAGCATGAAGCCGCCATAGAGGCAGCCGCTGTAGGTGATGCCGTCGCGGCGCAGCTGGTCGACCGTCGCCTGCATCATCTGGGTCATCTGCTCCAGCTCGCCGGGAAGGAGGATGGGCACGGGGGAGTAGACGCCCATGCCGCCCGTGTTGGGCCCCTTGTCCCCGTCCAGGGCGCGCTTGTGGTCCTGGGCGGTGGCGAGGGGGACGAGGGTGGTGCCGTCGGTCAGGGCGAGGAGCGAGCACTCGGGACCCTGGAGGAGCTCCTCCACCACCACCGTCCGACCCGCCTCGCCAAAGCCGCCGGAGAAGCACTCGCGCACGCCGTCCAGGGCCTCGTCCACGTCCTGGGCGACGATGACGCCCTTGCCCGCGGCGAGCCCGTCAGCCTTGACCACGCAAGGTCCGCCAAGCGACCGCACGTACGCAAGGCAGGAGGCCTCGTCGGTGAAGCTGCGCCAGGCCGCCGTCGGAACTCCGGCGCGGGCCATGACGTCCTTCGCGAACCTCTTCGACCCCTCCATCCGGGCCGCCCTGCCACTGGGGCCGAAGACCGGTATCCCGGCCGCCCTCACGGCATCCGCCACGCCCGCCACCAGGGGCGCCTCGGGACCTATGACCACGAGGCCTATGCCCTTGTCCGTGGCGAGGGAGGCCACCGCCGCAGGGTCGTCCTGGTCCAGCGTCACGGGCGTCGCGAGCTCGTCCATCCCGCCATTGCCCGGGGCGACCCAAATCCTCCCCGCGCGTGGGGACTCGGCGAGCTTCAGCAGGAGCGCATGCTCGCGACCGCCGGAGCCAAGGAGGAGGACGTCGAGCTTTCCGTCGGTCACGTTCATGTGCTGCCTCCCAAGGACTAGTCCTGCATGCAGAGTATTCCGGACGCCTCTCTCGCCGAAAGGAGCGAGGAAGGCATGTAGGCTATCCCGACCGCACCGATTCCCAGCTGGCAGGTGGTGCAGGGATTGGTGTTGAGCACCGCCGCGCGGTCAGAGACGAACTCGTTGGTGTCAAGGGGCTTCTCTATGATGCTCAGGAGCCGTGGCACGCCAGCGCTGATCTCCACGTAGGTGAGGGGGCCCACGACCTGCGAGTACGAACTCATGGTCCGGGCCATGTTGCCCGCCAGGCGCTGGAGGTCGGTGGCGCGCATGACCTCGCGCGACTCTCCCCCGTCGGAGATGGCGAAGAGCCTTCGGGCGCCCATCGCGCGGACGCGCAGGGAGTCGGCGCGCCTGAGGAGGCCGGGCTTGGGGCGAAGCTTCGAGAGCGTTGGCCGCGCGTCGGGCGCGGGCACGACGAGGCAGCGCGCCGCCAAGGCGCCCTCGCGCACGCGGGCGAGGGCCTCGTCCGTGTCACAGCCCCCGTCACGGGCGGAGACGAGGCAGGCGAGCACCAGGGCGAGCTGCCCCGACGTCCCGCAGGAGTCGACCACCTCGACCCTTGCGCCAGTCACTCGGGACGCGGCCTCCTGGGCAAGGGCGAAGGAGTCGCTCATCGCCGAGGAGGCATGGAGCGAGACGACGTCCTTCCAGCCCTCGGCAACCAGTCGATCGTAGGTGGCCACGTACTCGTCGAGAGAGGGCGCGAAGGTGTTGACCTGCCCGTGCGTGGACGAGATCTGGACGTAGAAGTCAGAGGGGTCGAGGTCGACGCAGTCTCGGTAGTCCGTGCCGGCGACTCGTACGACCTGCGCCAGGGGAACGACTCCCGCCGCCTCGAAGACGGGCAGCGGGAGGTCGCAGAGGCTGTCGCAGACTATGGCGAAGGCCCGGTTGTCGCGGGGGTTCCTTGTCACGCGCCGGACTACCTCCAGCACCTGTCGATGGTCTGGTCGCGGTCGGGGCCGACAGTGATGATCGAGACTCGCACACCTGCGAGCTGCTCGAGGAAGTCGATGTAGTCCTTTGCCTCGCGAGGGAGCTTGTAGAAGTCCCGCACGCCCGAGATGTCGCAGTTCCAGCCGGGAAGCGTCTCGTAGATGGGCTTCGCGTGGTAGAAGACGCTCTGATGCTCCGGAACCGTGGTGTAGCGCTTGCCGTCGCACTCGTAGGCGACGCAGACCTTGATCTGGTCCAGGCAGCCCAGTACGTCGAGCTTGGTGATGGCGAGGTCGGTGAGGCCGTTGACTCGGGCGGCGTAGTTGACGACGACGGAGTCGTACCAGCCACAGCGACGCTTGCGGCCGGTGGTGACGCCGTACTCGTGACCAACTTCGCCCAGCTTGTCGCCGACCTCGTCGAAGAGCTCGGTCGGGAAGGGTCCGGACCCGACGCGGGTGAGGTACGCCTTGGCGATGCCAAGGACGCGCTTGATGTGGACGGGACCAACGCCAGAGCCCGTCACGGCTCCACCCGCAGTGCAGTTCGAGGAGGTGACGAAGGGGTAGGTGCCATGGTCGATGTCGAGCATGGTGGCCTGGGCGCCCTCGAAGAGGATGTTCTTACCTGCCTCGATCTGCTCGTTGAGAAAGAGCGAGCTCTCCACGATGTAGGGCTTGATGCGCTCGGCGTAGGGAAGGTAGGTCTCGCAGATCTGTTCCACGGTGTAGGTGGGCAGCTCGTAGACCTTCTCGAGGATGGGATTGGTGTACTCGAGTGCGGCCTCGAGCTTCTCGCGGAAGATCTTCTCGTCCAGCATGTCCTGCACGCGCAGGCCGGTGCGGTTCATCTTGTCCATGTAGGTGGGTCCGACGCCGCGCTTCGTCGTGCCGATGAGGTTCTTGCCGAGCCTCTTCTCGTGGGCCCCGTCGAGGTCCTTGTGGTAGGGCATGACGATGTGGGCGTTGCCGCTGATCTTGAGGTCGTCGCAGGAGATGCCCTGGGCCTCGAGCATGTCGATCTCTCCCAGGAGGATCTCGGGGTCGACGATGCAGCCGTTGCCTATGACCGGGTAGGTGCCCTCGTACATGACCCCGGAGGGAACCTGGTGCAGGGCCAGCTTGTGGCCTCCGGCGATGACGGTGTGTCCGGCGTTGGCACCACCAGCAAAGCGGCAGACCACGTCGTAGTCACCCGCGATGAGGTCGGTCACCTTGCCCTTGCCCTCGTCGCCCCACTGAGTTCCCACCAGCACTGATGCAGGCATTGCGTCTCCTTCTTGGGTTTCCGTGCTTACCGGCCAATTATACGGCAGCGAGGCGCGGACGCCCGCACCGCCCTGGGGACGGAGACGGGCCGCAGGATGTTCCGCCGCGCTGCCGCTAGCCCTCGTGATGCCTGTCCACCTCGACGAACTTGGTCGAGCCGGGCAGGAACATGAGCGGCACGATGTCCAGGGGTCCCGAGCGGTTCTTCGCGATGATGAACTCCGTGACGTTGAAGTCGGGGCGGTCGGGCCTCTCCGCCTCCTCCTCGGTCATGGAGCGGTCGAGCAGTATGACGATGTCGGCATCCTGCTCGATGGAGCCGGACTCGCGCAGGTCCGAGAGCTGGGGACGCTGCCCCTTTCGGTCGGTCACCTGACGGTTGAGCTGCGAGAGGGCCACGACCGGACACTCGAGGTCCTTGGCCATGATCTTGATGCCGCGCGACATCTCCGAGACCTCGGTGGCGCGGGAGTCGGCGCGCTGGCGTCCCGAGGGGGGCGAGAGGAGCTGCAGGTAGTCCACCAGCACGATGCCGTTCTCCTTGCCCTTGAGCATGCGGCGGGCCTTGGCACGAATCTCGGTCACGGTGGTTCCCGGGGTGTCATCGATCATGATGTCCAGGCGCGAGAGGTCGCGCGTGGCCTCGAGGATCGTGGGCCACTGGTTGTCCTTGATGCGGGCGCCGCGGATGTCCGAGAGGGGGATCTTCGCATAGGCCGAGAGGAGCCTCTGCGCGATCTCGACCTTGCTCATCTCGAGCGAGAAGAAGGCGACCGAGGCGCCGTTGGCCGCGGCGTTGGTTGCCAGGTTGAGCGCGAAGGAGGTCTTTCCCACGCCTGGGCGCGCGCCGATGACGATCATCTGGCCCGCCCGGAGGCCCTGGAGCCTTCGGTCTATGCCGGGATACCCGGTGAGGACGCCCAGGGTGCCGTCGGGGTTGAGACAGGCTTCCCCCAGCTCGTTGTAGAGGTTGCCCATGACCTCCGAGAGGTCCGAGTAGCTGTCGCCTATCTCCCTGCTGGTCACGCCCAAAAGAAGGTTCTCGGCGGTATCCACGACCTCCTTGGTGTCCTCGGGAGCGTCGAAGGCAAGGGCGGTGATCCTCGCCGACGCCGCGATGATGGCGCGCAGGGTCGAGTCCCGGTGCAGGATCTCCGTATGGTGGCGCCAGCTCGCGAGCGAGAGGGAGTCCTCGTTGAGCTCGAGGAGGTAGGCCATGCCACCCACCTTGTCCAACTGTCCCGCGCTCTTGAGGTGATCCGCCATCGAGATGGGGTCCACGGGCTGGGCGCGGTCGAACATCTCGTTCATGGCGTGGAAGATGGCGCGGTGGGAGTAGAGGTAGAAGTCCTGTTCGTCCAAATCGACGAGGCACTCCTGGAGGACGTCCTGCGAGAGCAGCATGGCCGAGAGGACCGACTTCTCGGCGGCTCGGTCCTGCGGCATCGTCACGTCGGCGCGGGGCATCGAGGGATAGTCGTCGTACGTTGCGTCGGGCATGGCTTCTCCTAGCGTCGGCTGCGTGGGCATGGTAGCGCATCCAGACGCGGCCAGATATGTCAAACAGACCCGTCAACAGGGCATTGTTGATAGCTATTCCCCACTAGCGGGGCTTTCACCATTTTTCACAGTTTTCGACAAAATTGGGATTATTTTGCCAACGGAGTTTTCTACATCCACGCCCCTACCCTGCTTATTAGACAACCAGCATGACCATGTGCGACTTTGTGACATAGGCATGCGTAATAGATGAATAATTGCAGGTAGATGATTTGTCTCTTTGTTTCGTTTACAAAGAGGAGGGGTCCCGTGGCCTTCCGCCATGGGACCCCTCTTGTGGTTCATTTTGTGGCCAAAGGCCTCCGCTTGCGCCCACTAGCTGCGATTCGTGTTGATAACACCAGCTAGTGGGCGCTGGGCGGACCAGCGAGTCCTACTCGCCGGCCTCCTCGACCTGGACCTCCTCCTCGGCCTCGGCAGGCTCCTCGACGGGAGCCTCCTCGGTCACGCCGACGAGGACCGTCACGACGGCGTTGATCTCGCGGTAGAGGTTGATCTCGATCTGGTGCCTGCCGGCGGTCTTGATCGCGGCGCTGCGCACGAGGCGCTTGCGATCGACCTCTACGCCGAGCTGCTCCTTGATGGCGGCGACGATCTGGGTGCCGGTCACGGAGCCAAAGAGCTGGTCGTTCTCGCCGACCTTGGCGTCGACGGTGACGGACTTGCCGTCGAGCTGGGCCTTGGTCGCCTCTGCATCGCCGATGCGCTTCTCCTCGCGCTTCTCGATGTTGTGACGGCGCTCCTCAAGCTGCTTGATGTTGCCAGGGGTGGCAGGCTGGGCGATCTTGCTGGGGAACAGGAAGTTCTCCGCATAGCCCTGGGCGACCTCTACGATGTCGCCCTCTCCGCCCTTGCCCCTGAGCTCATCCAGAAGGATGACTTTCATGGGAACTCCTTTTGTTGGTCGGCCTAGGCCGACTCCCTGCATTGAGCCCTGCAGGCGCCTAACCCACGCTGGTGCGTCTTCGCGGAAGTCCGCGGAAGTTAGCAACGAGGTCGACGGCGCCAACGGCGCTCACGATTACAAACGACAGTTCGAGCCAGGCGGCCACCATCACGGCGACTGCCTGGGTGGCGACACCAGCGTCCCTCCTCTTGAGGAAGCCCACGGCGACGGCGCAACCCTGCAGGAAGAGGACCACCCGCGCAGCGGCGAGGAGGTTTCTGCCAGCAAGGCCGATGCCCGCCGGGAGGCCTGTCAGCCGCGAGGAGGCCGCACTCAGGGCGAGGCCGACCACAAAGGCCGGCAGGACCCAGAGGGGAGCGTCGAAGTTCGCCAGGGGCGTCCTCCGAGGCCTTATCCCCCTACCGCGCAGCCATGCGTCCCTCCCGAGCTTCGAGAAGGCCGCGAGGAGGCCACCGCTCGCCAGGTAGGCGAGTGGCCAGTAGGTCCTGACGAGGAAGAGGGCGTGTCCGACCTCTTCCCGAAGCGCCAGGCTCTGCGAGCCACTCGTTGCCGCGACTATGGAAGCCGCATAGGCCTCCATGGAAGCGGGGACGCTCGTCCCTTGCGACGCCGCGACGGCGGCGCTGGAACCCAGTGTGACCGCAGCGGAGACGAGGACCAAAACACAGGCCCTCGACGCCGTGATGCCCGTCTCGTCCGCAAGGAGGACGAGCGCCAAGGCGCTGGCCAGTGCGGGCAGGGCGGTCACGAGGCGAGGGGGGTCGTATGCGGCAGCCGCGAGCGATGCCGCAGCGAGGGCAGCCAGGAAGGCAAGGAACGCCTTTCTCGTCCTTCCCTCCCCTGCAGCACAAGAGAGCCCGAAGGCCACGAGTGCGGCTGCGAGCACCGTGCTGAGTACAGAGACCGCCCCTCCCAGAATCGCCCAGGAAAGCCCCTGTGAGGGCAGGTTCGAAAGAACCCGCCTCAGGTTGGGACCAACGCCCGGTCGCATCCCGTTGGAGGCATCCAACAGGCCCTTGTCTGCCCGAGGGATGAAGCTATGGCTCGTCTCGCCCACGTGGTGTCGTCTTTGCTCGGACGGCCCGGTTAGCCGCGGTTACGCCCGCCGCGGCTGGAAACCACGGGGACGGAGTAGGGCAGAAGGGCCATCTCGCGGGCGCGCTTGATGGCGACCGCGATGTCGTGCTGATGCTGCGTGCAGGCGCCAGTGACGCGACGGGGCTTGATCTTGCCGCGGTCGGTCATGTACTTGCGAAGGAGCTGGACGTCCTTGTAGTCGATGAACTCGACGTCCTCCTTGCAGAACTGGCAAAACTTGCGACGCGGCTGGCGCTGTTCGACTTGCCTTTGCTTAGCCATGTCTTAATGCCTTTCTTTGGCGGCGATACCGCCCTAAGTGAAGCTAGAACGGGATGTCCTCGTCGTAAACGTCCGTCTGGGGCGGATTGGGCACGGCGGGACGAGGGGCCTGGGGCTGGACGGGAGCGGGTGCCTGGGCCGGAGCAGGGGCGGCATAGCTGGGCTGCACCTGCTGGTACCCGCCCTGGGGCTGGTAGGAAGGCTGCTGCTGATAGCCGCCCTGGGGCTGGTACCCCTGGGATCCACCCTGCTGCTGGGCGTTCCTGGACGAGAGGAACTCGACCTCGTCCACCACCACCTCGATCTTGCTGCGCTTCTGGCCGTCGCGCTCCCACTGGCTCCAGCGAAGCTTGCCTTCAATGGCAACCTTCGAGCCCTTGGAGAGGAAACGGCTGAGCGGCTCGGCACGGTTGCCGAACACGACGCAATCGATGAAGTTGGGAACGTCCTCCCACTCGCCTTGGGCGTTGCGGCGCCGGTCGTTGACGGCGACACCGAAGGAGAGAATCTGCATCCCTCCCTGGGTGGCCCTCAGCTCCGGGTCACGCGTGAGGTTGCCGGAAATGTTCACCCTGTTGATGCTCACGTTGCTCACTGCCTCTCATTCGCAGGCGTGCTGCCTGCGCTTCCATGACTAGTCCCTGTCGCTGCGGCGCACGACCATGTGGCGCTTGACGGCATCGTTGATGCGCAGAACTCGGTCGAGCTCGGCGATCTGGGTGGGGTCTGCATGGAAGTTGATCAGGGTGTAGTCACCCTCAGTGAGGTTGTCGATCTCAAAGGCGAGCTTGCGCTTGCCCCAATCCTCGACGTTGTCGATGGTGCCGCCTGCCTCGGTAACAGCGACGTCAATACGCTTCATGACGCCAGCGCGAGTCTCCTCGGTGGCTGCGGGGTCGACAAAGTACAGCAGTTCATAAGCCTTCATGTGGTCACCTCCTCTGGGCTAAACGGCTCCGGAACGTGAAGGTTGCATCCGGAGCAGGAAAGGTTCGGTGTGGAATCGTAACACAGGACTTGGGCCTGGCCTGCGTGTTTCCCCCACACCCTCCGGCTCCCATACACTCCCCACATCAAGGATGTCTCGACCAGCTGGCAGCTGACCCTCTCCCAACTGCCCGCGTGTGCAATAGGAGAGGGCCGACTCGCAGGTAGGCCATGTCGTGAGGAGTGGCAGCAAGCGCTGGAAGGTCAGCGCACCTCCATCAAATGGGCATACGTTCAGACGGAATGGGGTGTTTTCTGCCGTTATTCGCCTGGCTCGACCTCGTCCCCCTGCAGTCTGATGCCAGCGACGCCGTCCTGTGTCGCATCGCCCCTAGGGCTAGGGGAGCTCAGATCTATGACCTCCACGCCAGCATCTTCCTCTGAGCCTTCCCTTCCGTCCTTGTCATCCGAGACGGAAGAACCCGAAACCTCCAGCTCCGAGGTCACACCCGCCGCGGGCGCCGGCGTCGAACTTGAATCGCCCGGGACCGGGGAGGCCTCATCCCCTGGCATGAAATCTGACGAGGCGGCAGACGCGAGGGCGCAGGCGCCAGTGCCCGAAACGCCCTCGGGCGATGGCGCATCGGTAGAAGCCGTGGGCTCGATGGCGAGGTCCCCTGGCACCGCGGGGGACACAACGGGCACAGCAGGCGGCACAGGGACATCAGGAAGCGGGTCAGAGCTGGACCCCCAGGAGGGGACGTCGAACTGACGAAGCCAGAGCGAGAGCATGTTGTATTCCATGAGGTTGACGAAGCTGTACGCAACGAGCACCAGGTAGACCATGACTATGATGGTGGGGAAGAAAAGCCCCGAGAAGGTCTGGTATCTGAGCATGACATCCAGAGGGACGTCCACGCCTTCCGTGGCCCCGAACACGGAGAGGGCCGAAAAGGCAAACGCGACCGCCATTATCACGGCGAAGAAAGCGACCACGAACCAAATGACGACGTCCATGAGGAAGACGGCGAGGATGATCCTCCCCAGCCCGACAGGATCCCTGCGAATCATGTCGATGATGCGGTTGACCTGATAACCAGCCTTGAAGTCCTGATAGATGGCCGCCCTCAGGGCACAGAGCGAACAGATGACGCCGACGGCCAGGTCGAGCACCAAGAGGATGAGGCCAAAGGGATGTTCCACGAACGACTGGGCAAAGAGCATCCTCAGGGCTGCCCAAAGGCAGACGAGACCGAGAGCGGAGACGAAGCCCCTCCATCCGCTGGAGATGCACTCCCCCACCCTCACGTCCTTCTGCTTTGGAGCCGAGTCGACACCCCAGGCGGTGAGCCGGGCCCATTCGAGTCCGTAGCCCGAGGTCCCAAGCATCCCCACGATGGGGACGAAGCCTGCCACGCCCATGACCAGCAGGACCTTCGCCCAGCCCTTGTCACGCGTGAGCAGCCCCCATGCCCTGGACCAATATGAAGCGCTGTCGTATGCCATGAGGCCCTCCCATCGCAAAGGCGTTCGCAGAAGGTCGCGCCTGGGGTCTGTCAGGGCCACCTATTGCTGAATATATAGGATATACGCACATTTCCGACAGCCGAAGCCGGCATGAAGGCACAAAAAAAGACCCGCCACCAAGGACGGGTCTGCAAGTTCTGGCGGAGGAGGAGGGATTCGAACCCTCGTAGCCCCGAGGGGCTAAACGGTTTTCGAGACCGCCGCATTCAACCACTCTGCCACCCCTCCGAAGGGTGTGAAAGCGGCGCCCGGAGGCGCCGCTGGAAGTTCTGGCGGAGAGTCTGGGATTTGAACCCAGGATACGCTTTAGGCGTATACACGATTTCCAATCGTGCTCCTTCGGCCACTCGGACAACTCTCCCTGAAACCGCACGCGCAAGTATACCTTACTTCCCCGGGCAGCGCGACAGCCAATTTTTCTCCATCTGCGAGGCCAAGGGGACGTCCCGTCGTGTGGAAGGAGGCACGGGCGCCATCACGCGCTACCATAGGCGCCTGACCGCAACGACGACATAAAAGAGGGGCGCATGGTTCCTGAGTTCTTCTCATCTGCCGCAGGCAACGCACCCGCGAGCATCCCTGTATGGCTCGACCTCACCGCCGTGATGGTGGGCTCCCTCACGGGGGTGCTCGTCGCTAAGGAACGCGACCTGGACCTGGTTGGCTACCTCGCGCTGTCCGTGCTGGGAGGCCTGGGCGGAGGACTCGTGCGCGACACCATAATGCAGGTGGGCGACGTCTACATGCTTCGCTCCACCCTCGCCATCCCCGCTGCCATCCTCACGGGAATCATCGGCTTCCTCTTCTCGGGGTCGCTCCACCGCTTTCCACGACTACTCGCCTGGACGGACATCATCTCGGTCGGGCTCTTCGTCGTGGCGGGCACGGACAAGGCCCTCGTCTACGGGCTCACCCCCTGGGCCTGCACCCTCATGGGCACGATCACGGGAGTAGGTGGCGGCATGATGAGGGACATAGCCCTGGGAGACACGCCGCGCATCTTCCTGAGGAGCAACCTCTATGCCCTCTGCGCCCTGGGAGGCTCCTTCGCCTATTGGATCATGGCCTCGGTGGCACACGTCAACCAACCCTGGGCGACCATCCTGGGGGTGCTCGTGGTGGTGGGGCTTCGCATGTGGTCGCTCCGATTCAACGTGCTCTCGCCAGCTGGCGTGGACCTCAGCCCCACCGTGGGCAAGGTCGCGCGCGAGGTCTACACGCGCGCCGCGGCACGTGGCCAGGAGGACGCGGAGGTCTATGTGCGCCGCTATGCGCGGGCGAAGTTCAGCCGCGAGGAGGACGACAAGCGATAGGACAACCAACTGACGCGTGACGAGGGGCGCCGCCCGATCCCTTGGGCGGCGCCCCTCGTCTGTGCCTGCTGCGTATGAACCCCTGCGCTACTTGTCCACCATGCCGTGACGCACGCGCCACTTGCGACGCTCGGTCTCGTTGAGGATGCGCTTGCGCAGGCGGATGTTCTTGGGGGTCACCTCGACGAGCTCGTCGTCCATGATGTACTCCATGGCCTCCTCCAGGGTGAAGGTCCTGGGGGGCGTGAGCTGGACGGCGATGTCCGCCGTGGAGGAGCGCTGGTTGCCCAGGCTCTTGGTGCGGGCGATGTTGACCACCATGTCACCGGGCTTGGACCTCTCGCCCACCAGCATGCCCTCGTAGCACTCGGTGCCAGGCTCCACGAAGAGCTGCCCTCGCTCCTGGAGGGTTCCCAGGGCGTAGGCGACGGCCTTCTCCGTCGACATCGAGATCATGGCGCCGTTCTGGCGTCCGCCGATCTCTCCCGCATAGGGACCGTATTCGAGGAAGGTGTGGTAGAACACCGCCTCGCCGTGGGTGACGTTGAGGATGCGGTTCTTGAGGCCCATGATGCCGCGGGTGGGGATCTTGAACTCGAGGTGGGTCTGGGTGGTGCCGGCGTCCATCTGGGTCATCGTGCCCCCGACGTTGCCAAAGAGCTCGATGACCTTGCCCGCGTACTCGCCAGGACACTCGACGACGGCCTGCTCGACGGGCTCGACGCGGTTGCCGTCCTCGTCCTTCTTGATCAGGACGCGGGGTCGGCCCACCTGGAACTCGAAGCCCTCGCGCCTCATGTCCTCCATGAGGACGGAGAGGTGCAGGATGCCGCGGCCGGCGACCTCGACCCCGGTCTTGTCGGGAAGCTCCTCGATGCGCATGGTCACGTTGTTCTCGCGTTCCTGCTCGAGGCGCTCCTTCAGCTGACGACCACCCACGATGTCCCCGTCGCGGCCGACGAGGGGCGAGGTGGACGGCTCGAAGACGATGGCAAGGGTCGGGGGGTCGATCTCGATGGGGTCGAGCTCGACGGGGTTCTCGGGGTCGGTGTAGACGTCTCCGATGTCGGTCGAGTCGACGCCCACGACGGCAGCGATGTCCCCGGCGCCGACCTCCTGGCACTCGGTACGTCCCAGATAGTCGAAGGTGAAGAGCTGCTTCACCTGGCTCATGGCACGGGAGCCGTCGTTCTTCACCACTAGAATCTTGTCGCCATCGTGGATGGTGCCCGAGTAGATGCGACCGATGCCGATGCGACCGACGTACTCCGAGTGGTCGATGGTGACGCACTGCATCGCGAGGGGTCCCTCGACGTCCGCGTCGGGAGCGGGAAGGGAGTCCACGACCATGTCGAGCAGGGGTAGCATGTCCTGGTTGCCGTCATCGGGGTCCAGGCGGGCGAAGCCGTTGGCGGCGGAGGCATACACGACGTGTTCCATGGCGAACTCGAGCTGGTCGTCATTGGCCCCGAGGTCCATCATCAGGTCGAGGCAGGCATTGAGGGCTCGCTCGGGGTTGGCAGCGTCCTTGTCGATCTTGTTCACGCAGACCATGATCTTGAGACCTGCGTCGATGGCGTGGCGCAGGACGAAGCGGGTCTGGGGCATGGGACCCTCGGCAGCGTCCACCAAAAGCACCGCTCCGTCGGCCATCCTGAGCACGCGCTCGACCTCGCCGCCAAAGTCGGCGTGGCCGGGGGTGTCTATCACGTTGATCTTGACGCCCTTGTAGTCGATCGAGATGTTCTTTGCCAGGATGGTGATGCCGCGCTCGCGCTCCTGGTCGTTGGAGTCAAGGATGCGCTCCTCGACCTGCTGGTTCTCGCGGAAGGCGTCGGTTGCCTTGAGCAGCTGGTCGACCAGGGTCGTCTTGCCGTGGTCTACGTGGGCGATGATTGCGATGTTCCTGATGTGCTCCTGGAGCATTTGGGCCTCTCGTTCGACGTGCGTTGCATAGATGCGAGAGACTTTACTGCACGAGCGCCATACGTTGTGCGCACTGGCCGAAAAGCGCCTGCACTCCACGCAAACTGCCGCTTGGGACGCACAAGAGGGCGAGGGAACGCTAGATCAGCGGCTCGAGCTCGCCGGCGGGTGCCGGCTCCGTCCAACGGAAGCCGTCGCCCTCTCCCCTGCCCTCGAAGTAGGAGAACGCGGAATAGCTCTTGTATCCCCTCTCGCCAAACTCGAGCATGAGGGCATCCTGGTAGGAGCCATCGTCGTCCCCCACAGCACCCTCGTAGGCGAGCGCATAGCGCACGGGAAGGCCGAGCCCTGCCTCCTCGTCACCCATGGCATGACGAAGCTCGAGGACCTTGCTTCGTGCCGCCTCGATGCACTGCTCGATTCCGTCGTCAGAGAACTCGTACGAGCCTGCGTTGCCGTCCTCGTCCTGGACCACGAGCAGCACGTTGACCTCGTCACCGGACGCCAACATGTCGAAGGCGTCGCCCATGAGGGTGCTCGAGAGCACGTCGAGCTCCGACGAAACCCCGTCGTGCCTGCACTCGTCTGCTGCCATGGAGAAGGTCCTTCCGCTCGCGTCAGTGTCCCGTCGATGGTAGCGCAAGCCCGAGCTGTCCTGCCAAGGGGGCAGGGACCAGGCATTGTTCCGAGAATAAAAAAGCCAGGGACGAGTCCCTGGCCGGAGTTGCATGGTGGAGACGATGGGGTTCGAACCCACGACCTCAGGCTTGCAAAGCCCGCGCTCTCCCAGCTGAGCTACGTCCCCGTGTTGCGCGGCGGCCTGCCCCATCTAGAGTAATAAACGCCCCAGCGGCGACTCGGCTGCGCTGGGGCGTTTATTTTCAAGAAATGGTGGGCCCGACAAGGTTCGAACTTGTGACCTCCCGGTTATCAGCCGGACGCTCTGACCAACTGAGCTACGGGCCCAACGCAAGAAGAAATAATACCTGCTGCCCGATGGCCGGTCAACAAAAAAGTTTGGTCTTTGCGATTTCCCTCACATTTGGGGAGAGGCGCCGGCGTCTGGGTACCATAGCTACACAAACAGGTACGAGGAAGTGCGACGACGTGAAGAGAATGGACATACAGACGATCGTGGTGGGCGGCGGACCCGTCACCTCGCTCATAGTCCTCAAGACCAGGACCGCGGGCAGGGACGAGGAGCCCATACAACTTCCCATACAGGTCGGTCCCATAGAGGCGACCGCCATAAGCATGGGCATCGGTGACGAGCACCAGGGGCGCCCCCTCACCCACGACGTAATGGCGCGCACCATCCGCGAGCTTGGGGCCACGCTCGACGCGGTAGAGATCGTGGACGTCCATGGCACCACCTTCTACGCCAACCTGCTCCTCACCGCCCCCAACGGCAGCCATGTCGAGGTGGATGCCCGCCCCTCGGACGCCATCGCGCTCGCGGTGCGGATGGACGTGCCACTCTTCGCGGACGAGCACGTGCTCGAGGCTGCGGCGCTGCCCGACTTCCAGGGAGTCAGGCGAGAGGAGGAAGAGCAGGAGATGGAGCGCTTCCACGACTTCGTCGAGTCCATCTCGCCTGAGGACTTCGACTCGTAGGCCCAACGCTCTCCTGACTCGGAGCGTCGCGCCAGGAACTTGGCTCGAATAGGGAGGGACCCCGGGGCATTTGCCCGGGGTCCCCATTTACCTCATGTCGGAGGGCCTACTCGTCATCGTCCTCGATCAAGGACTCGTCGAGCTCCTCCTCGCCGCCGATGTCGATGGGATCCTCGTCGTCGGCGTCCCGGGCCCCTGCGGCGCCAAGGTCGAGCATACCCTGGTTGACGTTGGCCTTGGGCGCCTTCTTCTTGCGGGCGATCATGCGTGCCACGGCGCTCACGCGGTCGGACTCGCCGATGTTCATTATCTTCACGCCCTGGGTCGACCGGCCCAGCAGGCTGATGTCAGAGGTCTTCACGCGAATGACCACGCCTTCCTCGGACACCATCATGAGCTCGTGCTGCGGGCCGACCACGCGGCAGGCCACGAGGTTGCCCTTCTTGGAGGTCATGGCGATGGTGAAGACGCCCTGCCCGCCGCGCTTGTGCTCGGGGTACTCGGATACGGGCGTGCGCTTGCCGTAGCCCTTCTCGGTCACCACGAGCAGGTCGCCCTTGCCATTGGAAATCTCCATGCCCAGCATGCGGGCGTCATCCCTCAGGGTGATGCCCCTCACGCCCGAGGTGTCGCGGCCGGTCGGACGGACCTCCCCCTCGTCGAAGCGAATTGCCTTGCCGGCGTCGGTGCAGAGGATGACGTTCTCTCCCTGCTTCACGCGGCGCACGTTGACCAGCTCGTCATCCTTCTTAAGGTTGATGGCGATGATACCGTCACGGCGACTCTTGTCGTAGTCGCTCATGGCCGTCTTCTTGACCATGCCCTTGGAGGTGGCGAAGAGCAGGTACTCGTCCTCGGGGAACTCGCGCGTCGTGATGACGGCGGCGGCCCTTTCGCCCTCGGCAAGCGGTATCACGTTTATCAGCGCCGAGCCGCGCGCGTGACGCGAGCCGATGGGCAGCTCGTGGACCTTGACGCGGTAGACCTTGCCCTTGTTGGTGAAGAAGAGCACGTAGTCGTGGGTGGATGCCACAAAGAGGTCCTCGACGAAGTCGTTGTCCTTGAGTGAGAGACCCTGGATGCCCTTGCCGCCCCTCTTCTGGGAGCGATAGGTCGAGACGGGGAGGCGCTTGACGTAGCCGGAGTGGGTCACCGTGATGACCATGTCCTCCTCAGCAATGAGGTCCTCGACGTCGAGGGTGACGGGTGCGTCAGAGATGGTGGTGCGCCTCTTGTCGGCGTACTTCTCGCGGATCTCGCCCATCTCGGTCTTGATGACGCCAAGGATCTTCCGCTCGTCCGCCAGGAGCTCCTCGTAGTAGGCGATCGCCCGGCGCAGGCCGTCCAGCTCCTCCTGAATCTTGTCGCGCTCGAGGCCGGTGAGGCGCCGCAGGCGCATCTCGAGGATGGCGGTCGTCTGCTCCTTGGTGAAGCCGAAGCGCGCGATCATGCGCTCTGAGGCCTCGGTGTCGGTGCGGCTGGAGCGGATGATGCTGATGACCTCGTCGATGTTGTCGAGCGCGATGAGCAGGCCCTCGAGGATGTGGGCGCGGGCCTGCGCCTTGGCCAGGTCGAAGCGGGTCCTCCTCGTGACCACCTCCACCTGGTGGTCGATGTAGCACTGGAGCATCTCCTTGAGCGAGAGGAGCTTGGGCACGCCGTTGACGAGGGCGAGGTCGATGATGCCAAAGGAGGTCTGGAGCGAGGAGTACTTGTAGAGGTTATTGAGAACGACCTCGGGGATGACGCCCTGCTTGAGCTCGATGACGAGGCGCAGCCCCTTGCGGTTGGACTCGTCGCGCATGTCGGAGATGCCCTCGATGCGCTTGTCGTTCACCAGCTGGGCGATCTTCTCCTGAAGCGTGCCCTTGTTGACGCCGTAGGGGAACTCGGTGAACACCAGCTTGTTGCGGCCACCCTTGGTGGACTCTACGTGGGCCTTGGCGCGAACGGTGAGGATGCCCCTGCCCGTCTCGTACGCCTGCCTGATGCCCTCGGACCCCATGATCACCGCGCCGGTGGGGAAGTCGGGACCCGGCATGACCCTCATGAGGTCGTCCGTCGTGGCGTCGGGATTGTCGATGAGCAGGCAGGTCGCGTCGATGGCCTCGCCTAGGTTATGGGGCGGGATGTTGGTCGCCATGCCGACCGCAATGCCCTGCGAGCCATTGACCAGCAGGTTGGGGAAACGGGCGGGAAGCACACTTGGCTCCTGCAGGGACTCGTCGTAGTTGGGGTTCCAATCGACGGTGTCTTTGTTGAGGTCGCGCAGCAGCTCCATGGCGGGGCGGCCCAGGCGGGACTCGGTGTATCGCATGGCGGCCGCGGAGTCTCCGTCGATGTTGCCGAAGTTCCCGTGCCCGTCGACGAGGGTGACGCGCATGGAGAACCACTGGGCGAGGCGGACCATGGCATCGTAGACGGCGGAGTCGCCGTGCGGGTGGTACTTGCCGATGACTTCGCCGACGGTCCAGGCCGACTTCTTGTGGGGCTTGTTGGGGAAGATGCCTGCCTCGTTCATGGCGTAGAGGATGCGCCGGTGGACGGGCTTCAGGCCGTCCCTGACGTCAGGGAGGGCGCGGGCCGTGATGACCGACATGGAGTACTCGATGAAGGACTGCTCCATCTCGTGTCCGAACTCGTGCATCTGGAGTCTGCCGCCATGGATGTCCACGGAGTCGCCGTCGGGACGGTTGTCCGCCGCGAGCTCGAGCTCCTCGTCCGCGTCGTCCTCGGCGCCGTCGTCCATGCCCGCCTCGTCCTCGGCGTCGGGGTCATAGACGGGAACGTCGGACTCGTCGCGCTCCGCGCGACTCAGCAGCTCTCGGAGGTCGTCCGGCAGCATGCCGTCCTGGCCCTCCCGGGGGGTGTCGTTGTCTTCTGCCACTTGCTGTCCCTTCGCTTAGATGTCGAGGAAGCGCGCATCCTTGGCGTGGCGCTCGATGTAGTCCTTGCGGTACTCGACCTGCGAGCCCATCAGCCTGGACACGGCCAGTTCCGCCTTGGCCGCGTCCTCGATGGTGATGCGCTGCAGAATGCGGCTCTTGGGGTCCATGGTGGTGTCCGCGAGCTGCTGGGGATCCATCTCGCCCAGGCCCTTGTAGCGCTGGACGCTGTACTTGCGCTGCTTGCCCTCTCCGTCGCGCGGGACGTACTCCTCGATCGCCTGGGCGAGGAGGGTCTCCTCGGCGGTGCGGCCGTCGGGATAGACGTAGTGGATCCTCTTGCCCACCTTCACGCCGAAGATCGGGGGGCAGGCGCTGTAGACGTAGCCTGCGTCGATGAGGGGTCGCATGTACTTGTAGAAGAAGGTCATGAGCAGGATGCGGATGTGCGCGCCGTCGACGTCGGCATCCGTCATGATGATGATCTTGTGGTAGCGGGCCTTGGATATGTCGAAGTCCCCGCCGTCTCCCATGGAGGTCGTGACTCCCGTCCCGATGGCGGTGATCAGCGCCTGGATGGTCTCGGACGAGAAGGCCCTGTGGTCGCCCACGCGCTCCACGTTGAGGATCTTGCCGCGCAGGGGGAGGATGGCCTGGATGTCGCGGCGGCGACCATCCTTGGCCGACCCGCCTGCGGAGTCGCCCTCCACGATGAAGAGCTCAGTCATCGAGGCGTCGCGCACGGAGCAGTCCGCGAGCTTGCCAGGAAGCGCGGCGCTCTCGAGCAGGCCCTTGCGCCGCGTCGCCTGGCGGGCCTTCTGCGCCGCGAGGCGGCCCTTGGCCGCCTGGGACGCCTTCTTGAACATCTCCTTGGCCTGGTTGGGGTGCTCCTCGAGATACTCGGAGAGACCCTGCGAGACGATCTTGTTGGTCAGGCCGCGCATGTACGAACTGCCCAGCTTGGCCTTGGTCTGGCCCTCGAACTGCGGGTCGGGGAGCTTGACCGATATGACCGCCGTGAGGCCCTCGCGGATGTCGTCGCCCGTGAGGTTGCTGTCCTTCTCCTTGAGGAGGTTGTGGCTGCGGGCGTAGTCGTTCATCGTCTTGGTGAGCGCCGTGCGGAAGCCCTCGAGGTGCATGCCCCCCTCGTCGGTGTAGATGTCGTTGGCAAAGGTCATCACGGTCTCCGAGTAGCCCGCGTTCCACTGCATGGAGACCTCTACCTCGCCGCGCTTGTCGACGGGCACGCCCTCCTCGGAGCTGCCCTCGATGTAGATGGGCTTGGAGCAGCCGGGCAGGATCGTCTTGCCCTCGTTGAGGAACTTGACGAAGTCCACGATGCCGCCGGAGTAGCAGAACTCGTCCGTGCGGGGCGTGAGCTCGCGCTCGTCGACGAGGGCGATCTTGAGGTTCTTGTTGAGGAAGGCCGTCTCCTGCAGGCGGTTGCGCAGCACCTCGTAGTCGAAGACGGTCGTCTCGAAGATTTCCTCGTCGGGCCAGAAGGTGATGGTGGTGCCGGTCGCCTTGGAGCTGCCGACCCGCTTCATCTTGCTGGTCACCTTGCCGCGCGAGAACTCCATCTCCCAGATGCCGCCGTCGCGCTTCACCTGGGCCACGAGCCGCTTCGAGAGGGCATTGACGACGGAGATGCCCACGCCGTGGAGCCCGCCGGACACCTTGTAGGCGGAGTTGTCGAACTTTCCGCCTGCGTGGAGGATGGTGAGCACCACCTCGAGGGTGGGAATCTTCTTCTGCGGGTGCTTCTCGACGGGGATGCCGCGGCCGTTGTCCTCGACCGTCACCGACCCGTCGGCGTGGACGGTCACCTTGATCCTGCTGCAGTAGCCTGCCATGGCCTCGTCGACCGAGTTGTCGACGATCTCCCACACGAGGTGGTGGAGACCCGCAGAGCTCGTCGTGCCGATGTACATTCCAGGGCGCTTGCGGACGGGGTCGAGGCCCTCGAGGACCTTGATCTCGTTTCCGCCGTAGTTGTTCTCGTTCTTGGCCACGTGGTTCCTCTCTCACTCAGCGTGGTTGGTCCATGGTGCATGGGACCTTACGATTCTAGGCCACATATCCTCTCAAAATGGAGGAATTGTATTGGTACCAATGAAAAAACACCGGTCAGAATATCCATGAAACCGTCTCTGACGGCTTATGGACCTATTTTTTGGCGTCGGCACCAGATTCTCTTGCCTTGAGCGTATCACGCCTAAGGGAGAGTTCCATGGCCCGTGAGGCGTTCTGCCGAAGCCCGTCGGGGAGGTCTGAGGTAAGTCGCTCGACCCTGTCTCTCTCCGCCTCACCCAACGGCGGGAGGTCCATCGGGCGCCTCTTGCCGCTTGGCCGCGCTTCATGCGGGGCCGCCTCGATGCGCGGACGGCGGGTCAGGCGGAACTCTATGCCCGACAGCTCGAGCCCGGCGTTGGCGAGGCGCGCAAGATAGACGTCCCTGCTCGCGCTGAAGTCGGTGAGGCGGCTCGAGGAATCGACGTAGACCCCAAGGACGGGCGGGAGCGCCGGGGTGCGCCCCTTGCGGAGGAAGACTCCTGTCGTGTGGCGGCGCTCCGTGTCGCCGTTGGCTCGATACCAGATGGCCGCAGCCCTCTGGTTAGCGCTCAGTCGGCCTCCGAAGCCGCCCGAGAGGAAGCTCCCCAAAAAGCTTCCCAGGCTCTCCGGGCCCCCTCCCCCCCTATTCGCCAATGTGGACCACCTCCGCGTCCGCCAGCAGCTCCTCGGGAAAGTAGCCCAGGTTCGTCGTGGTGACCACGGTCTGCATCCCCTCCTCGACGAAGCGCGTCATGGCGCCCCTGCGGTCGGCGTCGAGCTCGCTCATGACGTCGTCCAGGAGGAGCAGGGGAAGCTGCCCCACGACCTCGCGGGCAAGGTCGACCTCCGCCATCTTCCAGGCGAGGACGATCGTGCGCTGCTGCCCCTGCGAGGCAAAGCTCCGCGCGTCGCGGCCCTCCACCCTGAAGGCTAGGTCGTCCCTCTGGGGCCCCACGAGCGTCTGCTGGCGCCTGAGCTCGTCTCCCCTGATCTTTGACAGACGGGCGAGAAAGGCGTCGCACACCTCCTCGCGGGAGAGTCCGGCGAGGTCTATGCCCAACGAGGACTCGTAGGAGCAGGACAGGCGCTCGCCGGCCGCTAGCTGTCCGTACACCTCGACGACGCGCGGGCGGAGCCTCTCGAACAGCCTCTCGCGGGCGACGAGGAGGGCCGAGCCGCCGAGCGCCAGCGAGCTGTCCCAGGCGTCGAGGAGCGAGAGGTCTGGATAGGGTTCCTTGAGGAGCCGGTTTCGCTGGTCGACCGCACGGCCGTAGGCCTGCAGGAGACGGGAGTAGCCAGGTGCGGCCTGCCGTCCGAAGTCGTCTATCTCATCTCTGCGATACGAGGCCCCCCTCTTCACGAACGAGAGGTCGTCCGGGCAGAAGAGCACCGACATGAGGGTCTGGGGCAGGTCCTGCGGGGCGCAGGCCTTCCCGTTGCGCCTCCAATGGCGCCGCGGCGGATCCGAGGTCGCCGTGCACTCGAGGTCGACGACGCGACCGTCCCCCTCGAGGCGCAGGCGCGCCCGGCCCTTGCTGGCACCTTCGCGGACCAGCTGTCCCGACCTGGGACGCCGGAAGGAGTAGCCTGCGGTCAACAGTTGCAGTGCCTCGACGGTGTTGGTCTTGCCCATGGCGTTGCGTCCCACGAGCACCGTGAGGCCCTGGCCGAGGCCCAGGTCCTGCTCGGGGAAGTTCCTCCAGTCCGTGAGGCTGAGGCTGCGGGCCAGGAGTCCCACCAGCTACATCCTCACGGGCATGAGGAGATACAGGTAGTTGATCTTCGAGTAGGACTTGAAGATGCCCGGCTGCATGGCGCTCTGGAGCTCGAGCGTGATGCTGTCCTGCCCCGTGGCGGCGTTGACGCAGTCGAAGACGTAGTGGTAGTTGAGGGCGATTGCCATGCCCTCTCCCTCGACCTCGACGGGAAGGAGCTCGGTGGACTCCCCTTGGTCGGGGGAGGAGGCGCTGAGCTTCAAGACCTTGCCGTCGGCGTCTATGTCAAAGCGCACGGAGGGGTTTGCCAGGGCGATGACGGACACGCGCTTGAGGGCGGCCGCGAACTGGGGGACGTCGATCCTCACGGAGGTCGTGCAGCTGGGGGGCAGGAGCTGGCGGTAGTTCGGGAAGGTCCCGTCTATCTTGCGCGAGACGTAGGTCGTGTTGCCAAACGAGAAGACCACCTGGCTGTCGGTGATGCCCACCATGACCTCCTCGGTCATCGAGGGCAGGGTCAGGACGTCGTGGAAGGTGTTGCCCGGGACTATGGCCACGAAGGCCTCGTCGACCGAAGAGGTCTCGGTGTTGGAGTCGCACACCGCGAGGCGGTAGGAGTCCGTCGCCACCAGCCTGATGGTGTTCTCCTCGACCGAGAGGAGGATGCCCGAGAGGATGGGCCGCGAGCTGTCCTTCGAGGTCACCTTGTAGACCTTGTCGACCATCTGGGAGAGGAGACCGCTCGGGAGCTCGATGGATCGGTCAGGGGAGAGGTCGGGGAACTCGGGGAAGTCCCCCGCCTCGAGGGTGTTGAGGCGGAACTTGCTCTTCTCGCATAAGATGAGCACGGTGTGTCCGGCGCCATCGAAACTCACGGCGCTGTCGGGGAGGGTCTTCACGATGTTTGAGAGGATCTTGCCCGAGAGCACCGTGGCACCGGCCTCCTCCACGTTCGCCTGTATCTTGTGACGGATGGAGATGGTGAGGTTGGTGGTCTGGAACTCGAGCACGCCCTCCTCGGCCTTGATGTAGACGCCCGAGAGGATGGGGAGCGTCGAGTTGGAGGCCATGCCCTTAGAGACGACCGCGAGGGCACCTGCCAGTGCCGACTGACTCACCGAGAACTTCATGAGCGACCCCTTCTATGGCTATTAGTACTTTTTTCTTATTAAGAGACAGTAGTAATAATAGAGCCTGTCGAAATGTTCAATACTTCTTAAACCTGCTGGTAGAGACTATCGTCTCAAATGTTCTGCCAGAGGCTGCCGCTCAACAATCCAAACAATCGGCCGACGTGTGGAAAACTCCTTCTACAGCTTTTGGGACTTATCCACATGAAACCGACGACCTTTCTTCCACTTTTTCCACTACCCTCCGTCGCAGATGCCGTCGTGGAGGGTCTGGATGCGGTCGAGGAAGAGGCGGTCCTCCTTCTTCGTGCGGTCGACCCACGCGATGCTGTGCTTGACCGTCGCATGGCTCCGCCCGCCGAAGCGCTTCCCTATGTCGGCGAGGGTGTTGTCCGTCAGCTCCCTGGTCATCCAGATGGCCACGTGTCGTGGCTCCATGAGTTCCTTGTTGCGCTTCGAGCCTATGAGGTCGCTGTGGGCCACGTCGTAGTAGCTCTCCACGGCCTTCTGGATCTGCTCGACGGTGACGACCCTCTGGCCCGTGGGCCACTTTGCCGCCGCGAGGCGCGCGATGTCCTCTCGCGTGAGCGCCTCCCCCTTCCTCTCCTTGCGGAAGGCATAGAGAAGACAGGTGTGGACGAAGCCCTCGATGATTCGGATGTTGGTCCCCGCGCGCTCGGCCATGTACTTGCGCATGTCCTCGGGGATGTTCCCTCCGAGGTCCGGCACGTGCTCGACGGCGGCGTCCTGCCGCATGCGCTCGTAGAAGGTGTTGATGAGGCTGAGCTTGAGCTCGTAGTCGGGCACCTGGACGCTTACAGTGACGCCGGAGTCCATGCGGCTCGTCTCGCGCTCGTCGAACTTGCTGTCGCCCATGCCAAGCTGGGAGGGCGAGCGGTCCGCGGCGCAGACTATCTGCTTGCCGCGGTCCATGAGCGCGTTGAAGGTCTCGAAGAAGAACTTGATGGTGCCCGCAGCGGTCATCATGTTCTGGACGTCGTCGATGATGAGCACGTCCACGCCCTGATAGCGCTCGGTGAGCGCGCTTCGCGCGTCGAGCTTGTCGTCGTTCCAGCCTATGCGGTACTCCTCTATGAATTCGCCTGCCGTGCGGTAGATGCAGAGGCGAGAGGGGTCGTTCCTCACTATGTAGTTCTGTATCGCCCTCAGGAGGTGAGTCTTTCCCAGGCCGCTCTTCCCGTAGACGAAGAGCGGGTTGTAGCTCTTGTTCTCGCCGTTCGCGACCTGCTTTGCGGCCTCGTAGGCGAGCATGTTCTCCTCGCCGGCGACGAAGCGGTCGAAGGTGAGCTTAGAGTCGAGGACGCTGGTGTCGTTCTGGAAGCTGTTGTTCCTCCGCCGCCCTTGCGACCTCTGGGCCTTCTGCCAACCTTCGTCCTGTCCCTGCGCGGCGACGGGCTCCCCCGAAGAGCCGGCAAGTCCGCTCAGCTCGTCGGGAGTCACGGTCGCGTTCGTCTGGATGGCGGCGGGCGCGCTCTCCTGCAGGAGTTCGACCACCAGGCTCACGTGCTGGAACGCCGCCTGCTCGAGGCATTCCTCAATGAGTGGGGTCTGCTGGACGATCTTCCTCTGTGCGAATCCCATGCTCGTCGCGATGTGCAGCTCGCTTCCGTCAAAGGCGGTCGCGTCACAGCTCCTGAGCATGGCGAGCGCCGCCGGTGCCACGCTCTTGGACGCCAGGAGCCCCAGCACGTCGTGCCAGAGTACCTTCGCGTCCGACTCTTGTACGGGATCCATGCCTCACCACTCGTCTTCGGGGATGAATGTTGAAAAGTGCACCCCATTATATGATGAAAACTCCCGAAGACGTCTGCCTCGGTCCTATATGCCCGCCGCTATCGCCCTTCCCGCCTCCGTGAGGCCCCTCTTCTGTCCGCCAACCCTCTTTGACACGAGGCCCGCCTCCTCAAGCGCCTTGAGCTCCCTCGTCCAGGTGGGTTGCGAGTTGCCAAAGCTGTTCTTGAGTTCGGTGGGCCCCACCAGTTCGTGGACCTGCAGGTACTGGAGGATGACGCGGCCCCTTTGGGAGATGTTGAGCCCTCCTACCAGCGTGCCTCCGCCCTGGGGAGGGACGACCGGCGTTCCCTGTGTCGCAATTCCCGTCTGTGCCGTGGGAGCCATGGGCTGCGCCATCGATTGCCATGCTGGTTGGACGTACCCCGGTACGGGCATGTAGCCCGCCTGTTGTTGTGCTGGTTGGTAGGCATAGGGGTATGCGAATGCCATGGGGGGCTGTGCCTGGGCGGCGACGGGAGACAACGGTTGGAGCGGCATCCCCTGACCCATCTCTTGCTCCTCCCCGCGCTCGAGCATGGAGATGGTGACCACGGTGCCGCCCTTGATGTTGTCCTCGATGCTCAGATAGCCGCCTCGGTCCTCCATATACTGCTGGGCGTAGGGCAGGCCCGACCCAACCCCCCTTATGTACCGCTTCATCTCCTCCGTGGCAGAGCTGGTGCCGTATTCCAGGGCACGTCCCTTCTCGGCTATGCCCGGCCCCTGGTCAGAGAAGCGAATCGTCTCTCCACCGTCGAGTATCGACACCGTGGGCTGCGCGAAGTAGGCGTGCACGTAGTTCTCGACGACCTCGCGTATGACCATGAAGGGGATGCCGCCACCCTGCTCCTTGCAGAGTCGTGCCACGGTGGCGGTTATCTCCTCGAGGTAGGTGCGCACGTCAGAGGGCTCCACCACCACGACCCTCGGCGCGGCCGCCGCGTCGTCGTAGACGGCGATTCGCGCCGGGAACCTCACGACGAGCTCGTCCGCTCCCCCTCTTTGGTCGTCCTGTTCGCTTCCCTCGTTCTGCACGAAGGGATAGAACGGGTGAGACATGCGCGCTTCCTCGCTTTTCGACATTCATTCATCCAAGGATGAAAACATTCACGAATGAATTTCAACAAATGAAAGTTTTCAACAGGAGATGAAATGTTGTAGATAACTGCGTATTAGTAAAATCATGTGCTGAAAAATAATAGCAGCTAGAGGTGAACTATTCGGCAATTTTTACTGTAGTCTGGATGATTTCATACGTCTCCTGGTGACTTGTGCGTCGAACGAGACGCATGCCCATCCAATTACTCGGTCGTAAAAGCGTAAAATGGGTGAATTGTTCGCCCCATAGAGCCAAAATTGACTTTTGTTGGGGCGGACCCCTACAATCTTATGGCTTGACGCTATAGGTTCGTTTATATGCTCCCAGGAGGATTCAGACATGAAGCGCACGTATCAGCCCAACAAGAGGAAGCGCGCCAAGACCCACGGCTTCCGCGCTCGTATGGCCACCAAGGGCGGCCGCGCGGTTCTCTCTCGCCGTCGCGCCAAGGGCCGCAAGCAGCTCACCGTCTAGAATTCCGATGAAGACCATCAAATCCAAGAGGGATTTTGAGAGGGTCTTCTCTGGCGGGAAGCGGGTCAACCATAGACTCGTTCGCATGGCAGTGCTCGAGGATGGCGAAGGCGGCTTGGGAAGAGTCGCCTTCGTTGCACCTAAGCGCTTGGGCTGTGCGGTCTATAGGAACAGATGCAAGAGGGTCTTGAGGGAGGGTGCACGCAGAGGTGGTCTCCCCTTGGCTGGTTACGACGTCATTCTCTTTGCCACGGGTCGTACCCACCAGAGCAGCCCGGCGGAGGTGGGAGAGGCCATTGCCTCGCTTCTCGTCCGCGTTGGTGACTAGGATGCCTGCCGTGCGCACAGGGGCGAGGGGTCTCGTCGCGGACATGCTCCTTGCCATCGTGAGGGGCTACCGGCACTACGTCTCTCCCCTCTTCTCCCCCCATTGCATCTACTCCCCCACCTGCTCGGAATATGCCATCCAGGCGATCGAGCGCTATGGCGCGGCACGGGGCGGCCTCCTTGCCGTCCGTCGCATCCTGCGTTGCCATCCCTTTCACAAGGGCGGGTTCGATCCCGTTCCCTAGTCACTAGCCCGGAGGAACCATGTGGGATTGGTTTATTAGCTTTCTGACGAACGTCCTTGCCAGCCTCGCTCGTCTCACGGGCGACTGGGGCGTGGCCGTCATCATCCTCACCTTCATCATGCGCCTCATCGTCATGCCCCTCATGACCCGCTCAACTGCCTCGAGCGCGCGCATGCAGGCCCTTCAGCCCAAGATGAAGGAGATTCAGGACCGTTATGCGAACGATCCCGAACGCCAGGCCCAGGAGATGCAGCGCTTCTACTCCGAGAACAAGTTCAATCCCCTTGGTGGCTGCCTTCCGGTGCTGATTCAGATGCCGGTCTTCTTTGCGCTCTTCACCGTCGCCCGCAACGTGCCCGCCGAGGCGCACTTCCTCAACATCATGCCCTCGCTCTCCCAGTCCGCCTCCGGCGCCCTTGCGGCAGGGGGTCTGGCAGGGGCGCTCATCTACATCATCCTCGACATCGCCTTCGGCATCCTGACCTTCGTTCCCCTGGTCATGAACCTCAAGAACACCGGTGAGGACCAGCGCCAGCAGACCCTGATCATGGGGGTCATGATGGCCATCATGATGCTCTGGTTTGGCTGGTCCGTGCCCGGTGCGGTACTGCTCTACTACGACACGTCCGCAATCTGGCAGGTAGTCCAGCAGAAGGTCGTCACCCAGCGCGTCATGGACCGCGTGAAGGCCGAGACCGAGGCCAAAATGGCCAACCAGCCCGTCCAGGTCGACGTAGTCCGCAAGGAGCGCAAGCCCCGTCCCCACAAGAAGGGCTAGCCTCCCTTGTCTCATTGATTACTTTTTTCTGCCCTAGGAAGATGGAGGTTTGACATGGAGGAAGAGGAGAAGCTCACCCTTGAGCCCAGGCCTTCCGATTCCGCGGATGTCGAAGCCGCGAATGACCGCTTCTCTGCCGTGAGGGAGCGCTTTGAGTCTGGTGTCGAGCTAGAGGACGCGGATGTGGACCTCATCGCAGACACCGCCGTCGGCTACCTCAAGAGCCTGCTCGCCTTCTTTGGCGAGACCTCGCCCGTCATTGACGAGTACGACGGCGACGAGGGGGAGCTCATTCTTGACGTGAGCGGTGGTGACCTTGCGGTTCTTATCGGTCGTCACGGCCGCACCCTTGATGCGCTTCAGATGGTACTTTCTTCTTTTATGAGTAATGAACTTAAGTTCCACTACCCGGTAGTAGTGGACATCGAGGGATACAAGACTCGCCGTCGAGAGAAGATAATGTCCCTCGCCCGTTCCGCTGCAGCACGTGCCAAGCGCCAGCACGGACAGGTGAGCCTTGCTCCCATGAATGCCTATGAACGGCGTCTCGTCCACCTCGCCCTTGTCGATGACGTCGAGGTCAGCACTCATTCTGAGGGCGAAGACCCTGATCGAAGGGTTGTCATCACTTTCGTGCGCTGATTGCTTAAGGCTGTCCATGTCGGATAATTTGGGGGAGAGGTTGAAGCCTCTCCCCCATTGTTTTGACCAAAGTTCTTGTCTGAGAAACTTTTGTCAGAAAGGCCAAACTACATGAGTCCCATTGCGGATCCGACCCAAGATCTCATCACTCTTGCCCTTTCCTATGGCATTCAGCTCAACGAGCAGCAGGCAAGTCTATTGTTGCAGCACTTGCATCTGCTGCAGGAGAAGAACAAACAAATCAACCTCACGAGAATTGTTAGCACCAAGGACGGACTATTGCGTCATATCTTGGACTCGCTTCTATTTCTGCTGCCTCTTGATTCACATGGTATTGCTAAGAATGACCTCTACGTTGATTTGGGTACAGGTGGAGGCTACCCTGGCATCCCTCTTTCCATCATGCTCCCCTGCCGCAGCATCCTTGTGGACTCGGTCGTCAAGAAGTCGAAGGCGGTCGATGAATTTCTTCTTGAGCTTGGGTTGTCAGATCGCGTGCATACGAGTTCACTTCGTGCTGAAGAGCTTGCTAAGGAGATTCCAGCTGCTGCGAGTCTGGTCTCAGCCCGGGCGCTTGCCCAGCTCTCCGTTTTGATTGAGTACTCTTCTCCCCTACTGAAGGTAGGTGGCCTTCTCATATCTTCAAAGGGCCGAATTGAGTCAGATGAAGTCAATCATGCACTTCATGTCGCACCACTTTGCGGAATGAAGCTTGTTTCACGTGAAACATGCGAACTACCCCTCGATCAGGGTCATAGGGAGATTTTTACGTTCGAAAAAATTGGGAAGGCAAAGTTGAACCTGCCAAGACATATTGGTATGGCTAAGAATAAGCCGTTGTAATGAGAGGAACGTTTCACGTGAAACAAAAGAACTGAATGATAGGGGACTTGTTTCACGTGAAACAAGTCCCCTATCATGAATGAAGCCTTTGAGACACGAAGCAAAAACAGACGGGCTATGAGGGAGGATTTGTGGGATTCAAGGATATAAAGAGGGCCTTTCCAGATAGAGAAGCAAAGGTACTAGCAATAATCAACCAAAAAGGTGGGGTTGGTAAGTCGACCACTGCCGTGAATCTTGCCGCAGCCCTAGGTGAACAAAAAAAGAAAGTCCTGATAGTAGACTTTGATCCTCAAGGGAATACCTCATCTGGCTTCGGGATTGAGAAAGAAGAGCTGGAACACGACATTTACGATGCACTGTTGCATGACTATCCCATCGAGGAACTTATAGAAGACACAATAGAGCCTCATGTCTTCGTAATACCAGCCACGATACAGCTTGCAGGTGCAGAGATAGAATTAGTCTCGGTTATGTCGCGAGAAACGATATTGAAGAGCGTACTCGAGGGAATCAAAGACGAGTTCGACTACGTCTTCATTGACTGTCCCCCGTCGTTGGGGCTTCTTACGATCAATGCGCTGGTTGCGGCAAATGCACTGCTCATCCCCATACAATGCGAGTTCTATGCCTTGGAGGGCGTGACTAAGCTCCTTGAATCGATGAAGATGGTCAAAGCGCGCTTGAATCCTGGATTGGATGTCTTTGGCGTAGTAATGACAATGTACGATGCTAGGACAACTCTTTCAAAACAGGTTGTAGAGGAAGTTCGTAAGTACTTCGGGAACAAGGTATTCAAAAGCATCATCCCTAGAAGCGTGAAGCTTTCGGAAGCGCCGTCACATGGCCTTCCGATAAATATGTATGCGCGCGTAAGCAAGGGTTCTCTCGCCTACATGAAGCTTGCAAGGGAGGTCGTGCGTCGTGGCTAGAAAAGGTGGGCTCGGAAAGGGCCTCGAGTCACTCATGGGTGGTGCCGATGCGGAAGTGAGCGCAATCACACTGTCATCAACACTGCCGCTTAGTCAAATAAAGCCTAACAAGGGCCAGCCGAGAAAGAAGTTCGATCAGCAGTCACTTGAGGATCTCTCTGATTCAATCAAGAAAAACGGGGTCCTACAACCCATCCTTGTGAGGAAAAAGGGTGCAAACTACGAGATAGTGGCAGGGGAGAGGCGCTACCAAGCTGCGAAGCTCGCTGGTCTCGAAGAGATTCCAGTAAGCATTCGAGAGATTAGTGACGATGAGGTCTTCCAACTGGCACTCATCGAAAACTTACAGCGTTCCGATCTTGATCCCATTGAGGAGGCCCTGGGATACAGGAAGCTCATCAAAGACAACGGCTTTACGCAGGAACAGCTCGGAAAGATACTTTCCAAGTCTCGCTCGGCCATCGCCAACTCGCTTCGCCTGCTTGACCTACCCCAGGAAGTCCAGGACATGATGGCGGACGGAAAGCTCACCGCTGGGCATGCAAGGGCGATTCTTGCCGTGGCAGGCGAAGAGGGGAAGCTCAAGCTGGCGCAGAAGGTGTTAGAGCAAGGACTGAGCGTCAGACAGACAGAAAACCTTGCCCCATTGTTTTCTGGCAACAATGAGACGGGGGAGAAGCCTAGGAGAGAGCCGGTGCCCCAGTCGTTCAAGCGGGCCCAACGACAGCTTCGTCTTGCATTGGATACCAACGTCAAGGTGAAGAGGGTTAGGAACAAGAACAAGGTAGAGATAGAGTTTGCGGATGAAGAGGAACTTGCGCAGCTCGTCGATAGGCTGAGCGGCGGAATGGAAGCATTGTAATGACCCATCTGAGAAGAACCATTGCAGCAGTGGTAGTCCTATCTGGCACGAGTCTCCTCTCATTTCACCTCCTGCTCAACGAGGAGGCACGGAGGTCGGTCAGGGACATGACCGAAACAGTGATGAACTCAGCTCGTCAAGTATCTGGGCTTATGGAGCGAGTCACGGGAATGGTCATGGAGGAGGAAGCACCGACCCAAGACGTAGAACAAGAATGGATACGTCTGGGCCTATAGGTCTCTTTTGACATAAGCCGATGCCCCGTACTAGAACATTTGTTCTAGTACGGGGCATCGCGTCTTGGAAGGACGAATCAAGCCATGCGGTCGATGCTTTGCTTGAGCTGCCCGCAGGCGGCATCGATGTCTGCGCCGCGCGAGTTCCTAATGGTTGCCTCTACGCCCACGGAGTTGAGCCTACGGACGAACTCCTGCGCGCGAGCGTCGGATGTCGGGCGGAACTTGCTGCCCTTCACCTCGTTGAGTTTGATCAGGTTCACGTGGGTCAGGTTGTCCCGACAGAAGTCACAGAGGGAGGCAAGCTCCTCCTCGCTGTCGTTGACACCCTTGATGAGTGCATATTCGTAGGTGGGCCTGCGCCCCGTCTTGTCCACGTATTCGCCCATGATGTCATAGAGGTGGAGCAGGGAGTACTTGCGCACGCCTGGCATGAGCATGTCTCGTGTGCGCTGCACGGCGGAGTGGAGGGATACGGCAAGGGTGAACTGCTCGGGTTCGTTTGCGAAGCGCTTGATCATGGGAATGACGCCACAGGTGGAAACGGTGAGGTGTCGAGCGCCGATTCCCGCACCCTCGGGTGAGTTGAGCCTGCGCAGCGCGGCGAGCGTCGCGTCATAGTTCATAAGAGGTTCGCCCTGTCCCATGAGGACGACGTTCGTCACGCGCGTTCCGAAGTCGTCACGTACGTGCATGACCTGTTCATATATTTCTCCTGCCGTGAGAGAGCGCGTGAGGCCGGCAGCCCCTGTCGCACAGAAGGCGCATCCCATGGCACAGCCCGCCTGCGAGGAGGCACAGACCGCGAGGCGATCCCTGTTGGGCATGCCCACGCACTCGACCGAAACCCTATCAGGAAAGCGCAGGAGGTACTTCCGACTGCCGTCAGCGGAGACCTGGCGCGCGACCTCCTCGACCCCGCCAAGGCTACAGCGCTCGGCAAGTTGTGCCCTAAGGGACTTTGGGAGGTTCGACATCTGCTCGAAGGAGCTGACGTTCTTCTCCCATATCCACTCCTCGATCTGCTTGGCGCGGAACTTTGGCTGCCCGAGCTCTTCCAGAAGGGAGAGGAGCTGTCCGTGGGACAGGCTGTGGAGGTCGACTCCGGGCCTTGTCCCACCAGCCGCGTTGTTGTCGTCTTGCATGTTTTGGACCCCTCAAACTGTCTGGATGCGAGGCTGGAGTATCCTCGTCATCT
Source organism: uncultured Olsenella sp. (assembly GCF_959602185.1). NCBI lineage: Bacteria > Bacillati > Actinomycetota > Coriobacteriia > Coriobacteriales > Atopobiaceae > Olsenella > uncultured Olsenella sp. Next base: position 132,724 of record NZ_CAUGRZ010000004.1, read on the forward strand.
AGGTGTTTTTCCTGCAAGAAGAGTCTAGCGCACGGCGCTCGCGCCCTAAGGAGTCCAGGAATGTCGAAGACCGACGTTACACAAAGCAAGCTCGTGGTCCTTGCGGGCGGATGGTCCGACGAGAGGGAGGTCTCTCTCGAATCGGGCAAGGCTTGTGCGAAGGCGCTTGCCGAGGCGGGCTTCTCTGACGTCACCCTCTTGGACGTCGCCGCGCCAGATTTCGTTGGGGCGCTCGTCTCGGGGGGATACGACGTGGCCTTCGTTGCCATGCACGGACGTTACGGCGAGGACGGCTGCATTCAGGGGATGCTTGAGGTCCTGCACCTGCCTTACACCTTCTCTGGCGTGCTCGCATCAGCCATGGGAACGGAGAAGGAGGTTGCCAAGGCAATCTATCGCCAGGCGCAGATACCCGTTCCCGAGGGGGTGGACCTCCCTGGCGACGTCGCCCTCACAGACAAGCAGGCAGAGGAGCTCGTAGCCAATCTCGGGCTTCCCGTCTTCGTGAAGCCCGCCGCCAACGGGTCGAGCTACGGCATCACCAAGGTCACCTCCGCGCGCCAGCTCGCCCGCGCCGTGGCCCGGGCAGGGGAGGGAGGATGCCGCGTCCTCGTCGAATCCTGCGTAGAGGGGACGGAGATCACGGTTCCCGTCGTGGGAAACGAGGAGCCCGAGGCCCTGCCTGTGGTGGAGATTGTGACCAACGCGGAGTTCTATGACCTCAAGGTAAAGTACGAGCCATCCGAGCTCCACCACGTCATTCCCGCCCGCATCCCAGAGGAAAGCTACGCGAGGGCCCAGGAGCTGGCCATCCGCGCGCACCGGGCCCTGGGCTGCAGGGGCGCCTCGAGGAGCGACTTCATCGTCCGCGCCGACGGCATCCCCGTCATCCTCGAGACCAACACCATCCCCGGCATGACGGAGATGAGCCTGCTTCCCGATTCCGCGCGTCACGCGGGAATAAGCTTCCCGGATCTTTGCAAGCGCTTCGTGGAGCTTGCCCTCGAGGGCAACGACCAGGACTAGGGAGTGACGGGAGCAGCATGAGCGGGATGGGACCCCTGGCGTCGCCCGTCGACGAGATTCTCCTGCCGGGCACTCCGGAAGAGGTTGCCGAGCGCTATCGCAGTCTTGAGCGCCGTGCCACAAAGACCTCGTTCGACCTCCTCGAGGAGGACATAGTCGTCCTTGACACCGAGACGACGGGCCTCTCGTTCAAGGGCTGCGAGCTCATCGAGGTGGCCGCCGCCCGCCTGAGCGGACGCGAGGTGGTGGAACGCTTCCACAGCTTCGTGCATCCCCATCGACCCATCCCATCCGAGATATCGGCGCTCACGGGGATATCGAACGCCGACGTGGCCCTCGCGCCCGAGGCGCCCGATGTCATTGGCAGGCTCGCGGACTTCGTCGGTGGAGTCCCCGTGCTTGCGCACAACGCGACATTCGACAGGACCTTCGTGGAGTCCGTGCCCGGCGGTAAGGACGTGAGTGATAGTTGGATAGATACGCTAGCGCTCTCACGCATCGCGCTGCCGCGCCTCTCGACCCATCGCCTCGCCGACATGGCGCACGCCTTTGGCTGTGATGCGGTCACGCATCGCGCCATGGCGGACGTTGACGCGCTGTGTGGAATGTGGCGCGTCATACTCCTGGGACTCAGTGACTTGGGGCCCGGCCTTCTGGGTCGTCTCGCTGACATGCACCCCGAGGTGGACTGGCCCTTCCGACCCGTCATCGGCCACCTCTCCCAGGAGCAGGGCCAGGCGACCTTCTCGCTGAGGCAGGCCAGGAGGGACCTGCTTGCCGGCGAGCGTCCAGCCATGAGGGCGGAAGCGCCGGATGGGGGAGAGGAGCCCGTCTCCCCCTCGCCGGAGGAGGTGACGGCGCAGTTCAGGCGCGACGGCCTGGTCGAGCGCATGTACCCGTCCTTCGAGTGGCGACAGGAGCAGGAGCAGATGGCCCTGGAGGTCAGGGATGCCCTCGCAAGCTCCTCGCACCGCTCTATCGAGGCGGGCACCGGGGTGGGGAAGTCCATGGCCTACCTGCTTCCCGAGCTCATGTTCGCACAGAGGAACGGGCTGACCGTGGGGGTCGCCACGAAGTCCAACGCCCTCACTGACCAGCTCATATCCCAGGAGCTTCCCGCCCTCGCGCGGGTTCTCCCAGATGGGCTCAGTTTTACGAGCCTCAAGGGCTACGACCACTATCCCTGTCTCCACAGGCTCGAGACCTCGACCTACGCCGAGCTGCCCCTCTCGCTCGTGGACGGCATGGGAAAGTCGCCACGGACGACGCAATCCGAGATGCTCACGGCAATCGCGGTGAGCTACGCGTTCTGCCTGCAGTCCCCCCAGGGCGACCTCGACGCGTTGGGCATCCGCTGGCGCTACGTTCCACGGCAGATGCTCTCCACCACGGCCAACGAGTGCCTGAGGAACCGCTGTCCCTTCTATCCCAACGAGTGCCTGGTCCACGGCGCCCGCAAGAGGGCGAGCCAAAGCGACGTCGTGGTCACGAACCACTCCCTCCTGCTCCGGGATATCGACCTCGATGGACAGATTCTGCCCCCCATCAGCCATTGGGTGGTGGACGAGGCACACGGCTTCGAGGGCGAGGCCCGCCGCCAATGGGCGCGTGAGTTCTCGGGCGACCTGGTGAGGCGCGGCTTCGAGCAGCTGGGGAGCAGAAAGACCGGCACCCTCCACAACCTCATGGTCCAGGTTTCGGGTCTTGCCGAGGCTACCCTCTACCAGCGTCTTCTCACCAAGCTGTCCGCGTCGTCCGCCCGCGCCTCCGTGTCCTGCGTGGACTTCCTCCTGGCCTTGCATGGGCTTGCCGGTCAGGCAGAGGGGTCGGGCGACTATGACCGCGTGAACGTCTGGATTGACGCGAGGCTGCGGGAGAGCGACGAGTGGGGGTCGCTGAAGCAGGTGGGCGACGTCTGCCTGAGACGCCTCGAGGAGGCGGAGAAGGACGCGCGAGAGGCGGTTGAGACCCTCTCCGAGGTCGACGCTCCTCTGGCAGGCGACCTCAGGGCATCGACGAGCTTCCTGGGGCAGCTGGGGGAGTCCCTCTCGCTCGTCTTGGACGGGAGCGACCAGAGCTACTTCTACTCAGCAGAGCTCGCCCGCCGCAAGCGGGACATGCCATCAGAGCGCCTCGTGGCGGAGAAGCTCGAGGTCGGACCCGACCTGGCCGAGAGATGGCTGTCGCAGATGCAAAGCGTCGTGTTCACGTCGGCCACCATGGCCGTCGGAAAGAGCTTTGAGCACTTCGACCATTCCGTGGGGCTCGATGCCCTAGGGCCTGACGCCCATCGTGACCTCCGCCTCGACTCGAGCTTTGACTACGAGGACAACATGTCGGTCGTGGTGTGCAAGGACATGCCCCAGCCCAACGACCCACGCTATCGCGAGGCCTTGTCCCAGCTCCTCGTGGACGTCCACACGGCCATGGGCGGCTCGGTGCTCACCCTCTTCACCAACAGGCGTGACATGGAGCTCGTCTACCAGCAGGTGCTTCCCCGCATGCATGAGCGGGGACTTGAGCTGATCATGCAGGAGCGTGGCGCGTCACCGCGCAGGCTTCGCGACCAGTTCCTCGCCGACCGCTCCCGCTCCCTCTTCGCCCTGAGGTCCTTCTGGGAGGGATTCGACGCGGCAGGGGACACCCTCCGTTGCGTCGTCATACCCAAGCTGCCCTTCGCCAGTCCCAAGGACCCTTTGGTGAGGGAGAGGGAGCTTCGCGAGGACCGCTCCTGGTGGCGCCATTCCCTCCCCGAGGCGGTCATCTCGGTCAAGCAGGCGGCAGGGCGACTCATCAGAAGCTCGAGCGACACCGGCGTCCTCGTGCTCGCCGACTCACGCCTGGTCAGCAAGCGCTATGGGCGCCAGTTCACGAACTCCCTGCCCAAGCAGCCACCCTGCGAGCTCGAGTGCGGGAACGTGGGGAAGTACATCAGGATGTGGCGGGCGGGCCACGAGTCGTAGGGAGCTCACGCCCGGCCCGTTTTTGTCGCGGCGGCGTGTAGAGCCCGCGCGGCCTCCCTCACCCTGGCCCTGAGGTCCTCGTCGCGTATCACCACGGAGCTTCCGCAGGCTGCGAGCCTGAGGGGCAGCCAGTCTCCTGCGTAGAGGGGGAGGGTCACGGAGGTCCTGCCCTCCGACTCTCCCGTCACTCGCATGCCATGCCAGGAGAAGAGCTCAAGGAGGCCCTGGTCGAGGAAGTCCACGGCAACCTCGTGCACGACCTCATGGCCCTGCTGCCCCATGGTCACCGCCCCTTTGTGCTCCCCCGTCGCGAACGGCCTGGGGTCGGCCATTCGGTCCAGGCGGAAGGTCCTCTGGGCCTGTATCTCGAGGTCCAGCGCCTCGAGATACCATGCCCCCTCCTCGGTCCTGAGCGTCTGGGGGATGACGCGCCTTTTCCTTGGTTCGGCATCGGCGGCGCCGCGATACCAAAAGCCCAGGCCATGACCATCGGCTATGGCTTGGGCGCAGAGGTCGAGGACGCTCGGCCTGCCGCTGACGTCCGGCCCCTGTGGCCGCCCTTCCGCGCCCGTTTCGCCGGTGGGAGAGAGGTAGGGAAGGACTCCCTGGTAGATTGGGTCATCCTGCGACATCCCCAGTCGTTCGAGCGCCGCCCGCATCGCCTCGGACTCGGAAGGGGTGAGCTTGAGCGGGTGCCCCTTGCGCTCGCTGTCGAATGCCAGGACGAGCTGGTCGTCGTCACCGAGGCCAATGGGGAGACCCATGCCCTCCTCGTCGTGGGCGGTGAGGGCGAGCTCCAGGAGCAGGCGCGCGTGCCGGGTGCTGCAGCCGAGTCGCGCGGCGACCGTGGATAGCGAGAGTGACCTACCCTGGGCCGAGAGGCTGCCCAGGAGCGCGGCCAGCTCGCGTGCCTCCTCGAGCCCGCCCCTCCTGCCTCGCCTGGAAGCCCCGCTAGGCATCGCACGCCTCCTCCACGACCCTGTCCCAGTGGTCGGTGACCTCCCGCGGCCCGACGGGCATCAGGCGATGCGCCACGCACCAGCGGGCGCACGCCTCGGGGTCGGAGTATCCGACCTCCCAGCATCGCCCCCCGCGCCCATCGACGTGCCTGCCGCGTCGGTCGAGCTCCGCGGCCACCTCCCCCTCTGTGCAACCCAGGTCTTGAATCGTGACCGTGCCGACCTCGGGCCCGATCTGGAAGGGGAGGCGCAGGTAGTCACCCACGCAGAAATCCGGGGGTATGCGGTAGGAACTGCCCGACACGACCCTCGCGGAGAGGAAGCGGTCCAGGCGGTAGACTCGGGGCTCCCTCCAGCTTCCGTCATCGCGGAGCTCCGAGGCGACGAAATAGCTCTGCCTCCTCAGGCCGAAGCTCCCATAGAGGCGCAGCCTCCTCTCCCTTGGCTCTTGGCCCCTTGCTTGGTAGGTGACCACCGCCTCCCGTCTCCCAGACAGGGCGGCGAGTAGGGGAGGTAGGAGCCCGTCGTCGATCCCGCTGCCAGAGAACAGCCGCTCGAGGCTACCGCTGGGACCAAATGATCCGTCGACCTTGGCCAGGGCGAGCCTCAGCTCGCTCCTATGCGGAAAGCTCGGGTCGTGAGTCAGGGGAGCGCAGGCGACGTCCAGCACTAGCGCATCCTTAGAGGAGAGGGACCCCCCTCCGGGGAAGGACGCGGCCTCGTCGACCTTCCAGAGACCGGGCTGTCCCTCACTCGCGACGTTGACGAGGCTGAGGCCGCAGGCGGACATGGCCGTGCGGTCGCGCCTGAAGGCCTTTCGGAACGCCTCGTCGCTTGCCTGCGGGTAATAGGTGTTCCGGAGCTCCTCGTTGGAGAGGGCGTGCTTGGCGTTTGAGAAGGCGAGGATCAGTCCCGCCACGCGCCTGGCTTGTTCGTCGTCCCTGCTCACCGTGACGAAATCGTCCTCCATGCGTCCTCCCACATCCGATGCCGTGCAGCGAGGCCTTGCCCCTGTGCGGGCAGTTGCCGCCTCCGACCCCCGAGCTGTGCTGGTAGAACAAATATGCATCATAAGACGTATACTCGGACGATAGGAAAGTGGACGATTCTCTCCCTGCTTCGGCAAAGGACGTATAGCATGGCAACGACGCGCAGCTACCTCGACTATCTCAACGACAAGGTGGACATCTCTCCGGCGAACAGCCAGGAGGAGCTAGACGCCTCCCAGCTGATCGAGTCGATCATGCAGGAGCACGGCCTCGACACGAGCCTGCAGGAGTTCGCCGCGCCTGCGGCGCCTGAGCTTCCGCGGGCGATACTGCTCGTAATCATGGTCATCGGCATGGTCCTCTCGGGCATCCTGGGCTCCGTCGTGGGCCTGGTCGGTCTCGCCCTGGTGCTTGTGCCGTCCATCCTCCTGGGCCTGCGCTTCGGCGGCCGGGACCTCGTATCGGGCATCGGGACCCGTGCCCGCAGCCAGAACGTCATCGGCGTCCATCGAGCCAGCGGCCCCCTGGTGGTCAAGGGCAACCGCCCCATCGTGATCGTCGCCCACTACGACAGTCCCAACGAGGGGCTCCTCTTCCAGCCCCAGCTGGCCAGGTGGCAGCCGCTCCTCATGCGGTCGAGCCTCTGGTGTGGCATCGCCGTGGCCTTTTGCTCCCTGATTCAGGTCATCGCCATCATCCCCGCCTCAATCCGTCACGTCTTCTGGGTGTTGGGAATGCTGGCTGCCCTCCCCCTCCTCCTCGTCGGCATCGCGGGAATCTATGGTCGATTCGCCTCTTGTACCACCGGCGCCAACGACAACAAGGCCTCCGTCGCGGCCATGCTGGGCGTGCTGGACAAGCTGCGTCCCGCGGATGACGAGGCGAAGGCCTGGGCCGCCGCCCATTCCCATGCCGAGGGGATTGGCGAAGGGCCTTCCACCCCGCTTGAGGAGGAGCTCGAGGTAGAGAGTGACGAGGAGGCCTCCGAGCGGGCCTTTGCCTCTCTGGACGAGCTTCCCTCTGACAAGGGGGAAGAGGACGCCGCCACCGTCCCGTTGCCTGCCGCTTCGACCGCAGCGGAAAACCCCCACCCGGCTACCGCCGCCTTCACCCCCCAGGTGATTCCCGCGCCCGAACCAGAAGGCCCCAAGTCGGTCCGTCGCGGTGCAAAGCTCATCGAGGAGCTCCAGATTCTTCCCGAGGGTTGCCAGATTGTCTACCAGAAGCCTCCCGTGCCCCAGGTCGTTCTTCCCGACCTGCCCGAAATCGACGTCGACGGCGCGCTCCCCGGAGCCGCCCCGTCCGCGAGCGGACTCGCCGGCGAGGCGGGGGAGACTTCGTCTGGGGCGGGGGCACGGCCAGAGCCCGGGGCCACCATGCCCGAGTTCATGGCACGTGCCAACGCCCGCATCTCCGAGTCGTTCCCCGAGGAGGAATCATCCGATGCCGCCGAGGCCGCCAAGAGTGGTTCCGCGCCGGACTCGTTGGCTGACGACGCCCTTCTCGCTGACTTCGAGGTCATCGACCCCGACGCTCCTTCCCGCCCTGCCGAGCTCCTCGCCTCCGTCAAGTCGGCGCTCTCCCATGTGAGGGAGCTTATCCCTCGAGGCGAGCGCCAGGCTCCCAAGATCGAGCGTGGGGAGGAGCTGGCTTCCGGCCAGCCTGGGGAGCAGCCTGTCGTGCAGGTCGCGGATGGTCAGGGGACGGAGGCTGACGAGAAGGGCGAGTCCCTGCAGCCAGAGGATCCCAGCCAGACCGTCGCCATGCCCGCCGTGACCTATGAGGACGAGGAGGCACTGCTGGCGGAAGTCCACGCGCGCGCCGCAGGGGACACCGTTCCAAGCGTGTCGCTCGACGCCGCCGGACCAAAGGACGCACCTGGCATCACGGACGGACCCTCTTCCGATCCGCAGGGCGCCGCAGACGAGGAAGAGAGGGTCCTCGTGGCCGTGGATGCCGAGGGCGAGGAGGCTGACTCCGAGTCCGAGCTTGCAGACGCCCGTGACGAAGAGCCCCTGCCCTACGACGGGCCCATGGCGTCACAGTTCGAGACCCCGAGCGTCCATGACGTCGAACCCCGCAAGGTCGATCCTGCGAGCGTTCCCTCGATCAACGACGCCTACCTAGACAACGCAGCCATCTTCACGCGTCTGAAGGCGGTCCCAAACCCAGCCATCGCGCCCGTTCCAGAGCTAAACTTCGCCCACGAGCAAGATTCGCAGCTCGAGCTCCAGGTTGGCGGCCAGTCCTTGCGGCGGGAGGATGCCTCGGCAGACCTGCAGCCCGGATTCTCGGCGGACGGCGCGGACGGGAGCGAGGCGGTTCAGGAAGGGACAGCGCTAGAGGGCGCTCCGCGGAGTCAGGACGAGCAAGCGGAGGAACTCGTCCCCGAAGAGGGGGCTCAGCCCGATTCTGAGGCCGTCCCCGTTCCCGTCACAGACGGCGGCCCGGCAACCGAGGAAGCCTGGGAGGACGGACCTCGGGCTGAGTCTGCGACAGCCGAGGTCACCGAGGGCGACGTCGAGGGAGGGGACGAACCACCCTGCGACTCCCAGCAATTCGACGGCGAGGACCTGCGTGAGGGATCTGCGGGAGCAGGGGAGCCTGACCAGCAGGCGGAGGTCTCCGAAGCCGGTGCCTCACGTGGCGAAGCGGATGCCCTTGACGACGGAGCTGCCTTCGAGGACGAGGCGGAGCCCTTGGTCCAGGATGTCGCGGAGCCAGGGCAAGCCACCTTGCCGGACGGTACTCGGCCGGCAGGCGCGGGAGCAGAGACCTTGGAGCAAGAGCCAGCGAAGGACGAGGCACCTCTCCCACGATTCAGCCTGTTCGCGCCCCTGCGCGACGACTACATCATGGATGCCGAGTTCGAGCGGCTTCCGGAGGACGGTCCGACCCCAGGGGCGGACGAGCTTGGCCAGACCATGGCCCAACCCGTGGTTGCCGACGGTAGCGACGAGCCGACCCTCGTGACCATGCCCGTCGCCGAGGACGACGTGGAGGAGAGGCCGATCGAGCGCGAGGAGCCGGAAGCGTCGACCGAGGTGGCACCCGATTCAGACGAGGAGATGCCGGTAGAGGGAGGGGAGCCGTCAGCTGCGGAACCCCTCGACGAAGCCGAGCCGGAGGACGACCGACCCGAGAGGGCCGTCGGTTACGTCCTGGGCGAGGAGCCGGCAGAGGTCGACCAGAGCGAGCTGACCCTCGACGCACGGCCCTTCGTGTCCGCAGAAGACGTCAGGGTCACGGAGTCGTCTGCTACCGGCGACCCCGCCCAGGAACTGGATCCCAACGCAACCGTCATCGCCCCCAACCTGAGTTTCATGGAGGACGAGGAGCCTAGCGAGGAGGAACTGGCCTCCAAGGACGTGTCGGGGTTGGACACCTATGCCATGGACGGCACCGAACCCCGTCCGGTAGAGCCTCGGCGTCCGGAGCCGACGGCGGTCGATGATCCCAACTGGGGCAAGAGCGAGTTCACGCCTCAGCCGGGAAACATCGCGCGCCGGGCGGTGCTCTTCGACCTTCCTGATCCGTCAGAGGCCACGCCCGACCCGCTTGCCCCCGAGGAGCCCAGCCCCACTCCCGCCCCGCGCGGCATCGACGAGGGACGCGCGCGCCCGTCGGCCGCGGACCTCTCCTATACGAGGGGCGAGCGCGAGCCGTTGGGCGTGGTGGGCGAGGGTGCCCTGAGGTCTGAGTCTCCGCGGCCACGGGGTGGGTCCCACCAGGCAAGGCCCATGGGCAAGAAGCGCTTCAACATCTTCGGTCGCCACAAGGACCAGACGGAAGACTCAGATTCCTTGAGCTCTTGGCTTGGCGTTGACGAGGACTTCGACGCCAAGAAGAGCGGCCGCGAGATTGGCAGCTGGGACAACTTCTCGGACGCGAAGCAGGGGAGGCCTCGCGACGGATGGAAGGGAGGCGCGACGAGCCGCTTTGACCTCAGGCTCGTCGAGGATGAGCCTGCCGGCTCCGAGGAAGGCGCGAGCCAGGCTTCTGCGGAGGGCTACACCCTGGGTGGAGAGGAGCCCCAGGCCATGGAGCCCCGGGAGGGGATTGGCATGGAAGAGCTGCGCGAGGCCATCACGAGCATGGGTGACGACGAGCTGCTTGCCCACGACGTCTGGTTCGTGGCCCTGGGTGCCTCGGGACTCGACCACGCCGGCGCAAAGCGCTTCATGGCCGAGCACCGCAAGGACATCCGTGGCGCCTTCGTCGTCAACCTCGACTCCATCGGCGCCGGTCGCCTCAGCGTGCTCACGAGCGAGGGTGCCACCAGTCCGCGCAGGGCAGACCGCAGGATGGTCCGCCTGCTGTCAAAGATCGCAGACGACCTGCACGTCGGGCTGGAGAAGGTTCGCTTCGACTGGGCTGACACGGACGCGACACCCGCCATGCAGTCGTCCATGCGTGCGGCAACGATCATGGGCGTCTCTGAGGACGGCGTTCCCGCGCTCTCTCACACCGCGGACGACGTGCCGGAGAACCTCGATGCGGCGCAGGTGGTCGACGTCGCCGAGCTCATCGCCGAGCTCATTCGACGGGCATAGGAGAGTCCGTCCAAGAACCAAGCCCGACCCAATGAACCTATTGCATGCCGGCGGTCCCCCTGTGGTGGCTGCCGGCATGTCCCGTTCCGAGGGGGTTGCCCCCGCGCACGGGGTCGCCTCCGCGCAGCTGGGCCCGCGGCGGACGCCGCCTCTTGCCCGTCGCCCCAGAAGCCAGGCCGACCTCGCTCGGTCCAAGCGCCTCCGCCCGTCGTACCTCCTGCCTTGCAAGCAACGTCTCTTCCACCAGACCTCCCCGGTCGCCTCCGTTGGGGAGTAGAGGCTACTCATGCGAGCTGGCAGCAAACCCATCGGCAGCTTGCGCCAGTCTGGCGTCAGCTAGGGACGCGAGCCCTCCGAGCATGGGATTCGCGACAGTTTCGACAAAAGCCTTGGGCACGTCGCAATGGGAGCTGTGATAGAATCCACAAACATGCGGGCATCGCCAAGTGGTAAGGCAATGGCTTCCCAAGCCATCATCCGCGGGTTCGAATCCCGTTGCCCGCTCCATAGACTGTCATCGGGCCCTTCGGGGCCCGATTTCGTGAAAGGGCAATCCATGAGCGTTCCCATGACCGCCGAAGAGTGCCGTGTCGCCATCGGGCATCTTTCTCCCAAGATTGACAACTATGCCGAGCTGCTGGTTCGCAAGGGTGCGGCATTGAGGCGGGGACAGGAGCTCGTGCTGCAGGCGCCCGTGGAGCGGGCGGACTTCGCCCGCCGCGTCGTGAGGAAGGCCTACGAGGCGGGCGCGGGACACGTGACGGTCATCTGGTCTGACGACGTGGTGGGACGCCTGACCTACGAGCACTTGGACAAGGCCTACTTCGAGCACGTCCCCTCGTGGCAGCGTGAGCAGCTCAACTCTCTCGCCGAGGCTGGTGCTGCGTTCCTCTTCCTCGAGGGAAGCGACCCCTCCGCGCTCGACGGGATTGACCCCGCCAAGCCGGCGGCCGCACGAAAGGCGCGCAACACCGAGTGTCTCGCGTTCAGGGAGGGTATGGACTTCGGCCGCAACGTCTGGTGCATCGCGGGGGTTCCCGTCGAGGCCTGGGCCCGCGAGGTCTTCCCCGAGCTCTCGGGTAGCGAGGCGGTCTACAGGCTCTGGCTCGCCATCCTGAGCGTGGCGCGCTCGGACGGCCGCGACCCCCAGAGTGCCTGGGAGACCCACAACGCCACCTTCGAAAAGAACAAGCGCCTGCTCAACGCTGCCTCCTATGACAGCCTGAGGTATCGGTCGTCGAATGGTACGGACCTCGTCGTTGGCATGAACGCCGGCCACCTCTGGGAGGGAGGGGCCGCCCGGACGGTGGATGGGACCGTCTTCTTCCCCAACATCCCCACCGAGGAGGTCTTCACCACCCCCAACCGCAACCGTACGGAGGGAATCGTCCACTCCGCCATGCCGCTCGTGCATGCGGGTCAGGTCATCGACGACTTCTGGATCAGGTTCCGAGACGGCGCGGCGGTCGAGTGGGACGCCCGTCGGGGCAAGGCCGCGCTCGACCAGATCATGGCGGCAGACGAGGGTGCCCATCACCTGGGAGAGGTCGCCCTCATCTCAAAGAACACCCCCATCAGGCAGAGTGGGATCCTCTTCTACGACACGCTCTACGACGAGAACGCGAGCTGCCACCTCGCCCTTGGCATGGGATTCCCGGAGTGTCTTGATGGCGGGCTCGATATGGGCAAGGACGAGCTCCTGGCCCATGGGGTGAACCAGTCCTCCATCCACGTCGACTTCATGGTGGGCGCCGACGACTTGGACGTCTGGGGAGTCGACACTAACGGAGAGGAGACCCCCATCTTCGTGGGCGGGCAGTGGGCCTGGGAGGCCGAGTAGCGACCCAGGCACGTGGTAGAATCGCACGGACGTCTCATCGCGTGACACATCGGGCCGTTAGCTCAGTTGGCAGAGCAGGGGACTTTTAATCCCAAGGTCGTGGGTTCGACCCCCACACGGCCCACCACGTACGCTTGCAGGCCAACGGTGACGCTTCCCGTTGGCCTGCTTCTCGTATGCCCATGATGCAACTATTTCCCTATGTAACAGGCTGCTAGCTGCTGATATTCAAATCGTTGACGCAAGCAATTGACGACATCGAGATCCTTGTCCATCTTCACCTGCCCAATTGTTTCGAGCAGGAAACCAAAGGGCCCTCTCGCCTTACGCGCATTTGCATAGAGGCGTAATATCCCTCAACAACAAGTGGAGCAGGAGTCCAGGCGCAGGGAAGGGGGAGAGGTTCGATGGACAACAACACAGGCATCAAGCTCTCTCTCCGACGCCAGGGCCGACGAATCACGCTGCGACGCCAGCGCGAGCTGCTCCCGGTCCGCTGAGGCAAAACTAGAGGCCTCGCACACATAGGACTGTGACACCGCCTGGCAATGCCAGGCTTTTTTGTACGAAAAATACCTGGCACGCAGCGTATTCACCTTTTTGGGAGGGGACGCCCTCCCATCGCGTGCCCACGACCATAGCCAACACCACCAAGCAACGAACGACAAAACAGGGGAGAGCAACCATGCCTGCAACCAAGATCCAAAACGCCACCACCAACGCCACCACGAAGGAGAAGGTCGTCCTCGCCTATTCCGGCGGTCTGGACACCTCCGTCATGGTCAAGTGGCTCCAGCTCGAGAAGGGGCTTGACGTCGTCGCCATCTGCGGCAACGTGGGCCAGGACGCAGAGGACCTGGCCTGGGTGGAGAAGAAGGCCCTGCGGATGGGAGCCGTCCACTCGGAGGCCCTGGACATGCGCGAGGAGTACGCGAAGGAGGTTCTCACCAAGGCGATCAAGGCAAACGGCCTCTACGAGGACACCTACCCCCTGCTCTCCGCGCTCTCGCGCCCCCTCATCGTGAAGCACCTCGTGGAGATCGCCCACAAGACGGGTGCCTCGTACATCGCCCACGGCTGCACGGGCAAGGGCAACGACCAGGTGCGCTTCGAGACCTGCATCCACGCTCTCGACCCCAGCATCAAGGTCCTGGCACCCGTGCGCGAATGGGACCTCCTCACCCGCGAGCAGGAGATGGAGTGGGCCCAGGAGCATGGCGTGCCCGTGCCCACCACTGCCGCCAAGCCCTACTCCATCGATGACAACCTCTGGGGTCGCGCCATCGAGTGCGGCGTCCTCGAGAACCCCTGGAACGAGCCCCCCGCGGACATCTGGACCATGACGGTGGACCCCATTTCCGCCCCCGACCAGCCGGAAGAGATCGTGGTCGGCTTCGAGAAGGGTGTGCCCTGCTCGCTCAACGGCAAGAAGATGGAGCTCCTGCCCCTGATCGTCCAGCTCAACAAGGTCTGTGGCGCACACGGGTACGGACGCATCGACATGATCGAGGACCGCGTGGTGGGCATCAAGAGCCACGAGTGCTACGAGTGCCCCGCCTCCCTCGCCCTCATCAACATGCACCACGCCCTCGAGACCCTCTGCCTCGATCACGACACCCTGCAGTACAAGCACATGATCGACCAGCAGTGGTCCAAGGTGGTCTACGACGGCCTCTGGTACAGCCAGCTCAAGGAGGCGCTTGACTCCTTCTGCGCCAGCACCCAGGCCTTCGTCACCGGTGAGGTCAAGGCAAAGCTCTACAAGGGCAGCCTCACCGTGACCGGCCGCAAGAGCGCCTACTCCCTCTATGACCTCAGCCTTGCGACCTACGGTGACGGCGACAGCTTCGACCGCAGTGCCTCCAAGGGCTTCATCGATCTGCACAGCCTGCCCAGCAAGACCTGGTCGGGCAAGCAGGGTCCCGCCCACAAGCAGGCGGTTCCCGCGCTTGCGGGCAAGAAGCAGGCGAAGCTGGGCTACGCGGCCCTCTCCGCGTAGGGGAAGTTGTCCGGCAGGAGCTGGGGTTGCGCGCACGCGGGAAGACTCGGCCCGCGTGCGCGCCCTTGCGTCCTCAGGCCCATATAGTGGCGAACGACTGAGCGAACACGAGATGAGAAAGGCGGGTCAGGAGGATGGCCCTTTGGTCTGGAAGGTTCGAACAGGGAGTCGACGAGCTCACCCAGCGCTTCGGCGCCTCGCTCGAGGTCGACAAGAGCATGTGCCGTCAAGACATCGCCGGGTCCATGGCACATGCCCGGATGCTGGCTGACCAGGGCATCATCGGCGTGGATGACGCCGAGAGGATTCAGGAGGGCCTTTCTCGGATTCTCACGCAGATAGACGACGGCGACTTCGAGTGGGACGTGAACGACGAGGACGTCCACATGGCGGTCGAGTCGAAGCTCACACAGATGGTCGGTCCAGCCGGCGCCCGCCTTCACACCGGACGCTCGCGCAACGATCAGGTGGCGCTTGACCTGCGACTCCTTGCCAAGGACCTCCTTGCTCAGCTCATGAGGGGAAACCTTGCCCTCAGGAGGACCCTGCTCGAAGAGGCGGTGGCGCGGCGGGGCGTGGTGATGCCGGGTTACACCCACCTGCAACATGCGCAACCCGTGTTCCTCTCGCATCACCTGCTTGCCTACTTCTGGATGCTGGGGCGTGACTTCAAGCGCCTCTCCTTCGCCTTCGACGAGGCGGATGCCAACCCCCTGGGAGCCGCCGCCCTGGCGGGGACCACCTATCCCATAGACCGCTTCCAGACGACGGAGTCCCTGGGCCTCGACCATCCCATCCCCAACTCCATGGACGCCGTGAGCGATCGTGACTACCTCCTCGACCTGCTCTATGCCTGCTCCGTCTCGATGATGCACCTCTCGCGTCTCTGCGAGGAGATCGTGCTCTGGTCCACCACGGAGTTCGGCTTCGTCACGCTCTCTGACTCCTACTCGACCGGCTCGTCGATCATGCCCCAGAAGAAGAACCCAGACTTCGCCGAACTCACCCGTGGCAAGACCGGTCGGGTGTACGGTGACCTGGTGGCCCTCCTCACGACCATGAAGTCGCTTCCCCTGGCCTACAACAAGGACCTCCAGGAGTGCAAGGAGGGTCCCCTCGACGCGGCGCATACGCTGCTCGACTGCATGGCGTGCGTGAGGGGGATGGTCTCCACCTGGCGCCTCGACGAGGGCCGCATGGAGGAGGAGTCGGGGAAGGGCTTCACCGCCGCGACCGACGTGGCAGACTACCTCGCCAAGCGAGGGGTGCCCTTCCGCAAGGCCCATGAGGTGGTGGGGGAGCTCGTCCTGTATTGCGAGAGGCACCACAAGGGCCTGGAGGACCTGACGTCCGAGGAGTTCCGCCAGGCCTCCGAGCTCTTCGACTCCGACGTGACGGAGGACCTCGACCCAAGGGGGATAGCCTCGGCCCGTAACAGCTATGGCGGCACAGGTACACAGGCGCTCGCTCGCCAGCTCGAAGAGGCGCGCGCCGCGCTCGAGGCCGACGAGGGCTCGCTGGCGGGGGAGTAGGTCGCAGGCGGCGGGAGACGCCGACGGCGGCCTTCCGGCCAGGGTCCCCTCCTCTGCACGCTTAGTGGACCCCGCCGCGGCGCGCTAGAATTGGGGGACGTCCGCAGCCCAGGAAAGGACACCCCGCATGATCGACCGCTACACCCGCCCCCAGATGGGTCACATCTTCTCGCTCCAGAACAAGTACGCCATCTGGCAGGAGATCGAGGTCCTGGCCTGTGAGGCCCATGCCGAGCTGGGACAGGGCGGCATCACCAAGGAGGAGGCGCGCTGGATTCGCGACCACGCCGCCTTCGACAAGGACGAGGTCGACCAGATCGAGGCCGTGACCAACCACGACGTCATCGCCTTCCTGACCAACATGGGCTCGTACATCGACGCGGAGGTCCCCGAGGGCCAGCCCAAGCCCAGCCGTCACGTGCACTACGGCATGACCAGCTCAGACCTGGGTGACACGGCCCTCTGCTACCAGCTCACCCAGGCCGTCGACATCCTCCTGGACGATTGCGCCAGGTTGGGGGAGATCTGCAAGAGGCGTGCCTTCGAGGAGCGGGACACCCTCTGCGTGGGCCGCACCCATGGCATCCATGCCGAGCCCATGACCTTCGGCATGAAGTTTGGCAGCTGGGCTTGGGAGCTCAAGCGCGACCACGACCGCCTGAAGGACGCCCGCAAGAACGTGGCCTTCGGGGCCATCAGCGGCGCGGTGGGCACCTACTCGTCCATCGACCCACGCGTCGAGGAGTACGTCTGCGAGCACCTGGGCCTCGCGCATGACCCGCTCTCGACCCAGGTCATCAGCAGAGACCACCACGCATACCTCGCCGGCGTCCTTGCCACCTGCGCCGCCACCTGCGAGCGCATAGCGACAGAGATCCGCAACCTCCAGAAGACCGACACCCTCGAGGCCGAGGAGCCCTTCCGCCGTGGCCAGAAGGGCTCGAGCGCCATGCCCCACAAGCGCAATCCCATCACGGTGGAGAAGGTCTGCGGCCTGTCTCGCGTGGTCAAGGCAAACGCGCAGGTGGCCTTTGACAACGTCGCGCTCTGGCACGAGCGCGACATTAGCCACAGCTCCGCGGAGCGCGTCGCCCAGGCGGACAGCTTCATCGCGCTCGACCACATGTTTGGCTGCCTCATCCGCATCGTGGACGGCCTGGTGCTGTACCCGGCGCAGATGATGGCGAACCTCAACCGCACCCGTGGGATGCTCTTCTCGTCCAAGGTCCTGCTCGCCCTGGTGGACACGGGCATGAGCCGCGAGGACGCCTACAAGGTGGTGCAGTCGAACGCCATGGCCACCTGGGGAGAGATCCAGCGCTGCGAGCAGGGCACGAGCTTCCGCGAGAAGCTCGAGGCAGACCCGGCCTGTGCTCTCACGGGCGAGCAGCTCGACGCCATCTTCGACCCATGTAGCTTCCTGACCAGGTCCGACGTGCTCTTTGACCGCTTGGAAGGACTGAGCTTCGAGTAGGCGGGATGGCATGGGATGCGCCCAGCCGACGGTCGACCGATTCCGGAAAGGGGTTCCTTCTCGCATGACGAAGCACAGCATCACCAGGAGGGGCCTCTTTCGCGCCACCGCCGCCGCGACCGTCGCCGCGGCGGGCGTGAGCGTGCTCGCAGGCTGCAAGCACAAGTCCGAGGAGGGGTCGAGCCCGGTGGTGGTGGGCGAGGAGTCTGCCACCAACATCCTCGAGAGCTACCAGGAGGCAGAGCAGCTTCCCATCGCGCAGCAGGGTGGCTGGAGCATCTCCCTGGGCAACGTGCTCCATCCGGGCGAGGGGAGCTGGATCCCCTGCACCACGGCCGGCTCGAGCTCGAACCCCATGGTCAAGGGGGGTGCCTTCTCCATTTCGACGGGACAGGTCAGCGAGGTGGTCCCGAAGCCCCTGGCCGGCGATGCTAGCAACGTGGCCATCTATGACGTGCGCTGCTCCGACTCCGCATATGCCTGGGTCGAGCTCAACCTGCTCACCCACGACTGGACCCTCTATGCTGCCGCCTTTGCGGACGGAGCCCTCTCCGACACACCCTCGACGCTCTGGTCGGCAGGCTCGGACTACGACCCGCCGCGCTTCGCGGTCACGGACTCCAAGGTGCTCTGGCAGGTCATGCCCACCGCGTCGGGCGACAAGAGGTCCGAGCACTCCTTCTGCTACCTCTGGCAGACCGGCGACACGAGCGCACAGGCCGTCGTGGAGTCGCCGGGTCGCTTCGCCACCGAGCCGGCCGTCTCGGACGGGACGGTCACGCTCGTGCCCCGGGTGAACGCTGACCAGGGAACCTTCTATGGCATCACGGCGTACTCGCTCTCCGACAAGCTCTCAACCAAGATTGACCAACTCGTGCTTCCCGCGTCGGTGAGGCCCCTCAATGCCGTCCGCATCGGCGACCGCTTCGCCTTCTCCATCGAGGCGAGCTACTCGTCCGGTGGCCTCCTGGGCAAGATGGGCACTTACATCGGCAGTGGCGAGGGGCCCTTCGTCATGCTCTCGCGCGAGCCGACTGCGGCCGTGACGGGCAAGGGTGACACGTTCGTCATCAAAAGCACCTCCTCCTACTTCGTCGTGGACACCAACGCAAAGACCTACTCGGTGCTTTCGGCATCCAACCGCTGCATCGACTACGGGGAGTATCCTGCCACCCTTGGCACGAGCGACCACTTCGTCACCTTCGCCACGGTCAAGGACGAGAAGACCGGATATCCGTCGGCCGTCGCCGTGAGGTCCTTCGCGCTCTAGCCTCTGGGGCACGGACGCCAGGTGCGCTAAAATAACTCTCGTGTAGGCAAATTGTGCACCCATGCCTGATGACGTGGGGAGCTGGGACATCGGCGGGACGTGAGGGGGGCCGGAATGGCTTCGGAAGAGAAGAAGATTCTGCTCGTTGAGGACGAGAAGACCATTCGTGACGCCGTGGCAGCGTACCTCGAGCGCGAGGGCTACATCGTCCGCGGCGTGGGCGACGGGAAGAGCGCCCTCGAGGAGTTCGAGAAGCACAGCTTCGACCTCATCGTGCTCGACCTCATGCTTCCCCAGCTCTCGGGCGAGCGCGTCTGTCGCGCCGTTCGCGAGACGTCGAGCGTCCCCATCATCATGCTCACCGCGAAGGGCGAGGTGGAAGACCGCATCATCGGGCTGGAGCTCGGCGCCGACGACTACCTGATCAAGCCCTTCTCGCCCAGGGAGCTCGTCGCCCGCGTGCGCGCCCTCCTCAGGCGCGCCCACACCGAGGCTGAGCCCCCGCTGGAGGTGCTGGACTTCGGAGACCTGGTCATCGACATCTCGGGCCACAAGGTCATGGTCGAGGGCAACGAGGTCGACCTCACCGCCTCCGAGTTCAAGCTGCTCACCACCCTCGCCCGCTACCCGGGACGCGTCTACACCCGCATGGAGCTTGTCGAGAAGGTGTTGGGCTACGACTTCGAGGGCTACGAGCGCACCATCGACTCGCACGTGAAGAACCTCCGCGCCAAGCTGGGCGACGACCCGCGCAACCCGCGCTGGCTGTACACCGTCCACGGCGTGGGGTACCGCTTCGAGTCAGCCCAGAAGGCGGACGCCGGCGAGGCGAAGAGGTAGGGGACGCAGACCTTGCCTGACATACTCGACAACGAGGAGGCCCGCCGCGAGTACGGCGAGGCCTCCTCACTTGGGTCGGACTCACCCAAGTCCTCCTTCAACACCATGGCGCGGACGTCCGGCTCGCGACCGACCAAGACCTTCACCGCTCGCATGGCCTTCTACTTCGCCCTGACGGCGATCATGACGGCTGCGGTGCTCTCGGTGGTGCTTGCGGTGGTCTGGGAGGGGCAGTTTCGTCGCTACACCCAGCAGAACCTTCAGACCCTCGCCGACCAGCTCGCCGACGGCATAGCCGTACAGTACGACAGCGCGGGCTCATGGACCGACGAGGTGCTGGGCTACGCCCACTTCGCCTCCGTCTCGTCCGCCGGCGTGGCGGTACAGCTCGAGGACTCCGACGGCACCATGCTCTACGACGACTCCTGGACGGTCTCGCATCGCATGTCAGCGACGAGCGGACGGGCGCCCTCGAGCCGGCCCGAGTCCATAGTCTCGGCCGAGGTGCTCAGCTCGTCGGGCAACGTGGTGGGGACGGTCAGGCTCCTTGCCTATGGGTCCACCGCCCTCACGAGCAGCGCCGACTCGACCTTCCGCACCAACTCCTACGGTGCCGTCGCGGCGGCAGCGGCGGTCGCGGTCATCCTTGCCTGCGTCATCGGGTACCTGGCCTCGCGTGCCCTCACCAAGCCCATCAAGGCCATCACCTCGACGGCGGCGCAGATAAGGAGCGGCGACCTCACGGCCCGCACCAACCTGCGCGGTGACGACGAGATAGGACGCCTGGGAGAGACCTTCGACTCCATGGCAACGGAGCTCGAGCACGACATCAAGTTCGAGCACCGCCTGACGAGCGACGTCGCCCACGAGCTCAGGACGCCGCTCATGGCCATGCTCGCCACGGTCGAGGCCATGCAGGACGGCGTCCTGCCCTCAGACGACGAGCACTTCGAGACGGTGGCCGAGGAGGTGCGCCGCCTCTCCCGGCTCGTGGACGCCATGCTCCACCTCTCGCGCATCGAGAACGGCACGCGCGCGCTCAAGCTCGAGCGGACCGACATGGTCTACCTGGTCAAGAGCATGGTCTCGATGCAGCATCAGCTCTTCCATGAGAAGGGCCTCCACCTGCGCTTCGACGACAAGACGGACGCGCACGAGTGCTACGCCCAGGTGGATGCGGACCTCATCCGCGAGGCCGTGACCAACCTCATGTCCAACGCCATGCGCTACACGGGCGAGGGCGGATGGGTCGTCGTGGGCGTCAGGCGCGACCGCGTCAAGGGAGAGGTGCAGGTCTCGGTCCAGGACACGGGAATCGGGATCTCGAAGGAGGACATCCCCAGGGTCTTCTCGCGCTTCTGGCGCTCCGATGCAAGCCGCGAGCGCGTCTCGGGCGGCCTGGGGGTGGGCCTCGCCCTCACCAAGGAGATAGTCGAGAAGCACAACGGCGTCATTGGCGTGGAGTCCGAGCTGGGCAAGGGCACCACCTTCACCCTCCGCCTCCCCCTCGAGCAGCGCAAGACACCCGCTCGCCCGCAACAGGAGAGGTAGGGGAGGGCGCTTCCCCGCCAGTCCGGTTGCCATCGGGTGACTTGTTCCGTTGTTTGCCGAGCTCGGTCAGGCTTCATCTAGAATGGGGAACGTCGTGCCCGGCACGACCACGGTCGTCAACATCGATGGGAGAGACAATGGAAGCCATGGAGCTTCGCCCCGATTCGCACGGCAAGGTCCGCGACATCTACGATTGCGGCGACAGCCTGCTCATGGTCGCCAGCGACCGTGTGAGCGCGTTCGACTACGTCCTTCCGGACGAGATTCCCTTCAAGGGGGAGGTCCTCACCCGCATCTCCGCATTCTGGTTCGAGAGGTTCCAGGACCTCATGCCCAACCACATGCTGAGCATGGACGTCTCGGACTATCCAGAGGAGTTTGCCCCCTATGCAGACTACCTGAGCGGCCGCTCAATGCTGGTGAGGAAGGCCCAGACCATTCCCATCGAGTGCATCGTCCGCGGCTACCTCACGGGTTCCGGCAAGAAGACCTACGACCAGGACGGCACCGTCTGCGGAATCAAGCTTCCCGGCGGCCTGGAGGAGGCATCCAAACTGCCTGAGCCCATCTTCACCCCCTCGACCAAGGCCGAGCTCGGCGACCACGACGAGAACATCTCGTTCGAGCGCTGCGCCCAGATCGTGGGGGAAGAGGTGGCCGCGCAGCTGCGCGACGCCTCGCTTGGGATATATGAGGCCGCCGCGGACTATGCGGCCACCAGGGGCATCGTCATCGCCGACACCAAGTTCGAGTTTGGCATGGTCGATGGCAGGCTCACCCTGATCGACGAGTGCCTGACCCCCGACTCGAGCCGGTTCTGGCCTGCCGACGGCTACGAACCCGGTCATGTCCAGCCAAGCTATGACAAGCAGTTCGTGCGTGACTGGCTCAAGGCGAACTGGGACATGACCGGGGAACCGCCCCACATCCCCTCCGACGTCATCGAGGGCAGCTCGAGGCGCTATGCCGAGGCATTCAAGATAATCACCGCAAGCGAGTTCAAGCCCATGAAGGAGTCCCATGTCTCTGCGTGACACCATCGAAGCGGCCCGCAAGGAGGCCGAGGAGGCGGGAAGCGTTCCCGCGGCAAGCCCCAAGGCATCCAAGGCCGGTGAGGCAGCCGACGGGGGAGACAAGCCCCGCGCCGGATTTACCAGGCGCTCGGTCGCGCGCGCTCGTCCCGCCCGCGAGGCGGCGTCGGGCGTGAGGGTCGTCTCGAGCGAGAAGGTGCGCCGCGGCAGCCAATCTGCCTCGGGCAAGGCCGAGAGCGAGATGACGAAGGAGGAGCGCAAGGCGGCACGCAACGCGCGGCGCGACGAGGAGGACCGCAGGGCCACGTTGTCCCGCGTTCTTCTCAACCAGCGTTCGGAGTTCAGGAAGAGCCAACGCGTCTGGTGGGCGCTCATCGGCTCCGGTCTTGTCATCACCCTGGTCACCTGGGCCATCACCTACTTCTACCCCGAGACGGCGACCAACCCGTCATCGCCTGCCGGCATAGTCATGCTGGTCGCCATCGTGTTCGCGTACGTGGCGATCATCGCGGCCTTCGTGTACGACTGGCGCAAGGTGAGGCCCCTGCGTCGCGCTGCTGACGCGGAGGTGGCATCCATGAGCAGCAAGAAGGTCATGGCCCTTCTTGAGGCGGACGCCAAGCAGCTCGAGCAGGAGGGGAAGGCCAAGAAGAAGTAGGCCTTTCCGACCGTCGGGACATCCCGCCCGCTTGTCGGCACCGCATGCTCTGCAAAGTGCCGACAAGCGGGATATTCTTGTCTCGTATTCCCTCTCGCCCTACGTCTGTCGGCATTCAACCACCGGCAATGCAGGATGATCGGAGTTCGCGGCTCACGAGACTCCGACACACCGCAATTACTGCGAGACGTGAAGCTTTGTGCTGCGCCTGCGGCTAGGTGATGGTAGAATGCCTTTGCACGGCCCCGTAGCTCAGGGGATAGAGCACAGGTTTCCTAAACCTGGTGTCGTTGGTTCGAATCCAATCGGGGTCACCAGAGAACAAGGTCTCGTATCGCACGCACTGCGGTACGAGGCCTCTTCTTGTCTCGTCCGCCTCGTGCCCTTGGTGGTCGGACGGACAAGGGAACCCCCGCACCCAGATGGATGGATGCGGGGGTATTCGCACCGTCCGTTGGCGACGCCTACCTCGTCTCGGTCGAGCTGGAGGTGCCGCTGCTCTTGCCAGAGCTACCACCATCCGCCCCGCCCGCTCCATTCGTGCCAGAGCCGGACCCGGTGGAGACCACGATGGTCACGGTGCTTCCTGCCTTCGCGCTGCCGGTGGGGGACTGGCTGATCACGTTGCCCTGAGGGACGCTCGGGCTCGTGGCGTAGGTCGTGTTGACGAGGAAGCCCGCGTTGTCCAGGGCGCTCTGCGCCCCGTCCTCGCTGTAGCCCACCACGCTGGGGATGTTCTTGTCGGCGGGTCCCGTTGAGACCGTTATGGTGATGGTGCCGCCCTTCTCTGCGGTGCCGGTGGGAGACTGGCTGATGACCTCGCCCTCTTCGACGCTGTTGCTCGAGCTGCGCTGGACGCTCACGCCGAAGCCGCTGTTCTGGAGCGTGTTCCTCGCACTCTCTTCGCTGTAGCCCGTGACGTCGGGCACCTCGGCGGTCTCGACGCCCTTCGAGAGCTGGTAGGTTACGGTGTCACCTGCCTTGGCCGTGCTGTTGGCCGCGATGCTCTGCTGCGCGACTTTGCCCACCTCCACCTCGCTGCTATAGACGGAGTCGCCGGCCTGGCCCACGAGGTTCGCCTTGGCAAGGGCCTGCTCCGCCTCCGAGGGCGAGAGGTTCTTGAGATCGGGGACCACGACGTCCGCCGCGGGCTCGGGGCCCTTCGAGATGACGATACTGATCTGGGTGCCACGCGCCTTCTCGAGACCTGCGTCGGGGCTCTGGTCCATCACCAGTCCAGATGCGACGGTGGAGCTGTAGGACTCCTTGACCGTGCCCCGTTCGAAAACCGAGGCGTCGATGGTTGCAAGAGCCTGCTCCTCGGTCAGGTTGGACAGGTTGGGAACGCTTGCGGTGGCGTTGCGGTTGGTGAGGAGGCTGGCTATCGCGACGATGGCGGCGATGAGCGCCAGGGTGACGAAGACGGTTCCCAAGACGAGCTTGCGCCTGCGGCCGTGTGCCTCGCGTTGTGCCTTCTCTCGCGCCTGCTCTGTCGCGCTTCGGGGCCGGCCGTGCCCGTTGGCCTGGATGCGGGGGATGGACTGGGTGCTGTTGACGGGTTGGAGGGGTGCCATGACTGGTGTGGTCGGAATCGCCGTCGTGGCCGTGGCGCTGCTCACCGCCTGCATCCTGCCAGCGAGGTAGTCGCGCAGGACGTGGTAGAGCTCGTCCGCCGTCTGGAAGCGTGCCTCAGGGTCCTTCTGCATGCACTTGAGGATGATTCCCTCGAGCGCGCTGTCCACGCTGGGGTTGAGCTGGCTGGGCGGCTTGGGCTGCTCGTTGACCTGCTTGAGGGCGACCGATATGGCATCGTCCCCGTCGAAGGGCACCTTGCCCGTGGCCGCCTCGTACATGACGATGCCCAGCGAGTAGATGTCCGTCGTGGGGCCGAGCTCCTTGCCCTGGGTCTGCTCGGGAGAG
This sequence comes from uncultured Olsenella sp., assembly GCF_959602185.1. NCBI lineage: Bacteria > Bacillati > Actinomycetota > Coriobacteriia > Coriobacteriales > Atopobiaceae > Olsenella > uncultured Olsenella sp. The sequence continues at coordinate 157,329 of NZ_CAUGRZ010000004.1, forward strand.
ACGTAGTGGGCTGTGCCCAGCACTGAGTTGTCGGTGGTCAGATGACTGTTCTTGGCACGCGCGATGCCAAAGTCCATCACCTTGATGTTGCCGTCAGGCTGCACCATGATGTTCTGCGGCTTGATGTCGCGGTGGATGATGTCGTGGCGGTGCGCGACGGAGAGCGCCTGCGCAATCTGCGAGCCCACCTGGGCGACCTTCTTGCCGTCCAGGGCGCCATGCCTGCGGATGCCGCTCTTGAGGTCGGTCCCGCGGAGGTATTCCATGACGATGTAGTAGGTGTCGCCGTCGCGCCCCCAGTCATAGACGGAGACGATGTAGGGGCTCTGCAGCGCCGCGGCCGCCTGGGCCTCCTGCTTGAAGCGCGCGGCGAACGACGCGTCACCCGCGTACTGAGGCAGCATGGTCTTGATGGCGACGGTCCTGCCCAGCACCTCGTCCAACCCGCGGTAGACCACGGCCATGCCGCCGGCACCAATCTTGTCCTGGACCGTGTAGCGTCCGCCTAGCACCCTGTCTGACATCATCTCTCCCATCGCATGCGCGGCAGCACCCGCGCCGTCTTACCACGTTCGAGGCAGGCAACGCCCTCGCCTGCCGCACCCCCAGGCCCCTAGAGGTTCGCCCCCGCCGCTTGGACGCTCAGGCAGGAGGCGAGGACCTTGCCCGCCACCCTCGCAGCCCTGCCCTGCACGTCGTTGTCCTCGGACCCCTCGATGCAGACCGATATGGCCAGGGTTGGCTGGTCATAGGGGGCAAATCCGACGAAGAGCGAGTTGGCCACCGAGGAGCTGACCTCCGCGGTGCCCGTCTTGCCTGCCACCTTGACGCCGCTCACGCGCGCCGCGGTGCCGGTTCCGCCCTCGACCACCTGGAGCATCGCCTCCTTGACCGAGGCCGCCGTCTGGGCGGACACCGCCTGGCCCAGGGCCTTGGGCAGCGTCGTCGAGGAGGTGGTTCCCTCGGGGCTCAGGATGTGGTCCACGAGGTAGGGGTTCATGGCTATGCCGCCGTTGGCGATGGCCGCGGCCATCACGGCGTTCTGCATGACGGTGGTTTGGGGGCCAGCCGGGCTGTCGTGCATGCCCACGGGCTGTCCCACGGCGGCCCAGGCAGTCTCCCACTCGCTCATCTCGGCGGGGTCGGGCATGAGCGAGGCAATGGTTGAGAAGTCCTGGCCGATCTTGCTGCCGTAGCCGAAGGCCTTGGCATAGCTCACGAGGAGCTTCCCGCCGAGCTCCTGGCCCAGCTGGCCGAAGACCGTGTTGGCGGAGAAGGCCAGGGCCTCCTTGAGCGTGAGGGAGTCCCACTCCTCCTGGTCGACGTTGGTGATGTCAGCCCCGCCGATTGAGATGCTCGCGGGAGCCGGGAAGCTCGTGTCGAGCGTCACCTTCTGGGAGTCAAGCGCGGCGGCGAGCGAGAGCACCTTGAAGGTGGACCCGGGGGTGTAGAGGGTCTGCGTCGAGCGGTCCATGAGGGAGCCCCCGCTGCCGTCCGACGTCATGACCTCCTCGATGCTGTCGTAGTCGTAGGAGGGCGCGGAGGCCTTCGCCAGCACGGCCCCCGTCGAGGGGTCGAGGACGACGATGGCGCCCCTCTCGCCCTCGAGCGCCGACTCGGCGGCGCGCTGCATCTGCGAGTTGATGGTGAGGACCACCGACGACCCGGGGTTGGCGATTCCGGCCATGGAGAAGAGCGCGGACTTCCAGCTCGAGTAGTCGGCCCTTCCGGTGAGTGCCTCGTTCATCGACGCCTCGACGCCCGTCGCGCCATAGCGGGTGGAGAGGTAGCCCACGGTGTGCGCGGCGAGCGCGCCAAGGGGATGGCGGCGCACGTAGCTGCCGTCCTCCTGGGGGGCAGATTCGGCGAGGGTCTGTCCGTCGGAGGTGATGATGGCCCCGCGCTGCACCTTGGCGCTCTTGGCGATGGTGTGATTGTTGTTGGGCAGCGACTGGTAGTAGTCGGCCTTCGCGACCTGCACATAGCTCAGGTTCACCACCAGGGCGACGAACATGAGCGAGAAGGCGGCGAGGAGCCTGACGAGGCGGTTGCCTAGGGCGACGCGGCCCAGCACGCCCGACTCGGGGGTGAGGATGCCGAAGCGTCCGTGCGCATGGGAGCCGTGCACGACCTCAGACGGGGCTTCGACGGACGCGACCTTGCCGGTTCCCGAGGCCTGGACCATGGCCTCGCGACCCGTGCCCTCGTCCCCGGTCTTGAGGAGCAGTGCGACGATCACGAAGCTTGCGAGGAGAGAGCTGCCCCCCTGGCTCATGAAGGGCAGGGTCACGCCCGTGAGGGGGAGCAGCCTGGTCACGCCTCCCACGATGAGGAAGGCCTGGAACACCAGGGCGGCCGTGAGACCCACGGCCGTGAAGGCGGCGACGTCCGACTTGGCGCGGGCCGCGGTGGCGAATCCCCGCACGGCGAGGAGCAGATAGCAGATGAGGACGGCCGAACCGCCCAGGAGACCCATCTCCTCTCCGATGGCGGAGAAGATGAAGTCGGACTCGACCACCGGGATTAGCTTGGGCAGGCCTTTGCCTATGCCGGCGCCGGTGAGCCCTCCGTCGGCGAGGGAGTAAAGGGACTGGACGATCTGCAGGCCCGAGTTGCTGGGGTCCTTGAATGGGTCGAGCCAGATCTGCACGCGCGTCTGGACGTGGCTGAAGAGCGCGTAGCAGAGCGCCCCGCCCACGGCCAGGAGGACGAGGAAGGCGAGCACGTAGCTCACGCGTCCCGTGCATACGTAGAGCATGATCACGAAGAAGGTGAAGAAGAGCAGTGCGCTGCCCAGGTCGCGCTCGAAGATGACGATGAGCAAGGAGACGCCCCACATGACGAACATGGGTGCGAGCATACGGGGGTGGGGAAGCGAGAGCGGTCCCACCTTGCGGGTCGACGCGGAGAGGAGCTCGCGGTTCTCGGCCAGGTAGGCGGCCAGGAAGAGGACGACGAGCACCTTGGCGATCTCTCCGGGCTGGAAGGAGAGGCCACCCAGCTGGAGCCAGAGCTTGGAGCCGCCCTTTTCGGTGCCCACGAGCATGGGCAGCAGGAGGAGGGCCACGCCCGCGACCCCCATCGTGTACTTGTACTCCGCGAGCGCGTCCACGCTGGGCACGGCGACGAGGACCGCCACCATGACGGCGACGGAGACGAAGAGCCACATGACCTGTCCGCCCGCGAGGTCGGGGGCGAGCCTTGACACGAAGGTGATGCCCACGCCCGAGAGCAGGAACACTATGGGAAGGATCGCCGGGTCGGCGCCGGGGGCATAGATCCTGATGGCGACATGCGCCACTGCGAAGGCGGCGAAGAGCCCGATGGGCAGCGCGAGGGAACCCAGGGTCACGGCGGCCTGTGCGTTTGCTATGTACATGGCATAGAGGAGCACGACGGGGACGGCCCCGAGGACGAGGAGCAGGAGCTCCGTGTTGCGCCTTGTGTTCGCATGGCGTTCTGCCACGTCACTCACCACCCTTGCCCGACGACCCCGAGTCGCCGCCCTCTTCTGGTGCGGCCTGTATCTCCTGCGGGCTCGAGACCTCGGTGCCGGCCGTGCTGCGGTCGGCGGTGACGGCGGCGGAGCTCTTGTCAGAGTCGATCTGGTCGCGGTAGCCCTCTATGGCCTCGCGGGCCTCCTCCTCGCTGTTGACCAGGATGCCGCCCCTGAGGCGGTCCTGGATCGCGAGGGGGAGGTCGCTGGTCTTGACCGAGGAGGTCTCGGCCAGGCTCGAGAGCGGGATTCCCAGGAAGCTGCCCTCCATGCCGTGGTAGATGCCCACGGTCCCATCGTTGTCGCCCAGGTACCAGGAGCTGCCTACGAGCTCCGCCCCCAGCGCGGCGAGGACCACGACGAGGGCGAGAAGTACGCCGACGATTCCCATGGCGACCCTACGGCGGCGGTGGAAGTGCGCCTCGACCATGCCGTCGTCCGTCACGTCCACGACCACGATGGTCACGTTGTCGTGCCCGCCCGCGGCGAGCGCGGCAGACATCAGGTTGTCGGCCGCCATCTGTGGCAGGGGGGACGAGACCGCGATCGCCTCGATCTCCGAGTCCTCGACCATGGACGAGAGGCCGTCGGAGCAGAGGATGACGCGGTCTCCGGCAGTGACGTCCAGGGTGAAGTGGTCTGCGTACATGTCTGGGTCGGAGCCCAGGGCGCGCGTGATCACGGACCTGGAGGGATGCACCCGTGCCTCGTCGGCGGTTATCTCCCCCGCGTCGACGAGCTCCTCGACGTAGGAATGGTCGTGCGTGAGCCTGACGAGGGTTCCGTGGTGCAGGAGGTAGATGCGCGAGTCGCCCACGTGGGCTATGGCCATCTTTCCGTTCTCCACGAGGACGCAGGATGCCGTGCAGCCCATGCCGGGCTTGCCCAGCCCCTCGGCCGCTCCTTGGATGACGGCGAGGTTGGCCGCCTCCACGGCCGCGCCGAGGAGCACGTCGTCCGCATGGATGGGCAGCTTGGAGCCGATGGTCTCTACGGCTATGGAGCTCGCCACCTCGCCGGCGGCGTGTCCGCCCATGCCGTCGCACACGGCGAAGGCGGGGGGCTGCACCAGGAAGGAGTCCTCATTGTGGGCGCGCACCAGGCCGATGTCCGTGCGCGAACCCCACGAGAGCTTGGTCGTGGACCCGCTCTTGGACTCGCTGCCCTCGCGCGACCCCACCGCGACGGTGTCGTGACCGGGGCTGTTGACGGGCTGGGCCGTCCCGCCCCGGCCATCGCCGCGGAGGATTCGCTCGAGCTCGTCCCTATGTAGGGGAAACGGGCTCATCGGCGGCTCACGCGCATGACGGCGTTGCCAACCTGGATCTCGTCGCCGTCGCGCAGGGTCACGGGCTGGGCTATGGGGTGGCCGTTCACCAGGGTTCCGTTGGTCGAGTTGAGGTCCTCGAGCACGAGAGCCGGCCCCTGTAGGGTGAAGCGGGCATGGGAGGACGAGACGAAGGGCTCGTCGATCACGATGTCGGACGAGGGGGAGCGCCCCACGATGACGGGCCCGAGCATGTCCACGTGAAGGCCGCGCAGGGACCTCTCGCCCTTCTCGACGTCGACCGACCAGATGGCCGAGTCGCGCCTCTGGCCGCGGACGAGGCCTATGCCCGTTTTCATCACGGCGAAGAGGAAGAGGTAGAGGAGGATGACGAGCGCGATGCGCCCGCCAAAGAGGACGAGGTCTATCATGCGCGGCTCTCCCTGAACTCAAGGTTCATGAGGCCCAGGGTGATGAGGTCGCCGTCCCTCAGGATGCAGCTGTCGACGTCGATGTCGTTGACCCTGGTCCCGTTGGTGGACCCAAGGTCGGCGATGCGCCAGTCGTGGCCGTCGTAGCTTAGCTCGGCGTGCCTGCGCGAGACGTTGGGGTCGCGCAGCACGATGCCGCCCTGGGTGCGCTCCCTGCCGATGATGGTGACCGGCGAGCCGCCGGTGTAGGTGCGTCCGCTCTGGTGGTCGATGAGCAGGCAGCTGGGACCCTCCTCCGGAAGCTCGCGGGACGTCTGGGCACGCTGGGGGTTGACGAGGGGGACGCTGCGACGGACGGTCGGGGGGATGTCCATGGCGGGCGATGCGGGTGCCACGTCCTCGGCCGCGACTCCCGCCTCCTGCACGGAGTCGTCCACGAAGTCGGTGGGGAGGACGTTGAGGCCGGCCGAGGCGTCGCCCGCGAGTGGTGCGACGAGGGGGGCGAACTCCTCGGCTGCGGGTGCCTGGATCTCCTCCCAGGAGGGCACCTGGGCCTCGAGCCGCTCGGCGGGCTCGGCATGCGCCGCCTTCCTGGGCTCGGCGGGCCTTGCCTTGCGTGGCGCGGGCTGGGCCGGACGCGCCGCCGCGCCGCCGATGCCGGAGGACCCCTTGACGAAGGCCTCCTCCTCTTCCCTCAGGCGGCCCAGGGTGTGGGAGTCGACGTTCTCTGCGAACACGGCGAAGCGCCCTGCCCTGAGGGAGGGGTCGACCATGAAGCGCGCGAGGGGCCTGCCCACGAAGGCGTAGCCCTTGGCGTCCGCCTGCGCCTCGACGAAGCCGCAGACCTCGTCGGTGAGCTCGCGGTACAGTGGCCTCATGACCGCGTCGTCCGCGGGGGCGACGAGGATGGTGTACAGGGCGGGTGCGGTGTCCACTCCGTCGATCCGGAAGGTCTCCGCCTCCATGGCCCGCGCGGCGCGCTTTGCGAGCTTCTTGAACGAGAACGGGGCGGGCTTTCCCGACGCGCCGGCGCCGAAGGCGTCGCTCACGCGGCTCTCGAAGGTCCTAAGCAGATTCATGGAACTCACCAGCCCCCTTGGGTGCGGGAATAGGGCCATTCAGCCTGACGGCAAGACACAAAATCACACAACAGACTACCGCAACGGCGGTGGCCGACCAGCTCGGGGCCACCCAGGTGCCCCCATTTTCCATCCGCGCGGCGACTGCCCTGACACCGACGGAGCCGCCAAGGGCAAGCAGTTGCGCCAGGTACTGGGCGGTGGGGGCCTCCCTCCAGTGGGCGAGCAGCGAGGCCAGCCCGGCGACCGCGGCGCCGCCGGCCAGGACCAGCCAGGAGCTGGGCCGGAGAGCCAGGTCGAAGAGGGAGCGCGCCACCGCGGGCGCGTCGAAGCCGAGTCGCCACGAGCTCATGAGACAGTGGGCGAAGACCCAGCCCGCAGCCGTGGCGAGTGCGGCGCGGGGTGGTCCGAGGACGGCCGCCGCAAGGGGGAGTCCCGCCAGCGGGCTCTGGGCCAGGGAGGGGAGGAGGAGGGTCAGGCTGCCGAGAGGGTCCCTTCTCCCCTGACGGGCCCACCAGACGAGGAAGGCGAGCGCCAGCGCCATGGGGAGGGCAAGGCCCGTGACCGTGGACTGGTCGAAGAGGCTGGCGCAGAGGCAGAGCGTCGAGAGGAGGCCGCCTAGAGGGGTCCAGGCCGCCGTCAGTCCGGCGCAGGCAAGCGCCAGCCACAGCCTCCACGACGCCTGCGCGAACTCGACCCCGCCCAGGGCCACCCAGGTCGCGGCGAGGGCTGCCAAGGAGCAGCCCGTGCGCGTGACGAGCTGCGGGAGCCAGGGGTAGCGGTACGAGAGGGGCAGCTCCTCGTAGGGCCGCTCTAGGGAGCCCGCCCCGCCCTCGTCCGCATCCTGCTCCATGAGGGCGCGCAGCGACTCGGCGCCCGCCTCGGCGTCTCCCAGCGCGAAGGAGAGCTCGTCCCTGAAGGCCTCGACGGTAGGGACCCTGCCGGCGGCACTGGGGCTCAGCGCCTGGCGCATCACCTCGTCGGCCATTCCGGCGAGGCTGGGGTCGAGCTTGGCGAGGGTGGTCTTGGGGCCCTTCTCGATCTTCTTGAGCGAGAGCTCCGCGCTTGGCGCCGCGAAGGGGCTCTCGCCCGTGAGGGACTGCCAGACCACCACCGCGAGCGAGAAGATGTCGCTGCGCTCGTCGACGAGCCCTCCCTCGATCTGCTCGGGGGGCATGTAGCCCACGGTGCCGCCGCGCGCGTCGCCGAATCCGGTCGCCGAGGCGAGCGTCGCCATGCCAAAGTCGCAGAGCTTTATGGTCCCCGAGCGCTCGATCATTATGTTGGTGGGCTTGATGTCCAGGTGGAGGACGCCGTTCTCGTGCGCGAAGGCCAGGGCGTCCCCGACGGACCTCACCAGGTGGGCACACTCGTCGTTGGTGAGGGTCCCTCCCTCCACCCGCGCGAGGAGCTCGGACAGGGTGAGGCCGTCCACGTACTCCATGACCAGGTAGGCCCAGTGGCGGTCGGCCTCGAAGTCGAACATCGTGACGATGTTGGGGTGGGCCAGCATGCTGGAGGTGCGTGCCTCCGCAAGGGCCTCCATCACCGTGGACGTGCCCGCGGCGCCCGTCCCCTGGGCTACGAGCGGCATGCGCTTGATGGCGACGCGGCGCTGGAGGCGGGTGTCCCAGCAGGTGAGGACCGTGCCAAAGCCACCGACGGTGCCCGGGTGCATGACGCGGTAACGCCCCAGCAGGAGCTGGTCGCGCGTCTGTTGCTCGTATGTCTGGCCGTATGGTGCCGAAGAGGCACCCCTGGCTCCCAGCGTGTCTGCCATGGCTCGGGTCTCGTTTCGATTTAGCTGCTGTGCTCAAGAGCCATCCGTGTCTACCCATTCTAGCGCCCAACGCGCCGCGGCGGCGGTTTTTGCGAAACGAGGGCAGATTTCTGTTGCACGCCATCGGAAGGTGGTAGTAGAATCCATGCCTACGCGGGCGTGGCGGAATTGGCAGACGCGTACGGTTCAGGTCCGTATGAGAGCAATCTCATGAAGGTTCAAGTCCTTTCGCCCGCACCATGATCGCTTGGCCCCGGTTTCGTCCGGGGCTTTTTTGTGCCCGGAGTCGCCGCTCGAATCTCCACCAAAGGACAAGGAGTCGGGGGAGAGGGGCATGCCCATCTCCCCCGTGGGTCTGCGTCAGGTCGGGCGTGCCTACTTGTTGTCGTCCTCGAAGTCGCTCCAGCCGCTCTCCGAGTCATCCTCGTCGAAGTCGAAGAGGTCCCAGTCGCCCTCGGACTTCTTGTGGTTCTTGTACAGGGCACGAGTGCGTCGCTCGAGCACGAGGGAGATGATCAGGAAGAGGACGATTCCGCCCAGGATGAGGGCCAACACGCCCGGGCGCGTCCCGAAGAGCCAGCTGAAGAAGTCCATGACGTGCCCTTTCCATAGCATGCGCGGCCCTGCGTGCCGCGCGCTCGTCCAAAAGCAGCACAAGTATATACTTGCGATACGTGCGCGACCTCGCGCCAGGGGTTGGGGCGCCGCACCCGAACCCAAAAGAATCCAGACCATGAGGGGAACGACATGCTCGACATCAAGTTCGTCAGGGAGAATCCCGACGCCATCGATAGGTCCTGCGAGTCCAGGCAGAACGCCCACTGGGACCGCAGGCGCTTCTTCGAGCTGGACGAAGAGCGCCGCCAGACCATCGTGGAGGTGGAGGCGCTCCAGGCGGAGCGCAACGCCGCCTCCAAGCAGATTGGCCAGCTCATGCGCGAGGGCCGGCACGAGGAGGCCGAGGCGGCCAAGGCCAAGGTCGCCGCGGGCAAGAGCCGCATCGCCGAGCTTGACGAGCGCAGGGGGGCGCTGGACAAGGAGCTCTTCGACCTCGTGGCCGCCATACCCAACATCCCCGACCCCAGCGTCCCCTATGGCAAGGACGACTCCGACAACCCGGAGGTCCGTCGCCGGGGCACCCCGCGCGAGTTCGACTTCGAGCCCAAGGCCCACTGGGACCTCGGCCCGTCGACGGGCATGATTGACTTCGATCGCGGCGTGAAGCTCGCCGGCGCCCGCTTCTACCTCCTGGGCGGCATGGGGGCCCGCATGGAGAGGGCCCTGATCAACTTCTTCATCGACATGCACGACAGGGCGGGGTTCAAGGAGTGGTGGCCCCCCGTCATCACCAACCATGACTCCCTCTTTGGTACGGGCCAGCTGCCCAAGTTCGACGAGGACCTCTATCACGTGCGCCCCGACCTCTACCTCATCCCCACGGCCGAGGTACAGCTCACCAACATCCACCGCGACGAGGTGCTCGACGCGAGCCAGCTCCCCCTGCTCTACACGGCCTTCACCCCCTGCTTCCGCGAGGAGGCGGGCTCTGCAGGCCGCGACACCCGCGGAATCATCCGCGTGCACGAGTTCGACAAGGTGGAGATGGTCAAGTTCGCCAAGCCCGAGGACTCCATGAACCAGCTCGAGAGCATGGTCGCCGAGGCGGAGCTCTGCCTCCAGACCCTGGGCCTTCCCTACCATGTGGTCACCCTCTGCACCGGCGACATCGGCTTCAGCGCCCGCAAGTGCTACGACATCGAAGTCTGGCTCCCCAGCTACGACAACTACAAGGAGATCTCCTCCTGCTCCAACTGCTGGGACTTCCAGGCTCGTCGCGCCAACATCCGCTACCGTGACCCCTCCGAGTTCAAGGGCACCCGCTACGTGCACACGCTCAACGGCTCGGGGCTTGCCGTCGGGCGCACCATGGCAGCCATCATGGAGAACTACCAGAACGCCGACGGTAGCATCACCATCCCCGAGGCGCTCGTGCCCTATATGGGCGGCGTGGAGGTCATCAAGCCCGAGGCGTAGCATCGGAAGGACATGCATGAGGTCGAGAGGCGTCCTTCGGGGCGTCTCTTCCTCCCCCGCCCGACCCGCTCGATAAAACAGAACATATGTTCTGTTACAATGGGGGCAGGGCGAGAGAAGGGGAGAGAATGCGCAGGCCGAGAAGAGAATTGCTCCACAGCCGTCAGGAGGGCCAGGAGGAGCGCCATCACTTGTACGAGGAGTCCGCAGGGCAGATTTCCATAGCGGAACGCAGCATGGGGCCCGTGACGAGTGCGGTCTTCGGCATGCCCCTCCACAGGCACAGGATTCTGGTGGAGAAGGGGCTCGTCGGGCGGCTCGTGGAGCTGCTGGGCGGAACGGAGGGCGAAGGCACCACGGTCTCTCTGGCCCGCTACTTCGAGGAGGGCCACTGCCTTCTCGACCTGGAGGACGCGATGGATAGGGCGGGCCTTCCCTATGCCTACGAGGCCCAACGTTCGGGCTACGTGATCTTCAGGCCCAGTGGGGAGGAGCTCCGCCTCGCCCTCGATGCATAGGCAAGCGGGCAACTTGTCATGGGGTAGCTTGCGGGTGGCATGTGGAAGGGCATGAAAAAAGCCACCTGCCCGAGCAGGTGGCTTTACATTCGCTGGTGCGGCGTACAGGATTCGAACCTGTGACGTTCTGATTCGTAGTCAGACCCTCTATCCAGCTGAGGTAACGCCGCGTTGCAGGAATTAGAATGCCATCCCCACCACCATGAGTCAAGCGAGAATCTTGAAATATTTAGGAGAACACAAGAAATGCCTGGTAGAAGCTAGAAAACTTTTTGTGTAGATGCACCTCTAAGTCTATGCCCGGAAATAAAGAAAAAGCCTGGGACGCGTCGCGTCCCAGGCAGCAGAATCTGGCGGAGAGCTGGGGATTCGAACCCCAGATAGGATTTGCATCCTATACTCGCTTAGCAGGCGAGCACCTTCGGCCTCTCGGTCAGCTCTCCGTTCGAGGTGCTAGAGCATGATACCCCACAACGGGCTCGCGTCACAACGGGGACGGGATATTTGTCTGGCCTGTGGAAACGTTGTCATGGGCGGTGGTTGGCGAGCCCGCTCTCCTCGCGGCGACCAAGGGTTGGCCCCCCAGCGGATGGGTGGCCCGTTCGCCGCCTACGCAAGCGCGTCTGCCACCAGGTCGTCCCGGTGGCTTCGTATCGCGTCCCAGGAAAAGCGCCGCGCGAGCTCGTCCGCCGCAAGCTCCTCCCCAGGCTCGGCAAGCCCGACGCCCTGGCAGAGAGCGCCGATTACCCTCTGGGGCTTGACGCCGGAGGCTCGGAGGGCGCCGAGGTCGAGGTCCCGATCGCGCTTGGAGAGCCTGCGCCCCGAGGGGGCGACGACGAGGGGGACATGTCCGAAGGTCGGTGCCTCATGCCCCAGGACATGCGCGAGGTAGGTCTGCCGCGCCACGGACCCCAGCAGGTCTCGGCCGCGCACCACCTGGTTGATGCCCATCAGGGCGTCGTCCACCACGACGGCCAGCTGGTAGGCCACGACCCCGTCGCTCCTGCGCACGAGGAAGTCCCCGCATTCGCTTTCCAGGCTCTCCTCGCGCCGTCCGAAGCCAAGGTCCTCGAAGGCGATGCTGGCATCGGGCTCCCCACGACGGGGGACGCGCAGCCGCGTCGCGGAGGGCCTCTCCCTTGACCTCCGTGCGACCTCCTCGGCGGACAGGTCCCTGCATGTTCCCGAATAGACGTAGGTGCCGTCCGAGGCATGGGGCGCGGTGGCGGCGTGCAGCTCTGACCTGCTGCAGAAGCAGGGGTAGGTGAGCCCCCTCTGGCACAGCTCCTCCAACGCCCCGAGGTAGACCTCGGTCCTTTGGCTTTGGAAGTGCGGGCCTTCGTCCCAGTCGAGGCCGAGCCAGCGGAGGTCGTCCATGAGCAGCTCGCTGCGACGACTGTCCTGCGCCCGAGGGTCGAGATCCTCGATGCGCAGCACCATGCGGCCCCCCGCGGAGCGGGCGGAGGCCCAAGCCATGAGGGCCGAGAAGGCGTTGCCCAGGTGCATGCGCCCCGAGGGGGTCGGGGCGAAGCGGCCCACCACGCCATGGGCGGCGCTGCCGTGGGGTGCTGTGCGGACGTCTGTGCTCATGGCGAGAATCGTAGCGCAGGGGGGCGGGCCCGTGTCCCGTCCCCCTGCGGCGGTCGGCCCATTTGCACATATAGAAAAGAAAGAAAGAAAAAGAGAATATATCCAATACTTTGAATCCATCGGACAAGGCTGGGTGCCAAGGAGGCGAAGCGGGGGTCGGCCCTTGTGGGCAGCATCTTGTCCGCATCCAGATAGTCGCAGCTAGGACGAGCAAGGCTGGCACCATAGCTGCGGTAGAGATATGTGGGAAAACGTCTCCTGCCCCGCCAACGGTCCCCCTCTGGTAGAGAAAAACCTACCGTTTGGGGAGTGCATATATTTTCTAAATAAAGTAGATTCGATACGGACTACCATTCGATACGTTACGAGCCACGAGCCCGTTCCTGACGCATCTGGAACCACGCCAGGCAGAACTCAGCACACAAGGAGGAAAGAAGTATGTCCAAGGCCCCCGGAAAGCCCAACCGCGTCGTCATCGCACTCGGCGGCAACGCACTCGGCGACACCCCCGAGGAGCAGATCCGTCGCGTCCGCGAGGCTGCCCCCACGCTGCTCAAGGTCATCGAGCAGGGCAACGAGATCATCATCACCCACGGCAACGGCCCGCAGGTCGGCATGATCCAGAACGCCTTCGCCGCCGCCCACGACGCCATCGGCACCCCCGAGATGCCGCTGCCCGAGTGCGGCGCCATGTCCCAGGGCTACATCGGCTACCACCTGCAGCAGGCCATCGGTGCCTCCATGCACAAGGCCTACAAGCGCTGGCACGTCGCCTCCGTGGTCACCCAGATCGAGGTCGACCCCGACGACCCCGCGTTCCGCAACCCCACCAAGCCCATCGGCGCCTTCCTGACCAAGGAGCAGGCTGACGCCGAGAAGGCGGCCCATCCCGAGATGACCTTCGTCGAGGACTCTGGCCGCGGCTACCGTCGCGTCGTCGCCTCTCCCGAGCCCAAGAAAATCGTCGAGTACGAGAGCATCCTCAACCTGCTCGACAACCAGTTCATCGTCATCGCCTGCGGTGGCGGCGGCATTCCCGTGGTCCGCGACTATCGCGACAAGGGCGCCTACAAGGGTGTTGCCGCGGTCATCGACAAGGACATGGGCGGCGAGCTCCTCGGCGAGGACTGCGACGCCGACGTCCTGGTCCTGCTGACCGCCGTCGACCACGTCGCCATCAACTTCGGCAAGCCCGACCAGAAGGATCTCGAGGAGATCAACGTCGAGGAGGCCAAGAAGTACGTCGAGGAGGGCCAGTTTGGCAAGGGCTCCATGGAGCCCAAGGTCAAGGCTGGCATCAAGTTCGCCGAGAGCCGCCCCGGCCGCGTCTGCATCATCGGCTCCCTGGACAAGGCCGCCGAGGCCATGGCTGGCCTCTCGGGCACCCGCATTACCGCCTAGGACACGGCGCCGGCATCATCGCCCGAACGCAAGGAGGGGTCGCGATTCGTCGCGGTCCCTCCTCCTGTGCGGGTCCCCGCGCGTCAGCGGGACGCATGAGGCCTACGTCAGGTCACATCCGTAGAGATAGACCCGAATCACATTGCCGTCGGCGTCCGCGACCACCTCGTGTGACGATATCCTGCTCAGCCCCCGGTGCTCGTAGTAGCCCCAGTCACACTCGTCGTCGGTCGTGAGGAAGAAGCCCGGGGCACCGGCGCGCGCGATCAAGGATGACATGCGGTCGAAGAGGCCGCTGCCCATCCCCAGACCGTGCGCTTCGGGGCTCACGGCAAGGAGCGTCATCTGCGCCTGGGAGAAGCGCCCTCCCCTGCGGGAGTAGTCCGCCGCAAGCGAGAACTCGCTGCGGTCGATGGTGAGCGCGGACCCCAACTCACGGGCCAGGCCGAGCCCCTCGGCCTCTGCCAAGAGCTCCTTGCGACGGCCCTCCCAGCGCGGCGCCCTGCGCCCGAAGCCATCGCGCGCCAGCACGACGCCCAGGACGTCCTCCCCCACGCAGCCGACGAGGCCAAGGGACGAGGCGGAGAGGTACGTCGCCGCGGCAAGCTGTCCGGCCCTGGCCGCGACGCGCTCGTCGAGCCCGGCGCACCAGAGCGTCTGGTAGAGACCTGCCACCGCGTCGAAGTCCCTCTCCTCAAACGGACGATAGGCGACGTTCTCCCGTGCGAGCCGCGACATTCTGCGTTCTCCTCCCCTGGGCCTTGAGATGTGGCGTCCCAGGACCATATCATTTCGAGTTGCTGGCCCGCGTCAGGAGCGGCCACCCGAGAAGGGACGAACATGCCCGAAACCAAGCCTTACGACAGCGACTTCATGCTCGGCGAGCCCGCGCTCGTCTGCCGTTGGCGCCTCGCGGGGGCGACCCTCCCCCTCGAGAACCGCCACCTCCGTGCCCTGAGCCGTCGCCACCTGGGGGACGCTCCCCTGGACGACAAGCTCGTGGCCTGGGCAAAGCAGCACATAGAGTGGACCCTCGCGTCCGGGGCGGCAGAGCATCCCAATGGCGTCCTCATGCTGATGGTGGACGAGCGCGGCAGGGCGGCGATGACGGTGGGTCCCTACGAGCCCCTGACGGACCGCCGACTGCCCGCGCTCCTGGCCCGTGCCGACCTCGCGGAGAGGGAGGCGGACCAGACCGACGTCGCGCCCGAGACCATATGGTCGGTCGTTGACGGAGGTCTCGTCTGGGGCTTGGGGGAGGGATGCGTCCCCTCCGGGACGGCCTCGCTCGTGGAGGACCTCGCCCGCACGCTTGGCATCTCGGTGGAGCGCAGGGCGGGCCTCCTCGACGAGGTCCGCTCTGGGGGACTTGCCTTCGACGAGGCCTTCGTGGTGTCCGACGAGCATGGGGTGGTCCTGCCCGAGGGATTAGCCTGTCCCTTGGGCGAGCGATTCCTCGAGGGATACGGGACGCTGCTCCGGAAGGCGCGCAGACTGGGCCAGGGCTCCTGACGGAGGGCTACCGCGCGCGGGCGTCCGTCAGACGCCGCGGAAGCCCCTGCCGATGATCTCGGAGCTGTTCACTATGGTGATGAAGGCGCTGGGGTCAGACCTGCGCAGCTGGTTGCGGAGCTTGGTGGCCTCGCGTCTGCTGAGCACCGTCACCAGCACGCGCTCCTCCCGCCCGCTGAAGCCACCCCACTCCTTGCGGACGGTCGCCGTGCGGTGCAGGACGGTCACTATGAAGCGGAGCACCTCGTCGGGGTTGCGGCTGATCACGGTGCAGACCTTGAGCGTGTTTATGCTCTCGATGAACACGTCCACGAAGAAGGCCTTCGCCAGTAGTCCCAGCACGCAGTAGAGCCCCGTCCGTGGGCCGTAGATGACGGCGGCGGCGGCCACGATAAGGGAGTCCACCACCATGAGCGCCTTGCCGATCTCGAGCGAGGTGTGCTTCTTCAAGATCATGGCCAGGATGTCTGTTCCTCCCGTGGAGGCGCCGATGTTGAAGACGATGGCGCTTCCCACCGCAGGGAGGAGGACCGCGAAGATCAGCTCGAGGAGCGTGTCGTCGGTGAGTGGGTGGGGCATGGGCAGCAGCAGCTCGAGGAGGCTGATGTACGCCGAGAGGGCGAAGGAGGTGTAGACCGTCCAGCCCATGGTCTTGCGGTCGAGGGACACGAGGCCCAAGACGACCAGGATGGCGTTGATCACCCACATGAAGGCGCTCACGGGGAGCCCGGGAAAGAGTGTCGCGAGGATGATCGACATGCCCGAGGTGCCGCCGAGGGCGAAGTGGTTGGGCGACTTGAAGAGCTCGACTCCCAGCGAGGTGAAAAAGATGCCCAGGTTGAGCGTGGCGAAGAAGCGCAGCTTGCCGGGATGCTCCCTTCGGTTCGCGATGCGTACGGACTCCTCGATCTGCGAGGCGGAGAGTTCCTCCTGAATGCCTGACATTACCCAGCCGTCCCTTTGACATCCGATGCGGCGCAGCCCCTCTGGTCCGCCGGCCCCGCCATGATGCTGTGGCCGGGCGCCCATGTCAAGGAGCCCGCACGAGCTGCCCGCCCAGGGGGCCCGAACCGTGGGTGAGGGTAGAATGGACTGGCACTTGCTACCGACGGGCCAGACGCCCACAGAAGGAGGCTCCACGTTGTTCGCTTCTCCCAACTCAACTAAGAAGCAGCTCACCCCCACCCGAATCACGCGCATCGCCACCATCGCCGGCCTGTATGCCGCGCTGACCCTGGTCTGCATGGCCTTCCTGGGCGGCCTCTCGTGGGGGCCCGTGCAGCTCAGGCTCTCCGAGGCGGTCTGCGTCCTGGCCCTCCTCACCGCGGACGCCGTTCCCGGCCTTGCCCTGGGCTGCGCCATCGCGAACATTGCGAACATCGCGCTCTCCGGGACTGGCCTCCTGGGCCTTCTGGACGTGGTGTTCGGCACCCTGGCCACGACCCTGGGCGCCCTCGTCACCTGGAGGCTGCGTTCCCGCCCGTCCGTGGCCGTCCTGGGGCCCGTCCTGGCCAACGCCCTCATAGTCCCCGCCTACCTGCCCCTGCTCCTCCAGGGTCTGGGCTTCTATACCATCCCCTTCACGTCCATCGCCTTGGACGGCGCCTATCCTGCCATGTACCTCTTTGGCTTCGTCGCCTGTGGCCTGGGTGAGGGCCTGGTGGTCTATGCCCTGGGCCTGCCCCTCTTCAGGGCGCTCCTCGCGAGCCCGCTTCCTCGGCGTCTGTTGCAGGACGAGGCTGCCCCGACGGCGACGGAGGGGGCGTAGCCCTTGAATCCGGTCGTGGTCATACCCTCCTATTGGACCTGGCAGGACGAGCCGCTCGAAATCGGGCGGGTCGGTGCGTACGATCATGCGACGCCCATAGCGAAGCCCCTGCCCGAGCTGGAGACCTGCCTCGCCTCGCTCGATGCGGTCCGCGGGGTCTTGAGGGTCGTGGTTCTCCTGGTGGCGCCGCGCTCCTGCGCGGAGGGCGCCCGCGCTCGCGTGGACGCGATCTGCCGGTCCCACCCAAGGCTCAACCCCCTGGTGGTGGACCAGCGCGAGGCCGACCTGGTCACTCGTGCCGTGGAGGCCATCGCGCCGAAGATGGACAGGGAGAGCGTCTCGCTCAGGGGCTACGGCGCGATCCGCAACATGGGGCTCGCCGTCGCCGCCGTGCTCGGACACGACGTCGTGGTCTTCCTGGACGACGACGAGGTGGCCCTGGACGAGAACTTCCTCATCGACGCGCTCTTCGGCCTGGGGCTCGACAACCGGCAGGGACTTCCCATCATGGCGAAGAGCGGCCACTTCCTGGACCGCTCGGGCTCTCCCTACGCGGACGTCTCCAAGCCGCATTGGCGGGACCGCCACTGGGCCAAGCGCGTGGAGTTCAACCAGTGGATGCACCGTGCGCAGACGGGTACGCGCATCTCTCGCTCCAACTACGTCTGCGGCGGCTGCTTCGCCGTCGCGGCGCAGGCGTTCTGCAACGTGGCCTTCGACCCGGTCATTCCCAGGGGCGAGGACCTCGACTACCTGCTCGACCTGCGCATGCACGGCCTGGACGTGTGGTTCGACAACCAATGGAGGGTGCGCCACCTGCCGCCCGAGTGCCCCTCGCGCGCGGCACGCTTCCTGCAGGATGTCTATCGCTGGGAGTACGAGGTCGCCAAGCTGCGCTTCGCCAACTCGAGCATCGGCCTCCGCCAGGTGCGTCCGGAGTCCCTCAGGCCGTACCCCAGCGAGTGGGTCTCTCCCGAGGTGAGCCACAGGATCGCGCTGACCTCGCTCCTGCGCGCCATCGCGGGCCCGGAGCGCATGGCCTACCTCAAGATCTTCCTGCGCGGCCGTCGCAAGGCGCGCGCCTGGGCCGACCGCCACTGCTCGAGCTACTTCGCTTTCCAGACCTATTGGCCAAAGATCATGGGGACGCTCTGGCAGGACGCGCTGCTGGCCAGGCGTCTCGTCCATAGTGGAACCCCCGTGGCGCAGGATGGCGGCACGCATGCGTAGGTTCGTGATGGCGCACTTCAGGCTCCTCGTGAACACGCTCCTGGTGGCGTCGTCGCTCGCGCTCCTGGTGCTTTTGGGCTGGGGGATCGGTGTGAGCAACATCACCGCGGCGGTCGTCGCGGGTGCGGGCCTCGCCGTCGTGATCGTGGCGGGCGGCTCCGCCCTCATGGCACCGGACGACCTGAGGTCGCAGGCGACCGAGAGGACCCTGCGCGTCGCGTCCGGGACCCTGCGTCAGATGTCCGCCGGCCTCAGCCCCGAGAGCGCCATGGCCGTCTGCCAGCTGGTCCTTCCCGAGACCACGGCATCGGCCATAGCCATCAGCGACGACAGGCGGACCATCGCCTTCGTGGGCGACGACCTCTCGGGATTCAAGGTCGGTGCCCCCAACAGCGACCCCACCCGCGAGGTCCTGTCCAGCGGACACGTGCAGACCTTCACCAACCTCGACTGGGACGAATGGGCCGACATGGAGGTCGGGCTCTCGCGCGATGCCCGCGAGCAGGTGCTTCCCGTGGGCATCATCGCGCCGCTCGAGGTGGCGGGCCGACCCGTGGGGACCTTCAAGCTCTACTACCGCCACGGCCGGGACGTGGACCGCACCCAGCTCGCCATCGCGCGCGGCTTCGCGGAGCTCCTTTCTACGCAGCTCTCTGCCTACGAGCTCGACCGCCAGGCGGAGCTCACGGCACGTGCCGAGGTCAAGGCCCTGCAGGCCCAGATCAACCCGCACTTCCTCTTCAACGCGCTCAATACGATGGCGTCGCTCACGAGGACCGACCCCTCCCGCGCCCGCGAGCTCCTGCGCGAGTTCGCCGTCTTCTATCGTCGTACGCTCGAGAGCTCCGAGCAGCTCATCCCCCTCGAGGAGGAGCTGGAGCAGACCAGGCGCTACCTCAAGATAGAGAAGGCGCGCTTCGGCGACGACCGTATCGTCGAGACCGAGCGCGTCGAGCCCGGATGCGGTAAGGTGCGGGTTCCGGGCTTCCTCGTGCAGCCCATCGTGGAGAACGCGGTGCGCCACGCCATGAGCGACGAGGGACCGCTCCACATCGACGTGCAGGTTGTCTCGGACGGGGGAGACGTGCTCATTGCCGTCGCCGACGATGGCCTCGGCATGAGCGAGGAGGTCGCCAACGGACTGCTCGAGGCCAGCGCCGAGGGCAGGGGCATGTCCCAGAGCGACAAGGGGACCGGCATCGCCCTGCGCAACGTGGCCGAGCGCATCGAGCGCTTCTTCGGCATGGGGTCGGGGGTCGAGATCATGAGCCGTGAGGGTGCGGGCACCTGCGTCACGCTGCGGCTTGTGGGAGCCGCGCCTACAGGGGGCGCGGGCTAGCGCCAACAGGCGTAAGATGGTGAATTGGGCCCTGACGTGGTCATTTTGGTATTCGTAGGCATTCGGTTACCGCCGCCGGCGGAAGAAAGTTGGCTGATTGCATGCTTAACGTTCTGATCGTAGACGACGAGGCTCCCGCCCGTTCCGAGCTCAGGTTCCTCCTGGACGAGACCGGGAGGGTCGAGTCCGTCGAGGAGGCGAGCAGCGCGCGCGAGGCCGTCGAGGCACTTGTGCGCAGCAAGGAGGGTGTCGAGCGCCATCCCGATGTGCTCTTCCTGGACATCTCGATGCCCAAGACCTCTGGCATGCAGCTCGCCGAGGCGCTGAGGAAGCTCAAGAACCCGCCTGCCGTGGTCTTCGTCACCGCATACAGCGAG
Organism: uncultured Olsenella sp.; assembly: GCF_959602185.1. Lineage (NCBI taxonomy): Bacteria > Bacillati > Actinomycetota > Coriobacteriia > Coriobacteriales > Atopobiaceae > Olsenella > uncultured Olsenella sp. The sequence goes on from NZ_CAUGRZ010000004.1 coordinate 177,151, forward strand.
TACGCGCTGGACGCCTTCAACGTCGACGCGGTCGACTACCTCATGAAGCCGGTAGAGACCGATCGCCTCTTCCAGGCCCTCGACAAGGTCGAGGCGCGTCTCAAGCCCGCTCCCAGCACCCGCGTCTCCATCGAGCGAATTCCGGTGGAGAAGGGCGGACGCAAGGTGCTGGTCCCCGTCGACCAGATTCGCTTCATCGAGGCGAAGGACGACTACTCCTGCATCTACACCGACGAGGACCGCTTCCTCTCGACCATCTCCCTGGCCAAGCTCGAGCAGAGGCTCGTGCCCCACGGCTTCTTCAGGGTGCATCGCGGCTACATCGTGAACCTCGACCACGTGGAGGACGTCGAGGTCATTTCCAGCGGAATCCTGCAGCTGGGCCTCAAGGGCATTCCCGAGAAGAAGATCCCCGTCTCGCGCCGCCGCGTGGTCGCGCTCAAGCGCGCCCTGGGCATCTAGGCCGCCGACAAGACGGACCCGACGGGAGTTCCATGCGCTACGACATAGTCTCTGACACCCACGGCCACCTCTCCGCAGAGTTGCTCCGGGCACTTGAGGGCGCTGACGTTATAGTGCACGCCGGTGACATGTGCTCGACGGCGGACGCGCGCCGCCTGGAGCGGATAGCCCCCCTGAAGCTCTGCAAGGGCAACAACGACTGGGGCTACGACTACGGCCCTTTCGTGGGCAACGTCACCCATTTCTTCGCCAGCGGCCTGCGCTGGCAGGTCTGCCACTACCAGGAGAGACTCGACCTCGAGGTCTGCGACGTCGCCATCTGCGGACACACGCACCGCCCCCTCCTGGAGCGAGACTCCCGCACGGGAGTCCTGGTCATGAACCCGGGGAGCCCCAGCCTGCCCCGTGGCGGCGGCCCGACCATGGGCAGGATCGTCGCGGAGGACGGCAGACTGCTCAAGGCAGAGATCGTAGGCCTGTGAGCGATTCCGAGCCAGGATGAGGCGCACCTCTCGCCTGGAAGGGGCGAGAGGTGCGAGCTTCCCGTTGCCGGCTGGGTGCCGGGGGCTATGGCTCTTGCGCCGCCCGACGCTCCGGCCCATGTCCCTCAGGCAGGAACATGGGCACGAAGATGCGGGTGTACGCGCAGAGCCAGGCGATGGACACACAGAATCCGGCAATCACGTCCGATGCGTAATGGACGCCCAGATAGATGCGGCTCAGGCCGACGGCGACGATGACCAGCGAGAGCCCGCCCATGCAGAGGACCTTCACGAAGCGGTCCCCCTCGTAGCGCCAGACCATCCACACCAGGAGCCCGTAGAACGCCATCGCCACCATGGAGTGGCCGGAGGGGAAGCTATAGCCGGACTCCGCGATGAGCCGGTAGCCCTCGGGCCGGGGTCGCTGCACGAGCTCCTTGAGCACCAGGTTGAGCGCAAGCGCCAGAGCAAGGTTGACCGCGGCGCAGAGGCCGGGACGCCTTCCGGGGGCGAAGGCCTCGACGACTAGGAGCATGACGACGAGGACGACGGGAAGCGCGAGCTCGGATATGGACTGCATTATGGGAGTGAGCCACTCGCTCCTCATGTGGAGCACGACGAGGTAGTAGGCCCATCCGTCCAGGGCGAGGAGCCCGTCCTCGTGCACCTCCTCGAGCAGTGCGATGAAGCCCACCACGGCGAGGATGAGGACTATGGTCCAGAGGTTCTTGCGCACGAGGCGCCCGAAGAGGTCGAAGGTTTTACTGACGCGCTCGCCCATGTGGACCCTCCAGCCAGAGACAAAAAGAGACGGACGCGTGGGCGTCCGCCTCCAAGGGTATTACTTCGGGCCGCCAAGGGGCTGCCCTTCTCAAAAGGCCTAGAGGTTGGCGTTGAGCTCGCTCAGGAGGTCAGCCTTGGGCATGTTGCCCACCATGGTGTGGGCGGGCTTCCCGTCCTTGAAGAGGATCAGGGTGGGGATGCTCACGATCTGGAAGCGCTGGGCGAGCTCGCCCTCGTCGTCGACATTGCACTTGTAGAGGACCATCTTGTCGGACAGCTCGTCGGCGACCTGTTCGACGACGGGACCCAGGGCGCGGCAGGGGCCGCACCAGGAGGCCCAGAAGTCCACCAGGACGGGCTTGTCAGAGTTGGCGAGGACAGAGTCGAACTCGGCGTTGGTGATAGCGTTGGCCATTGTTGTCTCTCCTTGTGTAGGGTGCCTTGCGGCGCTTGCTCTCTGGGCGGCTTATACCCCATAGCGGTGGCATGCCGGCAGTAGAATCGATAAGTGTGGAAACGGTGACGGAAGGCGGGCAATGAGGGGCGAGCGCGAGCTAAGACGGGATGCCTACCTGCGCAAGCAGCGCTTCGAGTTGGCATCCCTCGCCGAGCGCGACGTAAACATGTCCGGAAACGCCTTCTCGTCCTGCCTCTTTGTGAAGGGGTCCCTCTCAGGGGACGAGCTCGCCGGCGGGCCGCTCTTGGGTGGTGCGGACGGCGAGGCGCTGCGCGCGGCGCTGGCGGCGCTGGGATACGCGCCGGAGGACTGGGTGGCCCTGGGCGCCGTGGGCCTCGGCTCGACAGCGCCGCTGGACGCGGCGCTTCTGCGCGAGGCGGTCTGCGTGCTGGACCCCGCGACGGTCATAGCGGTGGACGGCGTCGCCGCCATGGCGTTGCGCGCCGCCTACGCCACAGAGCTGGCAGGGCTGCCGGACTTCGATGCCGCCATGCTCGAGGAGGGCGTCGTGGCCCACGTCCTGGGCATGCGCGTCATGGCGCTGGGGGAGTTTGCGGCCTCCCTGGGGGACGGTCGCCAGAAGCAGCTCATGTGGGCGCGCCTCAAGAAGTTGCCGCCGCTGGGTGAGCCGTACTAGCCCAGGGCCGTCGGCGACGGCGTGCTTCGTGGTTCCTGGCGGGGGTGCTATGGCGGAAGCTCGTCCCTCTCGCCCTCGTATCGGGTTGGCGCGGGGTCGAGGCGTTCCCAAGCATCTGCCAAACGTGACGTCCGACCCCTCCGTTTGCGCTACGCTAGCTGTGTGTCCAGGGTTCTTCTCATGGCGAACAAAGGAGCAGACATGGCAGGCGTTCCCGCACCTATTGACGCGACCCAGACCCCCGAGTGGCAGGCGCTCCAGGAGCATCACGACAAGCTGGTGACGAGCGGCTTCAGCCTGAAGAAGTCCTTCGCCAACGACCCCCAGCGCGTGAAGAAGCTCTCGTTCGACCTGGACGACCTACACTTCGACCTCTCCAAGAACCTCGTGGACGACGAGACGCTCAAGCTCCTCGCGAAGCTCGGGAGGGCTGTCGGGCTGGAGGAGAGGCGCGCCGCCATGTTTGCCGGCGAGCACATCAACACCACCGAGGACCGCGCCGTCCTGCACACCGCGCTCCGTCGTCCCGAGGCCGAGAAGGGCAGCCTCGTCGTGGACGGGCAGGACGTGGTGGCTGACGTCCACGAGGTCCTCGACCGCATGTACGCCTTCGCCGAGCGCGTGCGCTCGGGCGAGTGGAAGGGCGTGACGGGCAAGCGCATCACCGACGTCGTCTCCATCGGCATCGGCGGCTCAGACCTGGGCCCGGTCATGGTCTACGAGGCCCTGCGCCCCTATGCCGACGCGGGCATCAGCGTGCGCTATGTGTCCAACATCGACCCCAACGACATGGCCGAGAAGGTCCGCGGGCTGGACCCCCAGACCACCCTGGTCATCGTCGTCTCCAAGACCTTCACCACGCTCGAGACCCTGACCAACGCCCGCGAGGCCAAGGCCTGGATGCTCGAGGGCCTGCGTGCCAGCGGGGCCATCGACGGCTCGCCCGAGCAGGAGGCGGAGGCCATCGCGAAGCACTTCGTGGCCGTCTCGACCGCGCTCGACAAGGTCGCCGAGTTCGGCATCGACCCCCAGAACGCCTTCGGCTTCTGGAACTGGGTCGGCGGCCGCTACTCCGTGGATGCCGCGGTGGGCCTCTCGCTCATCGTCGCCTTCGGTCCCGAGCGCTTCAGGGAGTTCCTGGTGGGCTTCAACGATCTCGACCGCTACTTCTGCGAGACCCCGCTCGAGCAGAACGTCGTCGCACTCATGGGCCTCGTCAACGTGTGGTACGTCAACTTCTTCGGTGCGGAAAGCCACGCGGTGCTGCCCTATGACCAGTACCTGCAC
>NZ_CAUGRZ010000005.1:0-167428 GCF_959602185.1 uncultured Olsenella sp.
GCTGCGGGCATGCTTTCGTTCGTGGGCCCTTCAGCTGCCGCGACCTCCGGCTCCGTCGCGGTTGTCGGTAGCGCCACGGTTGCCGGCTCCGCCGCGACCTCCGGCTCCGGCCCTGCCGTGGACTTCTTCTTGGCGCGCTGGTGCCGCGGCTTCGCTGGCTTGGGGTCCTTGTTGCTCTTCTTGTGCTTCCAAGACCTCGCGCCCGCCACCGGCGCGGCCTTCTCGCCCGCGACCTGCCCTGCCGCCCGTGCCAGGACGGCGTCCCAATCCTCCTGGGGCTGGACCGTCACGTAGACGCGACCCTTTTTGAATACGGTGAGGCGGACGAAGTCGTGGAGGAGCTCCATCACGCCTTGGATGTCGGGAGCGCCCACGTCCTCGGGCCGCAGGTCCTCCGCTTCGAAGAGCTCCTCGACTTGTGCGAGCGGGACCTGCCTGAGGGTGCCGATTCTGGTGGAGAGCAGCTGGTAGAAGTACAGGCGGTTGCCTGCGGTCATTTTTGGCATGTTTGGACTCCTATGTGGGCGCCGGCGGGGCGTTCGTGTTCCGTCCTAGCTTACTACCCGAGGGTTCCGCTCCCGGCGTCCACGCGCTCGCGGGTGCCATGCGGCGTTCGCACGATCGGCCTGGCGTGCGAGCGAAGCAAGGCGGCAACTGGGACGACGCGATTTCCTCTCGCACGAATACAGTTTTGTGTGAGAGGGGCGTGCCACCGCGCGCGGCATGAGGAGGCCCGACAGCGGAACGAGCCGCTGCCGGGCCAGAGCCTGCATGCCGCCGTGCCTCAAGGGGACGCTACTCCGCGTCTTCCTCCTCGGCGTCGCCCTCGGCCTCGGCGAGTTCGAGCTCCTCCTCGGCTGCCGCCTCGTCGTAGCGGTCCGAGACGCGTTGGAACAGCTCGTCGGACTCGATGTCCACCAGCTCGTAGGTCCCCTCCTCGGGATACTCCTTGTAGCCGTAGAGGTAGACCTCGTCGCTGTCGTCATCGGGAAGGAGGGCGATGTACTCGTCGCCGTCCAGCTCGAAGATGCCCTGGACCTCGCAGCGCACCGTGCTGCCGTCGTCGAAGTCGATCTCGATGAAGTCGACCTCTTCCTCGTCGTGCTCGTGCTCGCTCATGGGTACCTCCCTGGGTGGTGTGCGCGCCCGTGCGCGTACGTAAGTGGGACTGTAGCAGGCCGCGCGCGGAAGGTGGCGCGTCAACGGCAAGCGTCCCCAATTGCCCTGCCATTGGGGAGGGCATGGCCGCACGTCGTGCTGTGATCAAGGCGCCAAGTCGGCAAAATTTGAGATAATGCTGACTTCATTGGCAAAACTGCAGGTAGATAAAATCCGGTCAGCAGAATTTGAAATTCTGCTGACTTGCGCTCGTTCCGCGCGGCCAGCGCGACAGACGGCGCGGTTAGACCCACTTACGGGCCACTCGTGTCCGGCATGACCGGGGGAGAGGAGCAACGCAACATGACAGACGCCACCCCCTCCCGCAGGTCGTCCATCCCCTCCCGCCATGCCCCCATCCCACCCGCGCCGGGCCCATCCTTCCCGCCCACCATGGACGGCGCCCGCGAGGCCCTGCGCCACTACTTTGGCTACGAGGGCTTCCGGCCTGGCCAGGGCGAGGTCGTCGAGGCCATCCTCCAGGGTCGGGACGCACTCGCCGTCATGCCCACCGGCGCCGGCAAGTCCGTCTGCTACCAGGTTCCCTCCATGCTGCTGGGCGGCCTCACGCTCGTGGTGTCGCCGCTCATCTCGCTCATGGGCGACCAGGTCCGCTCGCTCAAGGCCGCCGGCATTCGCGGCTCCTACCTCAACTCCAGCCTCAACCCGCGCCAGCAGGAGGTCGTCATGGCGCGCGCCCTGGCCGGCTGGTACGACCTCATGTACGTCGCCCCCGAGCGTCTGCAGGACCCGCGCTTCCTCGACTTCGCGACCCGTGCCCGGGTCCCGCTCCTCGCCGTGGACGAGGCCCACTGCGTGAGCCAGTGGGGACAGGACTTCCGCCCCGCCTACCGGGGCATCGCCGACTTCGTGGGACGCCTGCCGCAGCGCCCCGTCGTGGCCGCGCTCACCGCGACGGCGACCAGCCGCGTGCGCTCCGACGTCGTGGGCCTCCTGGGACTTCGCGACCCGCTCGTGCAGGTCAACGGCTTCGACCGGCCCAACCTCTTCCTGCACAGCTTCGAGCTCACGCCCAAGGAGCGCGAGCGCTGGGTGCTGGGCTACATTCGCGACCACGCCGAGCAGAGCGGGATCGTTTATGCCACCAGCCGCAAGCGCGTCGACTCGCTGGCCCAGGCCCTGCGCGAGGCCGGGGTCCCCGCCGTCGCCTACCACGCCGGCTACGACAACGACCTGCGCCGCGAGGCCCAGGCGCGCTTCGTGCGCGACGACGCCCGCGTCATGGTGGCCACCAACGCCTTCGGCATGGGCATCGACAAGTCCGACGTCCGCTACGTGATCAACTGCGGGCTGCCGCTCTCGCTCGAGGAGTACTACCAGGAGGCGGGTCGCGCCGGCCGCGACGGGGAGCCCGCCGAGTGCTACCTGCTCTGGAGCCGGGGTGACATCCGCACCTGCCACTACCTCATCGACTCCGGAGACTTCCCGCCCGAGCTGGACGAGGCCGAGCGCGCTGCGCTCACCCAGAGCCGCGAGCGCCTCCTGGGCCAGATGATCGGCTACGCGATGAGCGACTCCTGTCTGCGCGCCCGCATCCTGGGCTACTTCGGCCAGGGCTCGGGGACGCGCGTCGATGCGGCACGCCCAGGCGAGAGCGGCGTCGGCGCCTCTGCCGCCTTCCAGGGGCGGGAGGGCTGCGGCTCCTGCTCCGTCTGCTGCGGCCGCACGCCCGAGCGCTACCTGCGCACCCGACGCGCGCCAGGCTCCTTCGGCCGAGGCGCGCGCACGCGCGAGCTTCCTAGCGAGCGCGAGGTGACCGACGAGGACGAGCGCCTCTTCCAGCGTCTCCGCGCCCTGCGCAAGCAACTCGCCGACGATGCCGGCGTGCCGCCCTACGTGGTCTTCTCGGATGCTACCCTCAGGGGCATGGTTCGCCTGCGGCCCCAGGGGGAGGACGAGCTCCTGCAGGTCTCGGGTGTGGGACAGACCAAGCTCAGGCGCTACGGGGAGCAGTTCCTCGACGTCATCGCGGGTCGGGTGGAGTAGGGCAATCGACGAGGCGCGTCCGCGTACGCCTGCCGCTCGCGACGCAGCGGTCCCGCCCCGCCCGTCTGCCGCTGACGCCCGCGCCACGCCACCCAGGCGCTCCCCGACCCCACGTAGAAGGAGGCCCCATGATTCGTACCGTCACGCTCAACCCCGCCCTGGACAAGACCGCCACGGCGCCCGGGCTCACACTGGACGCCGTCAACCGCATCAGCGGGCTGCGCGTCGACCCCGGCGGCAAGGGCGTCAACGTGTCCAAGGTCGTGCGGGCCCTGGGCGGAACGAGCGTGGCCTGCGTCCTGCTCGCCGGGTCGGCGGGCCGCGCGCTCGAGGGCTTGCTTCGCGACCAGGGCATCGAGGTCGACGCCTTCTGGTCCAAGGGGGGAGAGACCCGCAGCAACCTCAAGCTCATAGATCCCACGGCGGGCACGCACACCGACGTCAACGAGCCCGGCCCCCTGCCGGAGGAGGGGCTCCTCTCCCACATGCTCGAGCACTTCGTGGACGGCGTGCGGCCAGGTGACGTCGTGGTGCTTGCGGGGTCCCTCCCGCGCGGGGTCGCGACGGGCTGCTACGCGGGGTGGGTGCGCGCCTGCAAGTCGGCCGGCGCCACGGTCTTCCTGGATGCGGACGGGGAGCGCCTGGCCCGCGGCATCGAGGCCGGCCCCGACTTCGTGAAGCCCAACGACGCGGAGCTTGCCGAGCTCGTGGGCCGCGCGCTGCCTGACGAGGATGCCGTCCTGGACGCCGCTCGCGAGCTGCAAGGCCGCGGCGTGGCGCGGGTCATGGTGTCCTTGGGTGGTGACGGTGCCATCTACCTCGGCGGCGACGGGGCGTGGCGCGCGAGCTCGCCCAAGGTGCCCGTGGGGTCGACCGTCGGCGCGGGAGACTCCGTGGTCGCGGCGCTCGCCCTCGCCGAGGAGCGCGGGCTTGGCCTGGAGGACGCGCTTCGGCTGGCCATGGCCACCGGTGCCGCCAACGTCATGCAGTCAGGGACCCAGGCCGCCCCGCGGGAGCTCGTGGAGTCGCTCTTGGGAGAGGTCGAGGTCAGGAGGATCTAGCGCTCGCTGGCCAGGCGCCAACGCGAAGCGTCAGGACGCCGCGTCGCCTAGCCTCGCGGGACCTCCTTGGTCACCAGCTGCTCGATGAGGCGACGTGCCTTACGACCCTCGGGTGTGGGATACAGGGGCCAAATGTGGGCCTGCCCCGTGCCCACCACCAGCTCGTGGCTCACGCCGTTCTCGCCCAGCTTGGCGTCGAAGGCCACGCAGTCGGGATAGAAGATCTCGCGCGTGGCGACGAAGGTGGTCACGTTGCGCAGCGGCCGAACGTCCCCGTTGATGGGGCTGAGGCGGTAATCGGTCACGTCGTCGCCATCGGCCCAGAGGTCGCCGAGCTGCGCCAGGCCCCAGGGTGCCAACGCCGGGTCCACGTCGAAGTAGTCGTGGATCTGGGGGTTGCGCATGGTGATGTCAAGCTGGGGAGAGAGCAGCACCAGCTGCCCTGGCTGCTCCAGGTCGTAGTGGGAGAAGCTCTCGGCCAGGCCCGCCGCCAGGCCGCCGCCCGCGGAGTCCCCCATCAGGGTGACGTCCTTGGCCTCGTAGCGGCGCAGCATGCCCTCGTAGAGGTCGGTGAGCAGCGAGTAGGCCTCGTCGTGGTCGTGGGCGGGCGCCAGGGGATAGATGGGGACGAAGACCTCCGCTCCGGTGCGCTGGCAGAGGTCGTCCAGGAAGAGCCAGTGGACCCAGCTGATCTGCTTCACGTACGCGCCACCGTGCAGGTAGAGCACGGCACGGGCGTTCTTGCCCGTGGTGCCCAGGTGGAAGGTCTTCATACCGTCGCAGGTCTCCTCGAAGACCAGGGACCTGAGGCGCAGCCAGCTGGGGATGTGGTACTCGACCTCGTTCTCCTGGCGACAGGCCTCGACGAAGTCCTCGAAGCGGCCGAGGTCCTTGCCCAGGAGGACGCCCCTTCCGGCGAAGGCCCTGAGGGCGCCGGCGAGCACGGACGCCTGGGCGCTGCGGCCGTACCTGATTTTGGAGAAGGCGGAGAAGCCGGCTGCCGCAGCCGCCGTTCCCGCTGCGATGCCGGCGGCCATGAGCGCGTTCCTATGCGAGTCCTTCATGGGGAACCTCCTACCTGGGACAACGATTCATCTGCGTGAGGCATGCTCTCCAGTTTACCCAGAAGCGTGCATGAGACATGTCGGCCCGTCTGCGGACGGCAGGTCTACACAAGGCGGCGCCGACGTGCCGACATGGCGACGCCGACACGCGCCTCGCCCGTGGGGCCGCATTCGCTCCGGTGCCGTCCCCGCCTCTCATCCCAGAGTTGTATGCGGATTCCACACACAACACGATTCTCGTCCGATGCTTTTACCTGCTGCTATGTGATTTCTAACTTTGTAATACGCCAATAGGGAGAGAAAAAACCGCACACAAATTATTGAACCGCAGGCAAACGCGCGACCACGTGCCCGCAGGCAAACGCGCGACCACGTGCCCGCAGGCAAACGAGCGACCGAGTGCCCGCAGCGACCCGGTCCGGGCCGAGGCGGCGCGCCACTCCCGCCCTAGGGGGTGGCGCCTAGTGGCGCGCGCCCTGCTTGGCGCGCAGGTTCCGCAGGTTGGTGACCGTGCCCTGCATCCCGTGGGGCACGTAGGAGAGCTGGGCCAGGTCCTCGGGCAGGTACTCCGCCAGGCTCAGCTCGGCGGTCTGCTCCACCTGGCCCGTCAGCGGGCCTGGCGTCGCCTCCAGGCCGAACACGGTGGCACCTTGCCTACCCAGGCGCTCCTCGTACCAGCTCACGGGGTCGTCGGGCCTGTCGGCACGGGTGTCCTCGCTCTTCCACGTCAGCTCGAATCCCGCGAGCTCGAACTGCGTGAGCGAGAACGCGAAGAGGGGTTGGCTGTCGGTCTTGAAGACGACGCTTCCGCCTGGGGCCAGGACCTGGCGGTACAGGAGCAGCTGGTCAAGGTGGGTGAGTCTCCGCGCCGCCTCCTTCTTCTTGGGGAAGGGCGTGGGGAAGTTGAGGATGATGCGGCCCACCTCGCCCGGGGCGAAGAGCTCGGCGACGTCGCGTCCCAGGGCGGGTACCAGGACCAGGTTGGCAAGGCCGTCCTCGACGGCCTTCTGCGCGGCGTAGGCGATGCAGACGGGCTCGGAGTCGATGCCCACGAAGAGCACGTCGGGCTCGCGCGCGGCGGACTCGGCCGCGAAGCCGCCCTTGCCGCAGCCCAGGTCAAGCCGCAGCTCGCGGAGTCGAGGGCCGCCCACGGGACTGCAGGCCTCGAGCCAGCGCCCGGCCAGGCGGCGCGGCTCGAGCTCGATGGCGTCGGCGTAGCGCTCGAGGCGCTCCTCGAGGACGAAGTTCTTGGGGAGACGTGCGTGCAGTCCGTGCATGAGACCTCTTCGTGCTGGTGGTCGGGGGCCGGTCTGGTCGTCGGGGGGGCGCCGCGTGCTGCTGTGTGTGGTGACGCGCCTAGACGGCCTCATAGGGCGCTTGGCATTATCGCACCGCCGCGGTATCGGGCTGGTTGTGCGGAAAAACTGCGCACGGTAGCTCCGAATTGTGGAGACGTTCGGCGTTTGCCCAGGATTGCCTCCCCGGCCCGGAATTCCGTGCGCACTTTTTTGCGCCAACAGTGGCATTCCGCCACTTGCGTGCCCGGCCCACATCCCCGGAGTCGGGCAATCCGTCCCGTCCCTTGGCTACGATGGTCCTCGTAGGTTTCGACGAGGGAGGCAGCATGTCTCAGTTCACGGCGATCATGGCGCGGCTCAAGTACATCGAGCGCTGGGCCCTCATGCGCAGCTCCCGGCCAGAGAACCTCAGCGAGCACTCGCTCGAGGTCGCCATGATTGCCCACTTGCTCTGCGTGATCGCCAACGTGCGCTACGGCCGCTCGCTCGACGAAGGCCGTGCCGCGCTCATGGGCATGTACCACGACGCGTCAGAGATCATCACGGGAGACCTCCCCACGCCGGTGAAATACTTCAACCCCCAGATTCGCGACGCCTACAAGGGCGTCGAGTCCGCAGCGGAGGAGACGCTCCTCTCCACCCTGCCCGCCGACCTGCAGGGTAGCTTTCGGTCGGCGTTCGGCCTGGCAGGGGAGGGCGAGCCGGATGCGGTCGAGCGTGAGGGCGAGGCGCATCTGCGACAGCTCGTGAAGGCGGCGGACAAGCTCTCGGCACTGATCAAGTGCCTGGAGGAGCGCTCTGCCGGCAACTCCGAGTTCGTGACGGCGGAGGCCTCGACGCGCGCCTCGCTCGAGCGGATGGCCGAGGGTCTCCCCGAGCTCCGGGACTTCATGGACGAGTTCCTGCCCTCCTACGGACACACCCTGGACCAGCTCCTCTAGGTACGGTCGTCAGAGGTACTGCAGCCAGGGTGTCCAGGTACACGGGGTGGGGGAGAGTCAGCTTCGCCGCGGGCCCTGCCGCTAGGCTCTTGCGTGGACTCCCGCACTTGTATGCGGATTCCGCACACAACGTGATTTCCATGCGCTTCATCTACCTGCTGTTATATGGATTCTAACTTTGTAATACGCCAACAAGGAGAGAAAAAACCGCATACAAAATCTTTGAACCGCATGCAGATAGGCTGCCCTCCTCGGACGTGAGCGTCCCCATGGTGCCGCCTCGCGTCGCGACTTCCAGTCTCCCATGGCGCGCCGCCTTGCGTCTGGCTGCCCCATGCCCGAAAAGCTCGTGCCGAGCAGTCGGGCTGTGGGCGGCCACTCAAACCGCAGCCACGAAAGGGACCCCGCGGCGTCGTCTGCCGCGGGGCCCTGCCGCTGCCGGGTATGCGCGCCACTCTCGCTTGGGAGCTAGTCCTCCTGGGTGTCCTGCAGGGTGGTCATGAGCGCGGGGATGACCTGCTTCTTGCGGCTCACGACGCCTGGCAGGGTGGCGATGCCGTCGACGGGCTCCACGCCGAAGGCACGCGCGACGATCTCTTCCGCGCCGGCGCCGTAGTACAGCATCTCGGTGGTCTGGCTCTTCACGTCGGTGAACATGTAGAAGACCAGCGGCAGCTCGTCAGCGGCGGCGCCCTCCTTGAGGTAGGGCCCCACCAGCGCCTCGGCCGCCTTGCGGCTGTTCTTGGTCATGAAGCTGCCCTGGCCCACGCCGAAGCGGGCGTTGCCGCGCGAGAAGACCTTGAAGTCCTGGTGGAAGACCTCCTCGGCCGTGCGTCCCGTGAGCTCCGCGCCGGCGTCGAACATCGCGTCGGCGTACTCGTCGATATCCTCGCCGCAGATCTTCGCGAGCTGCTCGCCGGCATACTTGTCGCGGGGGGTGCAGGTGGGGGAGCGGAACGCCAGGGTGTCAGAGAGGATGGCGCTCATCATGAGGCCGGCGATGTTCTTGGGAATCTCGACGCCCTGCTCCTGGTACATGCTGTAGAGGATGGTGCAGGTGCAGCCCACCGGCTCGTTGCGGAAGCGCACGGGAGCGGAGGTCTCGATGCTGCCGATGCGGTGGTGGTCGACGATCTCCATGATCACGGCCTGCTCGAGGCCGTCGACCGCCTGGGAGCGCTCGTTGTGGTCGACGAGGACCACGTGCTTGCGCGTCACGTTGAGCAGGTTGGGCGTGCTCACGAGGCCGCAGTAGTGGCCGTCCTCGTCCAGCACGGGGAAGAAGCGGTGGCGCGACTGGGTGATGGTCTTGCGCGCGTCGTCCACGGTGGTGTTAACGCTGAAGCGCAGCACGTCCTGGGCGTCGAGCATCTTGGCGCGCACGGGGATGGACATGCTGATCAGGCGGGCGGCGGCGTAGGTGTCGTAGGGCGTGGTGATCACGGTGCAGCCGTTGGCGCGGGCCGCGTCCACGACGACGTTGGAGAGCTGGGCGCCGTTGCACACGATGAGCAGCCCGGCGCCGGACTCGACGGCGAAGCGCTGAGTCTCGTAGCGGTTGGTGACGAGCACGGTGTCGTTGTGCTCGATCGCGCCCTCCATCATCTCGGGTGTGGTGCCCACGACGACCTTGCCCGTCTCGACGCGGGCCTCGGGGTCGCCCAGGACCATGCTGCCCTTCAGGGTCTGGATGATGTTGGAGTACTTGGTCTTCGCCTCTGCGATGACGCGCGTGTCGAAGATGTCCATGTTGGCGTTGGCGATGTCCTTCACGGCGATGAGGCCCTCGAGGTCGCCCTTTTCGTTGGTGATGCAGAGGGTGTCGGCCTTGCTGGAGCCCATGAGGTTCCAGGCGGCGAAGAGGCTCATCTCGCGGTCGATGCCGTCGGTGCGCTGGATCATGATGTCCTTGATTTGGGGGCGCACGCTGGTGATGAGCTGGGGCTCCTCGAAGCCGAAGTGCCTCAGGACGAAGGCGGTCTCGCGGTTGATGGTGCCGGCGCGGCGCGCCTCGTACTGCACGTCCTCGGTCTGGTTCTTGAGGTAGGCCATGCTGATGGCCGAGCAGATGCTGTCTGTGTCGGGATGCAGGTGGCCGATGACGTTGACCTTGCGGATGGTCTCGGGCATGGACTTCTCCTTGGAACTTGCGCTCGTGGGCGCGGGAGTCGGAACGTTCACCCTGAATTGTGCCACTACGCAGGCGTCTTGGGGCGCGTGGGCTTGGCGTGACGGGCGTGCGGGGCCCGTGTGCCGGTCGTGCGGGGCACGCACGTCACCGGACGCCGGTTTTTGCCCCCCCGGGAGCGCGTCAAAAGACTGCGCACGGTAGCGTCCAATTGTGGAGACGGTGAGGCAAAGGCCCAGCATTGAGCCATCGCCTCGCAAAATCCAATGCGCAGTTTTTGGCAACGGCATCTCGCGCGGCGCGTCCCGACGTCGTCAGTCCCCAATCGCGTCCAGGCGGATGACGAACTTCGTCGTGCCATGCTGTCCCTCGGCGATGCCGGCGAAGCTCTCGTACTCGTCGGCGAGCTCGCTGACGGCGTCGAGGCGTGCGACGAGCTTCCTCATCGAGGAGCCGTCGAGTGCCTCGACCATCTTGGAGACGGCCTTCTCGTCGAAGGCCCTCAGGCCATCCGTCAGTTGGTCGGAGCCCACCGCGGCAGCGGACGAGCCCGTCGCAAGCGCCGAGGCGCCGTCCTGCAGCTGTTCGATGCCACCCACGAGTTGTCCGGCGCCCTGGTCGATCCGGCGCGCTCCCGTCGCGAGCTCGCCCGCACCGCTGGCGGCTTGGCCCAGGGCCTGGGCTAGCTGTTGTGCCCCGGCGCTGCTTGCGGCGGCGCCACCCAGGAGGCTGCCCGCGTCCTCCGCGCTCCCCAGCGCTCCATGGATGCTCACGATGCCCTGGTCGAGCTGGTGTGCCAGGGCGGCGACGCCCGCCAGCCCCGTGGCCTGCTCCTCGCTCCCACGTGCCGCGGCCACGAGGTCGCCGCATGCGTCTGCTGCCGCGGAGGCGGCGCCGGACCTCTGTGCAATCGACTGTGCCGACGTCGCGGCGGAGGAGAGGGACGTGGCCTTCTCCTCGAGTTTCGTGACCTGTGCCGAGACGTCCTCGGGCTGGGGGACGGTGCTCGCGGTGCCCGCGGCATCGTTGAGCTTTTCGAGTGCGGAGGCAACGGCCTGCCTCTGCGCGTCGGTCATGCCGGTCTGGTCGATGCCCATGAGCGCCTCTCGCGCCTCGGCGACCTGGTTGCGCACGCCCTCCTGCGCACTCGCGTAGGCCTTGAGGGCGTCTGCCGAGCTGCCGAGCCTCTCGGCCGCGTCACCAGCGGCCGTGGCCGCCACCTGCGCGTCGTCGGCCGACTGACCTACCTGGGTCGCCATGTCGGCGGCCTCGGAGGCGGCGTCCTTCGCCGAGGCTGCCTGCCTCTGGGCGCGCGTGAGCACGTCTCGCACGTCGCCAAGGGAGGCGCCCAGTGCGGCGGAGGCGCCCTGCAGGCCGGTGACGCCCCCATTGAGCCTGCCCAGGCCTTCCGACAACGCCTGTCCGCCTGCCGCCAGGGACTCCGCACCGTCGCGCGCCTGGCCCACGCCCTGCGCAAGGCTGCTGGCGCCGTCGGCGAGCTGTCCCGTCGCCTGCGGCAGGAGCCCCGCCTCGGCGCGGAAGACGTCGACGCCTCTCGAGAGCGCGGTGTTGCCGTCCGAGATCTTCTGCAGGGCGCTGGCAAGCTCGTCCGAGCCGCTCATCAGCTGGCTCATGGAGCTCCGTAGCAGGTCGACGGTCTCGCCGTTGTCTTCCGCGTCAATCTTGCTGGTGTCGAGGTCCGAGAGCAGGCTGGGGGTGACGATGGTGGTCACGGAGCCCAGGCTGAAGTTCGTCACGTCAGCCTCGAGCTCGAAGTACTCGGGGAGCTCGATCTGGTCTCGGCTTAGGTCGAGGCTCCTCTGGAGTCCCGGCAGCGCGTAGCCTACCGCCATGGGCGTGTCGCCCGAAACCAGTCGCCCATTGGTGAGTTTCACGTCGTGGAACACGTCCTCGTCGAGGTCGACGGTGGTGATGGCAGCGAAGGGCGTGAAGAGCTCCCGCTGGCTGCCCTGCACGGAGCGAGTTGCCGAGGACTCGTTCTTGTAGTCGAAGCGCATGACGAGGTGGCCGCTCTTGCCGGCGAGCTCGCTGGCTTCGATGGGCCTGCCGTCCAGCGTGTAGCTCACGCTGATGGCCAGCGGCAGCGGCTTGTCGCTGCGACCGCTGTACGAGACCTTCTTTCCGTTTGCCGTCCAGCTCAGGCTCCCGTCCGCATTGGTGCTGAAGCCCTGTTTGTCGTCGGAGGGCTTGATGTCGCTCAGGTCGCTGCGGTCGGGGAGGGTTGCCGCCTTCCCGTCGTTGCTGAGGGTCTCCCTCACCGTGGTCTCGCGTACGTTTCCGTTGCTGTCCGCAGAGACGTAGACCGTCTCGCTCTTGTCGATGCCGGCACCCCCTGTCGCGAGGGCGGCTGCGGGCATCGCGAGCGCAGCCACGAGCGAGAGGCCGGCGACGGCCGAGAACGCGGCGGCCCTCAGGTGACGTGGGTGGGTGTGGTTGGTCTTCGAGAAGCGCCTGGCCATGGTTCCTCCAGCTGTCGCGTTGTGTCTCATCTAAGTTTACACAAGTAAACTTGATGAATTGCGCGCTGTGGTGCAAAACTGCGCATGGAAGCTCCGAATTGTGGAGAGAAACGACAAAAGCCCAGTTACGCGAAGGGCATCCCAGGAATCGTGCGCACTTTTCGTGCAGCAGCCCTCTGGACGGTTCCCGTCCTGCCTCCCAATCGCCCTCGCGTCGCCCGCCAGGGTGTCCGTCGTGTGTCCGCCCGCCTATCCCAGCGTACGGTCGTGGTTCACAGGCGCGTAGAAGAGGCGCGCCACCTCGTCCTGGTCGCGCGTCTGGCCGAGGGCCCACATGGTCTTCGCCACCAGGGCCTCGGTGGTCATGTCATCTGCTCGCAGGATGCCCGGGTGGTCTGCGTATGCTCGACCGACCTCGTATACCCCCAGGTCGAGCCCCTCCTCGGGCACCTGGGTGGTGATGACCAGCGTCCGGCCCGATGCGACCCAGCCATAGATGGCCCGCCGGTAGGCGTTCCCGTCGTACTCGGGTATCCCGCCGATGCCAAAGGTCTCCAGTACCACGGCGTCGTAGTCCCGTCGCAGCAGGTCGAAGATGCTGGGCCTGAGCTCGGGGGTCAGCTTGAGGACGATGACCCTCTCGTCCAGCTCGTGGTAGAAGTCCGGTCGGCGTGCGGGCACGCCCGCTGCCGTCGCGTTCCCGTCCGTGGCCGCCGCACGCTCGCCCCTGCCCACTGCCAGGCAGTCGCCTGCCGCACGCCTGTCCCCGCCCACTGCCGCGCAATCGCTCGCTCCACCGCCCTGCCGTATGATCCGCTCCGACCTGATGACGGCCAGGGGAGGGTAATTCACGCTGGTGAAGGCGTTGAAGCTCAGCGTCCGCTGCTTGTGCGCCCGCGTTCCGGCTATGACGCTGCCGTTGAACGCCACGCTCACGTCCCGCGACCCGTCGTCGCAGGCATACAGGACGGATTGGTACAGGTTGAGTTTGGCGTCGGTGAAGGGGTTCGACATGGGCTGCTGGGATCCCGTGAGCACGATGGGCTTCCTGCTTCCGCGCACGAGGTAGCTCAGCGCCGCAGAGGTGTAGGCCATGGTGTCCGTGCCGTGCAGGACGACGAAGCCGTCGAAGTCGTCGTAGGCGCCCTCGATCATGGAGGCGATGCGCAGCCAGTCCATGGGCCGCATGTTGGTGCTGTCGATGTTCATCGGCTGGACGATGCTGAGCTCGCAGAGGTCGTCGAGCTGCGGGACGAAGGCCGCGAGCTCCTCTCCGCTGAGCGCGGGCGAGAGCCCGCCGCCCTGGGGCAGCGAGGCGATGGTGCCTCCCGTGGCGACGATCAGGATCCTCTTCATGGCGCGCATGCTCCCGTCTTGGGCCAAGCCGACGGGGTCATGGTAGCGGAAGGCGAGAGGGACGCGCCGTCGCTGTCGTTGGCGCCTGCCAGCGACGGGCCTACCGCGCGAGCACCGCCCTCCTGCGGACGAGTGCGTGCCTGCCACGCGTCGCCGCCAGACGAGCTGCGTCGCGCATCGCATCGATGGCGCCGCCCAACGCCGCGCCGCCCACGAGCTCGCTCGCCGCGGCACCGCCCACCACGAGCGCGGCCCCGAGCATGCGGCCGGGGGTCAGGGACTCTCTCAGGAGCAGCGCTCCCAGCGCCACCGCGCTCAGGGGCTCGAGGTATCCGCATACGGCGACGCGCTGGACCGGCAGCCTGCCCAGCGAGGAGAAGTACAGGTAGCAGCCCAGCCCGGTGTTGACCAGTCCCAGCACGAGCACGGCCGGCAGGTTGGCACCTGCGACCTGGCCGGGTGTCACGAGTCCGCCCGTCGGGATCGACCAGGCGGCGACCGCGGCGAAGCTCGCCAGCATCTGCACGCAGGCCGCCTCCATGCCGCCCACCTCGGGCGCCCGCTTCGAGAACACGACCATCACCGCGTACATGAGGGCGGAGGCCCCGCCCAGAGCGAGGCCGCGCGGGTCGGGCGCGCTGCCGCCGCACTGCGCGACCACGAGAAAGGCCCCCAAGACCACGCAGCCAAAGCCCGCGAGCTTGGGACCAGTGAGCCTCTCGCCAAAGAGGAGGGGGGAGAACAGCATCACGATGACCGGCCCGCAGTAGTACGCGAGCGACGCCACCCCCACGCCCACCAGGCGATATGCCGCAAAGAGGAAGATCCAGCCCACTCCCAGCGCGGCCCCGGAGAGCGCGAGCGCCGCCGCCTGCCGGGGATGCTCCAGGCAGGCGAGAGGTGCCACGGCCTGGCTCGCGGCACCATCTGCACCGGAGCGCCGCCGCCACAGGCTCGCGCCGAGTGCCGCGCACAGGGCGAGCGAGCCGAGCAGCGTGCGCAGGAGGACGACCTGTCCGCTGGGCAGGTCTATCTGGCTGGCTATGATCCCGTTGAACCCAAAGAGCAGAAGCGATGCCAGGTACTTCCCAAAATCTCGCGACATGGTGGAAGGGTCCTCCGAGCTCGTGCGAACAAATCAGCCATCAAACTTTCGCACGCGTCGGACCATATTAAAAGCGAATGTTTATCATGTTTGGCATGCAGGTTTGTGATGCATGGACGAGTGCCGGAAGCGGGGTCGCCGTGGAGTCAAACATCCAGAAGTACCAGGCCTTTCTCCAGACCGTCCGCCTGGGCAGCATCACCCGGGCAGCCAGGTCGCTCGACTACTCGCAGTCGGGCGTCAGTCGCATGGTCGCCGACCTCGAGCGGGCCTGGGGCGTGAGCCTGCTCGAGCGAGGCCATGGTGGCGTGCGCCTCACCGCCGAGGGCGAGCGACTCCTGCCCTTCGTGGAGGAGGTCTGCGAGGGCGCGCGCCGCCTGAGCATGCAGGTGGACGACATCAACGGCCTCGAGACGGGCACCGTTCGCATCGGCACCTTCTCGAGCGTGGCCACGCACTGGCTGCCGCGCATCATCAAGCGCTTCCAGCGGGACTTCCCCAACATCGAGTACGAGATGCTCCTGGGCGACTTCCCCGAAATCGAGCGCTGGTGCGAGGACGGCCGCGTCGACCTGGGCTTCCTGCCCTACGCGCCCGCCCCCGCGTCGCTGGGCGCGCGCTGGCTCGAGGATGACGAGCTCTTAGCCGTCCTTCCCGAGGGCCACGAGCTCGCGACGACCTCCGCCCCCGTGCCGCTCGCCCGCCTCTGCGAGGAGCCCTTCATCATGTTGGAGCAGTCGGGCGACGAGGAGGTGCGCTCCGTCTTCGCGCGCGCAGGCCTCACGCCGCGCGTCCGCTTCACCACCTTCGACGACTACGCGATCATGTCCATGGTCGAGAGCGGCCTGGGCCTGGCCATCCTTCCCGCGCTCATCCTGCGTCGCAACCCCTACCACGTCGCGGTGCGGCAGCTCGACCCGGTCGCGCACCGCTCGATCAACGTGGTCTATCGCGACCTCGACCGCCTGCCCCTGGCGGCGAAGCGCTTCCTCGGCTACCTCGACTACCGCAGCGGTTGAGGCGAGCGGCTTCCGCAGGCCCGAGTGGCCGCAGACGAGAGCGGCGCGCGACCTCGTCCGTAGCCCGTTTCCAGCGCCCGTCCAGTGCCGGCCTCGCGCCCCCGTGCGCCGCGCCTATTGCGCCCCCGTGCGCTGCGCCTATTGCGCCCCCGTGCGCTGCGCCTATTGCGCCCCCGTGCGCTGCGCCCCTCTCGCCCAGATGGCCGACCTCACATAGAATGGTGAACGAGCAACCGACCGGTCGACCGCAGGCGGTCGCGCAAGAAAGATATGCGCCGTCCCGCGCGCACGCGCCGGCAGGCCGCGTCCCCACCCCCAACCCAAGGAGTCCCCATGGCAGAATTCGTCTACCAGATGTACAAGGTCCGCAAGGCGTTTGGCGAGAAGGTCATCCTCGATGACGTCACGATGGGCTTCTATCCCGGCGCGAAGATCGGCGTCGTGGGCCCCAATGGCATGGGCAAGTCCACGCTGCTCAAGATCATGGCCGGCATGGAAGAGATCTCCAACGGAGAGGCACGCCTGGCGCCTGGCTTCAGCGTGGGCATCCTGCAGCAGGAGCCGCCGCTGGACGAGTCCAAGACCGTGGGGGAGAACATTCGCGAGGCCTTCGGCGATATCATCGCCAAGGTAGACCGCTTCAACCAGATCGGTAACGAGATGGCCGACCCCGATGCGGACTTCGACGCCCTCATGGCCGAGATGGGAGAGCTCCAGAACCAGATCGACGCCGCCAACGGCTGGGACCTCGACAGCCAGCTCAGCCAGGCCATGGACGCCCTGCAGTGCCCCGACCCCGACGAGGACGTGAGCCACCTCTCGGGCGGCGAGCGCAGGCGCGTCGCGCTCTGCAGGCTCCTCCTCGAGGCGCCCGACCTGCTGCTCCTCGACGAGCCCACCAACCACCTCGACGCCGAGTCGGTCCTCTGGCTCGAGCAGTTCCTCAAGGGCTACCCTGGCGCCGTCCTGGCCATCACCCACGACCGCTACTTCCTTGACAACGTGGCCGAGTGGATCTGCGAGGTGGACCGCGGCACGCTGTATCCCTACAAGGGCAACTACTCCACCTACCTCGAGACCAAGGCCGCCCGCCTCGAGATGGAGTCCAAGCAGAACGCCCGCCGCGCCAAGAAGATGAAGTCGGAGCTCGAGTGGGTGCGCAGCTCCCAGAAGGCCCGCCAGGCGAAGAGCAAGGCCCGTCTCGCCGCCTACGAGCAGATGGAGGCCGAGGCGCGCCGCGCCACCAAGGTCGACTTCACCGACATCCACATCCCCGTGGGCCCGCGCCTGGGCTCCAAGGTCCTGGAGGTCGAGCATCTGCACAAGGCCTTCGGCGACCGAGTGCTCATCGACGACCTCAGCTTCAGCCTGCCCCGCAACGGCATCGTGGGCGTCATTGGCCCCAACGGCGTGGGCAAGTCCACGCTCTTCAAGATGATCGTGGGTCAGGAGCGGCCCAGCTCCGGCACCCTCGAGCTGGGCGAGACCGTCCAGCTCTCGTACGTCGACCAGGGGCGCGAGGGGCTCGACCCCGACAAGAACGTCTGGGAGGTCGTCTCGGGCGGGAACGACTTCATCCAGGTGGGCACGACTGAGGTGCCCAGCCGCGCGTACGTGAGCGCCTTCGGCTTCAAGGGCACCGACCAGCAGAAGCCCTCGGGAGTGCTATCTGGCGGTGAGAGGAACCGCCTCAACCTGGCCCTCACGCTGCGCCAGGGCGGCAACCTGCTCCTGCTTGACGAGCCCACCAACGACCTCGACACCGAGACCCTGGAGTCGCTGGAGGAGGCGCTGCTCGAGTTCCCGGGCTGCGCGGTGATCACCAGCCACGACCGCTGGTTCATGGACCGCATCGCCACGCACATCCTGGCCTGGGAGGGCACGGACGAGAACCCCGGCGCCTGGACCTGGTTCGAGGGCAACTTCGAGGACTACCAGCGCGACCGCATCGCACGCCTGGGGCCGGACGCGGCGCGTCCGCACCGCATCCATCGCAAGCTGACGAGGGACTAGGGGAGAGGGGCTGTCGCTGCCATGATCGAGGTCTGCTGCGGGAGCGCGTCGGACGCCCTTGCCGCCTGGCGCGGGGGCGCGCGGCGCATCGAGCTCAACTCGGCCCTCGAGCTGGGCGGGCTCACCCCCAGCGTGGCCAGCCTGAGGCTGGTGAGGGAGTCCACGGGCCTCGAGGTCGTGGTGATGGCACGGCCACGAGGCGGGGGCTTCTGCTATGGGGGGCTTGAGTGGCGGCAGCTCCTGGACGAGGCCACGATGCTGCTCGAGGAGGGGGCGGACGGCATCGCTTTCGGGGTGCTGGACGCGCCGCGTCACCTTGACGAGGCGAGAACGGCGCAGATGGTGTCCCTGGTGCACTCGTATGGGGCGACGGTAGTCTTTCACAGGGCCTTCGACCTGGTGGACGAGCCACTTGCCGCGGCCCGGCTGCTGGTTGGGCTGGGCGTGGACCGCCTGCTCACCAGCGGGCAGAGGCACACGGCCTGGGAGGGGCGCGAGCTGATTCGCGAGCTTCAGGTGCAGCTGGGAGACGAGCTGCAGATACTGCCCGGGTCCGGCGTCAATGCGGGGAACGCGCGGGAGTTGAGGGAGTTCACGGGCGTGGGGCAGCTACACTCCTCCTGCCGAGCGCTGGTCGATGATGCCGCCGCCTCGGGTCGCGACGTGAGCTTCGCCGTGCAGGGGGGCGCCGACGTCGCACGTCGCTACCAGGTGAGCGAGGAGCTGGTTCGGGCGCTGGTCGCGACCGAGACGGCATAGCCGAAGATTGCTCCGACGTCGGCTTCCTCGCCTCTCCGCTGCTTCGCTCCTCTGCCTCTTTGCCTCACCCCTCTCACCCTGCGTTCTCTATGCATTTCTCTGACTTTTTCTGACAAAAGCCCAGGTAGATTTCTGCCGAGTTCAGGAGAAGGCATAGAGAACGCAGGCAGGTTCAGGAGAAGGCATAGAGAACGGCCGCCAACGACGCTGGGTCAGGGATCGGCATAGAGAACGCTTGCTGGGACGGGGGCGCGGGGCCGTGTTCGGGTCCGGCATGCGGCGCGCAAACGATCCGTGGCATGCGCGCCACTCTCGCTTGACCTGGCCTCTTGTGACGTGGCGTGCAGTTCATGCGTCGTTTGCGCATGACGCAGGTGCGCAGACGACTTTCTGGGCCAGTCATACGGCCAAGTCCTGACTCGCGTTGCGAAGTCAATGAATATTATTCTTATAATATTTTGTCAAAGGTAAGCAGTGTAAATGCTACTATTTAAGTGACTCTTACTATGAGTTTGAGAAAAAATGCAGTAAAACCGCGGTTCGTATGGCTAATATGGGAGTATCTATAAAGTCCCTTAAAGGGTTCGCGTAGAGCATATTGTAATGATCGTATACCGTCTGCCACAGCATATACGCAGACGCTTGGACGGTGGATATGGTTTCGAACAAGAGGGCTCCCGGGCTTCTTGCCGCGGTCATCATCGCCTGCCTCGTGGCGGCGCTGGGCTTCGGCCGCCATGTCTCGACGCTCGCAAGTGCGGAGGAGACCGGCACACACACGCTTGGCACCACCATGGACGACGGGACCGTCGTCACCATCGAGGCCCAGGCAGACGTGCTGCCGCAGGGAACCACCGTCGAGGCGCGGCTTGTTGACGACCAGAAGGTCATCGACGCCGTGAACGGCAAGCTCCAGGACGGCGGCAACAGCGCCACGTCCATCAAGGCGATCGACGTCACCCTGCGCGATTCCAATGGCAACGAGGTCCAGCCCAACGGAAGCGTGAAGGTGACCTTCTCGAAGACTGGCATGCAGAACGATGGCGTCCTGGTGTACCACGTGACCGACGCGGCCGGTTCGGCCAATGCGATTGACGCGACAGATGTGAACGACACGACAGCCTCGGCCGGTGCGATTGACGCGACCAGTGCAGCCGATACGGCTGCCACGGACCAAGGAAATGACCGAGGCGAGAGTACCGCGCCCGCGAGTCCGCAGAGCGAGGGCCAGCAGCGCGAGAGCACCGAGGATCCCGCTCCCACGGGTTCGACTGTTGGACTCACGGCCGAGGCACCCCTAAAGGTCGAGGAGGTCAAGACCATCAAGGCCGACGCTGACGAGCAGGTCTTCGAGGCGAACCACTTCTCGATCTATGCGATTGTGGACACGGGCGACGTCGCGCGTCTCGAGGTGAGGTTCCATAAGGCGGATTCCGATGACGTCACGTCCATTCTGGTCAAGAAGACCGATGACGTGGACTCCGTCGTGTACGATCCGGGCGCGGGCACGGTGCCGCAGGGCAAGAGCTTCCGCGGCTGGACGACGGATGCCAACTACACGAAGGACACGGCGCCCCAGACCATCGCTGACGTGCGTTCGCTTGCGACCAGTGCACTCGCGAGCGAGACCTTCAAAGACGGTGACACCTTAGATTTGTATCCCATCGTCCTCAAGTCCATCAGCGTCTCGTACCTCGACGAGCACAACGTGTCGCTTGGCTCCACGACGACCTACCTCGACCGCAATGAGGACTCCCTCTCTTATACCGTCAACATGGCGTACACGCCGGCAAGCTCCTCTCAGAACTTCGAAGGCTGGGACGTGAGCTCCGGAAGTACGTACATCGCGGACTATACGCCGGGTGCCTGCTATCCAAACGGTTCGCCGCTCACGTTGACCGGCGATGTGGTGTTCTCTGTCAATGCCCCCGAAGGTCACTGGCTCGTCTTTGACGAGAACGGCAAGGATGCCACCTACAACGCACCCCAGTTCGTGAAGAGCGGCGAGCCAACCCAGGAACCGGGCATCGCACCCAAGCGTGCCGGCTACACCTTTTCCGGTTGGTACACGGACAAGGACTGCACTCCCGGAAACGAGTTCCACTTCGGTAGCTCCATCGAGGACAACACGACCATCTATGCCAAGTGGGACCACAGCGACACGGCCGACTACACCGTGGTCGTGTGGAAGCAGAACGTGGCGGGAAATGGCTATGACTTCAGTAAGTACGTCATGCTCAACGGAAGCGTGGGCAGTGTCATCGACACGGTCGTGCAGAGGGGTAGCGGCAACGCGGCATACGCGACAATCGATGGCAACCCCGAAACCTATGCCGGCTTTCATTTGGACCACTTCGACCAGGGCGTCAGGATAACGCCCGAGGGCACCGCGGTTCTCAACGTGTACTACGACCGCACGGAGTACACCCTGTCGTTCCAAGCTCCCGTCGACACCTACAGTCCGACCTTCGGCGCCTACGGCGAGCAGTACGGCTATGTGAACGGCAGCTATGTCCCTCTGACCTACGATTATTACCCCTACTACGGCTATATCTGGACATACACGGAAGGTGGCAACACCTACCGCTACACCGGCCAGCGCTATGTCCGCCAGAAGAGCATCCAGACGGTCAAGACCATCACGGCCCTGTACGGGCAGGACATCTCGCAGAACTTCCCCATTGTTGGGAATGACGGGACGAGCTATGACGGATACGTTTGGACGCCACGGAACAGTCAGGTGTTCACGACGGGCGACGTTCACTCGCTCGAAATCATGCCGGCCGAGAACACGACCTTAAGGCTCCGTGGCTACGGTGCGGGCCACATGAATCACCTGTACTACTACACCGAGGTGGCTCCCGGCGAGACGGGCGACGTTACCTATCGGGGCAAGCAGTACAACCAGCACCTGCACCTGCAGATTGCGAGCCGAGTGACCTTGAGCTCCACAAAGTCGGAGGATTTCCACGACATTGCTGGATTCACCCAACTCACGTCCGACCCGTCCTTCGGCAGCAGCAATAAAGTGTCCCTCAACGTGTCGAACGGCTACTCGATACGCTTCTACTACTCCCGTGACACCTACAACGTCCAGTACATGGATGGCGTGTACGTGGATAGTAACAACATCGTGCTCGAGAACATCAGTCACACGTTGCTGAGAGTCACGGACTCCATGTCTTACGGTGACGACCTCAGCTCCTACAACGCGGGTGGAAGCAACTATTACCAGCCCACTCCTGCCCATGCGGGCTACTCGTTTGCTGGGTGGTACCTGGACGAGCGGTGCACGCGCCCCTACACCTTCAGCACGATGCCTGAGAACGGCGTTACCGTCTATGCCAAGTGGGTCAGGAACCGCTATCGTGTCTTCCTTCATCCCAACGCGGGAACGGACAACACGCTCGACTGGGGTTCTGACGTCCCCATGACCTCGCTCATCACATACGGTGAAAAGGTGTCGCTGCCTACGGGCATCCGCGAGGGCTACGACTTCGTGGGCTGGTATACGGACCCCGGCTGCACCCAGGTGTTCAGTGCGGATACGTTGCT
Source organism: uncultured Olsenella sp. (assembly GCF_959602185.1). NCBI lineage: Bacteria > Bacillati > Actinomycetota > Coriobacteriia > Coriobacteriales > Atopobiaceae > Olsenella > uncultured Olsenella sp. Next base: position 21,945 of record NZ_CAUGRZ010000005.1, read on the forward strand.
CAGCGATGCCGTGACCATCCCCTACGACAAGAACGTCGACATGACCGACCCCATGGACAAGTGGGGCAATGGCGCGACGACCAACGAGGACGTCGACAGTCCCTGGGTCATGCGCAAGCTCGACCTGTATGCCAAGTGGCGCAAGACTTTGACGGGCGCCAACGGCATCGGGGTCACATACGACAGCAACGGCGGCGAGAATGCTCCCAGCGACACCATGCTCTACCTCGATAATTCCATGGCCGTCGCCGGTGCAGCGTCGACGGCACCCGCCGGCAAGCTGTTCATGTACTGGGTCATCCAGACGTGGGACGAGGGCCAGGGTAGGTATGTCGACGTGACGGACGTGTCTGGCACAAAGCAGACGGTGTTCCCCGGCGACACGTTCACGGTGCTCAAGGACAACGCGAGAGTCACTGAAAACGATGACAACACCCCAGAGCATCCCAGCTACACCTATACCGTGCAGCTGCGTGCTGAGTACGGCGACAAGGGCAGTCCTTCGACGGTAAAGACCATCTTTGACGCCAACGGCGGAAGCTTCAGCGAGGGAACCAAAATCAAGGGTGTGACCAACCTCAACGACAGAATTACCGTCCCCGCCGCCCCGACGCGTACGGGCTACGACTTCGTAGGCTGGGGCGCCTCTGCCGATTCGACTGCTTTCGCGGTTGCGTCCGATTCCAAGCTCGCATCCGAAAAGGGCTATGCCGCTGATAATCTCTCTGGTCTGGCGTGGGACGCGGGGCAGGATGCCAACGTTCTCTATGCAGTGTGGGAGCCAAGGCCGGTCGAGTTAATTGTTCAAAAGGAGATTGAGGGCAAGCAGGCTGACCTCACCAAGAAGTTCGACTTTGTGGTCAGCGTTACCCACGACGGCAAGACATATTCTGCCAATGCACAACTGAGCAATGGCGAAGCCGGCAAGTTCGCAAAGCTTGCTGATTCGAATGGGCTTACCTATGACCTCCATTACGGAGACGAGGTGACTGTTAAGGAAGCGGAGGCGCCTGGCTATACGGCTAGGTGGACTATCCAGGATGTCACTGCTGGAGACGGAATAATCTGCAGTTACAAGTTGACGGAATCTAATGTAACGGTGAACAACACTTCGGATAACACAATTACCTCGAAGGTCACTTTCACCAACACCAAGAATCCGATTCCCGTCACCGGCATCGCTGCGGCGACGCTGGGCCGGGCCTCTCTCCCCCTGGCACTTGGCGTTGGCGGGGCGATCGCCATTGCCGGAGTGATCGTCACCCGTCGCAGGAATGCCGGGTGGGGTGCGTGATGCCGAGGCACTACGCACAGAGTCCCCTCCCAGGCGAGGAGGCGCACCTGCGACGCGAGCCCACGACGCAGGGCGCGGCTGCCACTGTTGCCGCGCAGCTTGCGGAAGATGCCGATGCCTCCACGTCCGACGCCGGGTCCGAGCCTCAGGCGCCCCTGATCGCAGAGCTCGTCCTCCTGGTGCTCAAGCTGGCCTTCGTCCTGGGCTTCGTGGCCATGGTGTTCCTCTTCCTCTTTGGCCTGTTCCAGGCCCCGGACCAGAGCATGAGCCCAGCCCTCAAGGAGGGCGACCTGATCGTGTACTACCGCCTGCAGAAGGACTACTCCGCAGGCGACCTCATAGTGGTCAACGACGAGGGCAAGAAGGAGGTCCGCCGTGTCATAGCCGTGGCTGGTGACAAGGTCGAGTTCTCTGAGGACGGGCTGGTCCTCAACGGGTACCGCCAGGCGGAGGACGGCATCTACACCCAGACGCTGCCGTTCTCGGTCGGAATCACGTACCCGGTGACGGTGGGCGAGGGACAGGTCTTCGTCATGGGAGACAACCGCCCCGAGTCGAAGGACAGCAGGATCTACGGCCTGGTGGACATCGACACGGGCACCGAGGGCGAGGTAATGACGGTCGTCAGGAGGAGGAACTTCTAGCGGCCGCGTACATAGCAAGGGTAGGATGCGTCTAGCAGGCGCGAACAGAAGGGATTTGAACATGAGGATGCAGAGCAAGCTTGCGGCAGTGGCCCTGACGGCCGCTCTCGCGCTCGGAGGGATCACGCCCGCGCTGGCGGCGGAGCCTGGCTATGGCGTCGGCGGGGATGCGGCGGGCAAGGTCATCAGCGGCGGGAACGTCTCTATCACCAAGGTGCTGAAGACCAACGAGGGGTCGCACGTCAAGGCCAAGTTCACCTTCAAGGTCGAGGGCGTTACGGTGGACACGGGCAACGGCGGCAGCTCGGAGTCGACCGACGGGCTCATCCCCACGATCGGCGACATCACGCTCGAGGCCACTGGTGATGGCGCAGACAAGTCCCAGGCGCAGGCCGTCACCCTTCCGACTTACACCCACGCTGGCGTCTATGCCTACCTGATCAGCGAGAACGCCACCAAGGCGGAAGACATCACCAACACCGACGGCGCCAGTGGCACGATGGTGGACAGCACCGACAAGTACCTCATGCGCGTCTACGTGGAGAACGGGGGCTCTGGTGTCGCCGTCAAGAGCGTGACCTTCGAGAAGAATCCCACCACCAGCGCGGTTGGCACGAAGGTTGTCCAGGGCGATGTCAAGTTCGAAAACACCTTCACTGAGAAGACCACCCCAGACACTCCGGGCCAACCTTCCAAGAATGCCGTAAAGGTCACCAAGAACGTCACGGGCGGCTCTGGCGACCACAACAAGGATTGGAACTTCACGGTCAAGTTCACCGCGCCCACGAACGTTCCTGCCGGCTGGAGCGTGGGTCAGATCACCGCCAGTGGCGTCGAGGGCATCCAGAACGCCGACGGCACCGTCACCTTCAAGCTGAAGCATGGCCAGACCGTCACCTTTGACAACGTGGTCATCGGCACCAAGTACAGCGTGGAGGAGTCCGAGGCCAACAAGGACGGCTACACTACCACGGGCGTCTTCGCAGAGGCGAAGGCTGTTGCCGATGACGCTGCCAACGGCGCCACCGTCACCAACAACAAGGAGTCCGTCACCCCCACGGGCATCGTCCTCAACAACCTGCCCTTCGTCCTGATGGGCGGCGTGGCCGTGGCCGGCGTCGTGCTCTATGGCGCAGCCAAGAGGAAGCTCGAGCGCTAGATGAATCGCCAACTGCCCCGTCGGCTGGCCCTTGGTGCCATCCGACTCACAAACTGGCTGGTCGACGGGGTGGTTCTCTCCGTACTGATGCTCATCGTCTGCTTCACGGCCTACGCGGTGCTCGACAACAACCGCGTGGTCGAGCAGGCGGACCGCGAGCAGTTCGAGTCCTACCGCCCCAGCTCCAACGACGATTCCAGCTTCGAGGAGCTCGAAGCCAGGAACCCCGACGTGCTGGGCTGGCTCACGCTCTATGGCACGGGGATCGACTACCCCCTGGTGCAGGGCAAGGACAACGACCAGTACCTCAACGTCAACCCCATGGGGGAGTTTGCCCTCTCAGGCTCGCTCTTCCTGGACTATCGCAGCCCAAAGGACTTCTCCGCGCCCAGCACCATCGTCTTTGGCCACCACATGGAGAACTCCCTCATGTTTGGCGACCTGGACCGCTTCGGGGACGGCGAGTACTTCAACCGGCACCGCCGTGGCAACATCTACTACGGGGGTGCCAACCACGGCGTCGAGGTATGCGCCTACCTGCTCGTAGACGCGTACGACGAGGTCGTGTACAGCACATCGGTGGGGAGCTCTCCCTCGACGGAGGAGTTCCTTGCCTACCTCAAGTCCCATGCGGGTCAGTGGGTGGATGGGGCGCTGACTCCGGACGACCACATGCTCGTCCTCTCCACCTGCGGGTCTGGTACCAACGACCGGCACATCGTGGTGGCGAAGGTCGTCGACCAGACCTTCCAGAACGACTTCACGGAGGAGTCCGTCGACCGCACGCTCGCGGGCACGGTGGGCAAGGGGCTCGCGCTCTGGGCGAAGATCGGCCTGGGACTTTTGGTGTTCCTGCTGCTGGCCTGGGTGGTTGGCGCTCCCTCGCGGGGACGCAAGGGGAGCCGAGGTGCAAGGAAGGGTGATCGCTCGTGAGGAAGAACGCTACGGACCCGACGCGGGGCCTCTCTCGCTCCATGCCTGCGCTTGCCTCCTGCCTGCTGGCGCTCGTGGTCTCCCTGCTGCCCGTGCGTGTGGCCTTGGCCAAGGGGCCGCTTTCGATTGACGTGGCGCAGAGCTTCGTGGTGACGGGACGGGTACCCGAAGGCGTCGACGGGACGTTCGAGTACGAGCTGGCTGCCGTCGACGGCGCGCCCCTGCCCGCGGATGCGGACGGCGGAAGGTACGGCTTCGCGCTCACGGGCGACGCGACCCAGTCGATCGCGCTTTCTGCCACGGGCTCCGCCGCTCCGGGAAGGATTGCCTTCGACCACGTGGGCGAGTACTCCTACAGGCTGAGCTGTCTGGGCGTCGCCGGTTCCAGTCCCGCCGAGGGCCTGAGCGTGGACAATGGCACGTACGACATCCGCGTGAGCGTCCAGAGCGACCCCGGTTCCGCCTCGGGTCTGCGCATCGGCTGGGTCGAGGTCAAGGACTCCAAGGGAGAGAAGACCGACGCCATCGCCTATCGTCACAGCTTTGCGGGGGCGGTGGAGCCAGGCCAGCCGGGCCGGTCGGGGGAGAAGGAGCCCGAGGGTCCGACCGTCCTGGGGCTCAGGCTGCCCAAGACCGGCGACGCCAGCTGGGGCATGATCAAGCTGAGCGCTGCCATCTGCGTCGTGGGCGTGGTCGCGCTGGTCGTGGGCTTGCGCGGACGGCGCGACAGGCGCCGGTAGGGAGGCTTCTCTCCGCTGGCATCTCTCGCCTTTCCGGAGTCATCCCCCCGCGCCCCCGTCCCCCCCCGCGCCCCCCGTCCCCCGTCCCCCCGCGCCCCCCGTCCCCTTGCGTTCTCCCGTCCCTTTCTCCCCCCGTTCGTTTGTTCTCTATGCATCTCTCTGATTCCATCCTCTTCTCTATGCCGATTCCTGAACCCGACGGAAATCTACCTGGGCTTTTGTCGGACGGCTTCAGGGAAATGCATAGAGAATGCGACTAGGGTCAGGAGATGGCATAGAGAATGGTCGTCACCGATGCCGGAATCAGGAATCGGCATAGAGAACGATAGCGGGGACAGACAAGGGTAGACAAGCGAGGGCGGCTGCCGCGGCATAAGTGAGAAAACCGCAGGCAACCCATCCGGTTCACCTGCGGTTCCTGTCAGTTGGCCCCTTCTGTTGGACTCACGCGCGAGTGCGTCATCGCCCCTCAGATCCGAAGCGTCCGACTTGCGTTGAGTACCGCCAGCACCATGACGCCCACATCACCAAACACCGCGAGCCACATGGGGGCCAGCCCCAGCGCTGCCAGCACCAGGATCGCTAGCTTCACGCCGATGGCGAAGGCGATGTTCTGCCGCGCGATCGCCAGGTTCTTCCGGGCGATGCGAATGGCCTCGGCTATCTTGTCCAGGCCGTCGTCCATGAGCACCACGTCCGCAGCCTCGATGGCAGCGTCGGAACCCATGGCTCCCATGGCGATGCCCACGTCCGCGCGCGCCAGGACCGGTGCGTCGTTGATGCCGTCGCCCACGAAGGCCACGGTCGTGCCCTCGGGCTTGCTTGCGATGAGCCCTTCGACGGCGGCCACCTTGTCGCCTGGCAGGAGGTTTGCCCTCACGTCGTCGATGCCCAGCGAGCCGCCGATCTGCTCGGCCACCTCGCCACCATCCCCCGTGAGCATCACCAGGCGCTGGACCCCCTCGGCCCTCATGCGGGTCAACGACTCCCTCGCACCTGCCTTGACCTGGTCGGCCACCACGATGTGACCCACATAGACGCCGTCCACGGCCACGTGGATGATGGCGCCCTTATGGTCGCAGGGCCTCCACTGGGCGCCGACGCTCTCCATGAGGCGAGAGCTGCCCGCCACGACCTGCCTGCCGTTCACCATGGCACGCACGCCCTGGCCGGGAACCTCCTCCACGTCGCTCACGTCGCAGTCATCATGCTCGTTGGGGTAGGCGTTGCGCAGCGTCACGGCGACGGGATGCATGGAGTAGCGCTCCACGTGGGCCGCGAGGTGCAGCAGGCTGTTGGCGTCGATGGCGTCGGGGTGCACGGCCTCCACCTCGAAGCTGCCCTGGGTCAGGGTGCCTGTCTTGTCAAACGCCACGGCCTGGGCCTTGGCCAGCGCCTCCATGTAGTTGGAGCCCTTGATCAGGATGCCGCGCCGGCCCGCCCCGCCGATGCCGCCGAAGAAGGTCAGCGGGATGCTGATCACCAGCGCGCAGGGGCACGAGACCACCAGGAAGGTGAGCGCGCGCAGCAGCCAGACCGAGAGGCTCGCCGCGAAGTCGCCCGACAGTAGGGGTGGGACGATGGCCAGCGCGATGGCGGCAAAGACCACGATGGGGGTGTACACGCGGGCGAAACGGCTGATGAAGCTCTCGCTCCGTGACTTGCCCTCGCTTGCGTTCTGCACCAGGTCCAGGATCCGCGAGGCGGTGGACTCGTCGAACTCCTTGCTCACGCGCACGCGCAGGGCGCCGCTCACGTTGACCACGCCGCTGGCCACGCCGTCGCCGGGCGCCACGTCGCGGGGCAGGCTCTCGCCGGTCAGGGCCACGGTGTTGAGGCTCGAGCGGCCGTCCAGGACGATGCCGTCCAGGGGGACCTTCTCGCCCGGGCGAACCAGCACCACGTCGCCCACGTGCACCTCCGTGGGGTCGAGCGAGACGAGCTCGCCGTCGCGCTCGAGGTTTGCCACGTCGGGTCGGATGTCCATGAGCTCGCTGATGGAGTCTCGTGCACGGTCCTCGGCCAGGTCTTCGAAGAGCTCGCCTACCTGGAAGAAGAGCATCACGAAGACTGCCTCGGCGAACTCGGGCTCTCCGTTGGGGAGGAAGCCGATGAGGAGGGCGCCCACGGTGGCGATGGTCATGAGCAGGTCCTCGTCGAAGGGCTCGCCGTGCGCGACGCACTCCAGCGCCTCGAGCACCACGTCGTAGCCCGCCACGAGGTAGGCAGGCAGGTATAGGAGCAGCTGCTGCCAGAGGCCGAGGCTCGCGAGGCGGCTGGCTATCGCCGCTGCCACGAGGAGCCCCGCAGACGTCAGGATGCGTGCGAGCTTGACCCTGTTTTCCTTCTCTTCCATGGTGCGCCCCCTAGATGATGCGTATATGAGCAATCACTCATAACTTGAGTTGGATTGTAGGGAGCTTGGAAAGGGGAGTCAAGGGTGAATTGCGTCGGATGCATGGAGGGGCCGGAACGCATGGTGAGTGCGGCTGCGGGATGGGTGGTGCATGGCGGCGGCTGCGGGCGGCTGGGGCGCATGGGGGTGCGGGGCGACTGGGGCACGGCCGGCGTGCTGCCGTCCGGAGCGGCACGTCCTCCACGCATGAACGCACGCCCCTCTCGCCTTGCACGCCATAACGCACATGGCGTTCGACGTTTGCCCAGTTGGCAAGCATCGTCGTTGTGCGCAACAGCGTGCTCGATGAATGTCTTGTGCGTAATGGCGCGCGCGATGAATGTCACGTGCACAACGGCGTGCGCGGCGACCGGGAGCGTGCGCGGCGAGTGCGAGCACGCGCGTGAGCGGACGTATGCGTGACGGTGCGTGTGCCAGGCGAGAGAGAGGCGCTCGTCCTCGACCCGCCGCGGCCGCCCGTTGCGCGCCGGCCCGGTCCTATCCCTCCGCCCCGTCGTGCAGCAGTGACGTGAGGTCCAGGTCGACGTCCACCGGCCCGTCGATGCCGTCGATGGTGCCCGCGTTGCTGTACTGCCACAGCGCGAAGCGCAGCCTCATGCTGGGCGTGGAGCCATACTCCGCATACCAGTAGCCATAGGACGCAAGCTCCTCCAGGTCGTAATAGCCCAGGTCTACCTGGTTGCCATAGACGATCGCCGTGTACCCGCCCTGCTCGATGCGCTTGCAGAACGCCAGTGCCACCTGAGCAAGCTCCTGGGCGTCCATCTGCGAGGAGCGCCCGGCCATGACGTCGGACGGCTCCAGGTCAAACGCCACGGGATAGTCCAGCTCGCTGCCGTCCAGCCGCTTGAGGACGAAGTCGGCCTCCTCCTCGGCCTCTGCGGCGGTCGTTGCCTGGGAGTAGAAGTAGGCTCCCACCTTGAGCCCGGCGGCCTTTGCGTCGCGCAGGTTCTTGCGGAAGAGAGAGTCCACCACGATGTTGCCCGCCACGGTCCCGCGATAGCCCAGGCGCAGGTAGGCAAACGAGACCCCGTCTGCCCTGACCTTCTCCCAATCGATCTCCTCTTGGTGTTCGGATACGTCTACGCCCAGCTTGGACACCGTGGTCCCGTCCAACTTGTAGGCGTAGTGGTTGGGGTCGGAGCTGTCGAGCCTTGACCAGTCGAAGACGCTGTTGTCGCGCGCGAGCGAGGCGTCTCCCACGGAAGTGTCCACGGCGTTTGGCGCGTGGTTCACGATCTCGACCTTGGGCTCGGCGTAGCTCTCGGTGGGGCTTGCCGAATTTGTGGGGTGCGTCACGTAGTAGGCGATCGACGCCACGAGCGCGGCGGCCACCACGACGATGGCCGAGGCGGTCATGATCTTCTCTTTGGGAGGCTTGCGCCGTTCCTTCTTCCCCGACGCCTCGCGCCGCTTCGCCTGGGCGTCCCGGCGTGCCTTGTTGATCCTTCGACGGGAGTCCGACGGGTCGGAGGGCGTGGGCGGCGCCACGGGCGGCATGCCGCGACGCGGGGAGCCGGCGCGCGTGATGGAAGGGCCGTCGGTCCGGCTGGTGCCCCCGCGGCCGACGTTGGTGCCCCCGCGGCCAACCTGTCCGTGGTTGCCTGCGGCGCGGGCGGTGATGCCCCGCGAGCTTGCGGTCCGGGTCGTGGCGCCGCGGCGGGAGGGGAGTCCCGTGCGGGCGGCCTCCGTGCGGGCGGAGCCATGGCGCGTCGAGGTGGTGCCGCGGACCTGGTGCGGAGATCCGCTGGCGGAGCTAGGACTGCCGGTGCCCCGGCGGTGAGACCCACCGTCCCGCCCGCTCGCGCCGCGCCTGGCGGGTTGCTTGGAGTTGGACGGGCGGGAGCCGGACCTGCCACCATCGCGCCTGGTGGGCTTGCGGGGGCTCATCGGGCCACCTGCCCGCCCGTGGAGCCTGGACGCGGGACGAACCCACGCGTGCATCCGTGCCGCGTCATGCGCCCTCCTCCCCTGGCTGGCGTGGTTTCTTGGGTCGGCCGGCATATGCCACCGTCACCGCTTCGTATGTGGAGAGTATCCCATGTAATCGAAGACGGGGAGTGGAGAAGAGCTGTTATCTCTCGTCCGACCACGCCATGTGATGCGCGGGCGAAGCTGCGCCGCGGGATTGGCGTGCTGGGCTGCTTGCGCCGCAGGGCTGGTACGCCCACTTCTCGCCTCGCGCGCGGCAGGCGAGAAGTGGGCGGTTATGACGTCACGAGGCGTCCGAAGTGGGTGGCCCCTGGGCGAGAGGGGCGCTTGCAACGACCCACATCGCCCCTTTCGCGCGCCAGGCGAGAAGTGGGTGGTTACGACGCTGGCAAATGTGTCCCATCCTCGGGCTATACTCGAACCAGCAAGTGACCAGCAAGTGATTTTGCCCCCTTTACCTGCGAATCGGAGCGTCCCATGGCAGAGCGTGCCCTACACGGTGTGAACCTCACCGGCTGGCTCGTCCTCGAGCCCTGGGTCACGCCGTCCCTCTTCGCCGACTCTGGTGTCTTCGAGGAGGAGCGGCTCGTCTCGTCCCTCGGCCGCGAGCGCTACCGGGAGCTGGTGCTCCGTCACCGCGAGGGCTTCATGTCGCAGGCCGACTTCGTCCAGATCGCCGCACGCGGCTTCAACGCCGTGCGCCTGCCCGTGCCCTGGTACGCCTTCGGGCACGCCGGCCCCGAGCCGGGGCCCTTCGTCTCGTGCGTCGACTACGTGGACAAGGCCTTCGAGTGGGCGGAGGAGATTGACCTCAAGATCGTCCTCGCGCTGGCCATCTCTCCCGGCGTGCCCAGCGCCGAGGCGGACATGCTGCGCAACCGGGGCGACTTCTCGCGCTACAAGGACGACATGCTGCGCGTCGTGGCCGCGCTCTCCCGTCGCTATGCCCTGCGCGTCGCCTTCGCCGGCATCGAGGTGGCGGACGACCCGGTGGCGCAGCAGCGCCATGGCCTCAGCCTCACGGACGGCGTCCCCCTGCACACCCTGCGCAACTACTACCGCGAGGCATACGAGGCCGTGCGTCAGAACGCGGGCGACGACGTCGCCGTGATCGTGCCGGACGCAGGTCGTCACGGCGCCTGGAGTCGCTTCATGGCCCCGCGCCGCTACCACAACGTCTGGCTCGACTGCCACCTCTACCACTACTTCGACAAGGTGGAGAGTGCCGGGCCCTCCGGCATCCGCAAGCTCGCCCTGAGCTCGCAGAAGGCGCTGGAGCTCGCGGGCAGGAGCGGGCTTCCCGTCATGGTGGGCAAGTGGTCGGGGTCGCTGCCCTTCTCGGACTCCGCTACCACGCCCGAAGGCCGAATCGCCCTAGAGCGCGTCTTCGTGTCCGAGCAGATCGCGGCGTTCAAGGGCTGCCCAGCCTGGTTCTTCCAGACCTGGAAGACGGAGGGTCGCCTCTCGGGCTGGGATGCCCGCGTGTCCCTGGCAACCTTCGAGCGAAGGATGCTCGTGTGATGGATTTCGATTTGCGGCCGTCCCGCCGGTCGGGTGGCCAACCAAACGACCGGGCAACTGACCGATCGCCCAGGGGCGCGCGTCCCGGCGTGGGGGCAGGTGCGGGCACGAGTGCGGGCACGACAGGCTGCGAGGGCGGGGGAGAGGGGCTTCTCTCCGTCGTGGGAATGCCCATCGGCAACCTCGAGGACGCCTCGCCGCGCGTCGTGCGCACCCTGGCCGAGGCTGACCTCCTGCTCTGCGAGGACACCCGCGTGACCAGCAAGCTCCTGGCCCACTTTGGCATACGCGTCCCCCTGCAGAGGGCCGACCAGAACGTCCTCGCCCAGCGCGTCGAGGGCATCCTCACGCGCGTCGAGGGAGGCGAACGCGTGGCCTTCGTGTCCGACGCGGGCATGCCCGGCGTGTCGGACCCCGGCCAGCAGCTGGTGGACGCGGCGCTCGACCGTGGGTTGCGCGTCGAGGTCATCCCCGGTCCCTCTGCCGTGACCTGTGCCCTGGTGGCCTCGGGACTTCCCATGGAGCACTTCTTCTTCGAGGGCTTCCTGCCTCGGCGGGAGGGGGCCATGGCGGCGCGTCTCGAGGCCTTGGCACAGGTGCCGGGCGCGCTCGTGGTGTATGAGTCGCCGCATCGCGTTGCATCCACGCTCGCCGTGGTGGCCCGGGTCCTTCCGACGCGGCAGGTGGCGCTGGTGCGCGAGCTCACCAAGCTGCACGAGGAGGTCGTGCGCGGGCCAGCTGCCCAGGTCGCGGAGGAGGTCGCCGACCGCGAGGGCCTGAGGGGGGAGTGCGTGGTGGTCATAGGCGCCCCCAGCGAGGACGAGCTCCTCGAGCGCGCTCACGCGGCGGGCTCCGGGTCGGCGACGCTGGAGGACGCCATCGCGGCGGCGCTTGCGGCCGACGAGCCCAAGAGCGGCCTTGCCAAGCGGCTCGCCAAGGAGTTCGGTCGCCCCCGCTCCGAGGTCTACGACCTGGTGCTGAGGACGGCCGAACAATAGCGGAGCCCGCCTCTCTCGCCCGCGTCGACGAGGTGCCGCGCGACCCTGTCGTTGGTCTCGCCTAGCCCCAGACCTCCTCGGCGATGCTCCTCACCAGGGCGACCTTGGCCCACTGCTGCTCCTCGCTCAGCTTGTTGCCAATCTCGCACGAGGCGAATCCGCACTGCGGGGACAGGCAGAGCCTTTCGAGCGAGAGGTAGCGCTCCGCCTCGTGGATGCGCGCCACGACCTGCCCGCGGTCCTCGAGCTGCGCCGACTTCGTGGTGACGAGGCCCAGGACGACCTTCTTGCCATCTGCGACCTGCGCCAGGGGCTCGAAGCCTCCGGAGCGGTCGTCGTCGAACTCCAGGAAGAAGTTGTCCACGTGCTCGCGGGCGAAGAGCGTGCCCGCCACGTCGTCGTAACCACCCTCGCAGGCCCAGGTGGAGTGGAAGTTGCCGCGGCAGACATGGGTGTTGATGGTGAGGCCCTCGGGGCGGGCGTCCAGCACGCGGTTGTTGACCTGCAGGAAGCGCTCCTTGGTGCGCTCGATTCCCGTCGCGTCGGTGCCGAAGAACTGCTCCGCGTGGGGGTCGACCAACAGGCCCCACGAGCAGTCGTCGAACTGGAGGTTGCGGCAGCCGGCGTCGTATACGTCCTGGATGAAGGCCTGGTAGCAGGCCACGAGGTCGTCCTCGAGGCGCTGGTCGTCGGCGTAGTAGCGGCGGGTGTTCTGGAGCGCGAAGGGCATGGCCAGCTGCTCCAGGAACTGGGCGGGCGCGGGGATGGTGAGCTTGGACACCGTGTTGGCGTCCTCCAGGTCCTGCACGAAGCGGAAGTGGTCCACGAAGGGGTGGTGCCCCTTGTAGGCGAGGCTGCCGGTGAGGTAGGTGTCGTCGATCTTGGCTGCCTCGCCATGGAAGGGCAGGCCGTCCTTGGTCTTGCTGTGGCCGATGCCCGCAAAGCCCCACATGAAGTCGAGGTGCCAGGTCAGGCGCCTGAACTCCCCGTCGGTGATGGTGCCGAGGCCCGCCGCCTGCTCCTTGGCCACCAGCTCGCGGATCGCCGCGTCCTCGATGTGGGTGAGCTCATCTTGCCCCAGGTGGCCCTCCTCGAAGGCAGCACGTGCCTGGCGGAGCTCCGCCGGCCTCAGGAAGCTGCCCACCACGTCGAAGCGGTGTGGGGTCCTCTTGTCATACGGAATTGCCATCGCTCGTGCCTCCTCGTCTTTGCGCCCGGGCCTGCCGCGCAGGCGCACGGTTCTTCTCGACTGCACATTGTGGTAGCTCAAGAGACATGGTGGCACGTCGCTTTTGGGGCACCTGGTTATCGATTGGAGCAATAACGACTCGGTGCGACGGGTGGGCGGCCAGGCGAGAGGTGCGGCCGTTTCGTGCCCCCCCAGCCGTGCCCCCAGCCGCGCCGTTCGCACATCCCCGCAAAGATGTGAGCATTGCCGACGTTTGTCCAGTTGGGGATGGGCTCTTCTCGCACGAACAAAGTTTTTTGCGAGAGTCGCGGCTGCCCAGACGCCTCATCCATCCCACCCGCCGCAGCTACGCCAGCGACCCCGGCCGGACCCGCGTCCCACCCCCGTCGTACAATTGGCCCATGACCAGCCCGCACCGATCGGAGGATGCCCATGCTCGTGAACGACAAGATCTGGGTCGCCCAGGGGGACGTGCCCTGCTGCCTGCTCCTCAACCAGGCCAACCGCCACGGGCTCATCGCCGGCGCGTCGGGCACGGGCAAGACGGTGACCCTCAAGGTCCTGGCCGAGGGCTTCTCCAACGCGGGCGTCCCCGTGTTCATGGCAGACGTGAAGGGTGACGTCACGGGCATGGCCCAGGGCGGTGCCATCTCTGACAACCTGCGCCAGCGCATGGACTTCTTCGGCATCAAGGAGGACGAGTTCTCCTTCCAAGGCTGCCCCATGCGCGTCTGGGACATGCTCGGCGGCGACGGCGTCCCCGTGCGCATCACCGTCTCTGACATGGGCCCCACCCTGCTCAGCCGCCTCCTGGGCCTCTCGGACGTGCAGGAGGGCGTGCTCAACATCGTCTTCCGCGTGGCCGACGACCAGGGCCTCCTCCTCATCGACCTCAAGGACCTGCGCGCGATGCTCGCCTACGTCCTGGAGCACGCCAAGGAGTACCAGTCGACGTACGGCAACGTGTCCGCCCAGTCGGTGGGCGCCATACAGCGCTCGCTCATCGCCGTCGAGGACCAGGGAGGCGACGTCTTCTTCGGCGAGCCCAGCCTGGAGCTCGATGACTGGTTTGCCTGCGCGCCCGACGGCCGCGGCTACGTCAACCTGCTCAATGCCTCCCGCCTCATCCAAAGTCCGCAGGTCTATGCCATGTTCCTGCTGTGGATGCTCTCGTCCCTCTTCGAGGGGCTGCCCGAGGTGGGCGATCCCGACAAGCCCCGCTTCGTCTTCTTCTTCGACGAGGCGCACCTGCTCTTCGATGGCATGCCCAAGGGGCTGCGCGACAAGATCGTGCAGGTCGTGAAGCTCATCCGCTCCAAGGGCGTGGGCGTGTACTTCATCACCCAGTCCCCGTCGGACATTCCCGACGAGGTCCTGGCCCAGCTTTCCAACCGCATCCAGCACGGCCTGCGCGCCTACACCCCCGCGGAGCAGAAGGCCGTGCGCGCCGCCGCGGACTCCTTCCGCGCCAACCCCGCCTTCGACTCCGCCCAGGCCCTGCAGGACCTGGGGACCGGCGAGGCGCTGGTCTCGCTCCTTGACGAGGAGGGAAAGCCCAGCGTGGTGCAGCGCGCCAAGGTGCTCTTCCCCCAGTGCCGCATGGCCGCGGCGGACGCCGACGTGATGCAGTCCGTCCTTGCCGGTCAGGGCGACCTGATGGACAAGTACGGCACCGCGGTGGACCGCCTGAGCGCCTACGAGACCATCGAGGGCCAGAACGCGGAGGCAGAGGCCAATGCCAAGCTCGCCGCGGAGCGCGCCGCCTTCGAGAAGGAGAAGGCCGAGTTCGAGGCCCAGCGACAGAAGGAGGCGCAGAAGGCGGAGAGGGAGCGCCAGAAGGCGGAGGAGAAGGCCGCCCAGGCCGCACAGAGGGAGCAGGAACGTCAGCAGAGGCAGCTCGAGCGCGAGGCGGAGGCCGCCGCAAAGCGCGAGGTGGCGGAGCAGGCGCGCGCCGAGCGGGAGGCCCAGAGGAAGCAGGAGCAGATGGCCAAGCAGGTGGGTCGCTTCGCCAACTCCATCCTGGGCACCTTCGGCCGCGAGGCGACGCGTCAGCTCACCCGCGGTCTCTTCAACTCGCTGAAGCGCCGCTAGGGAGGTGGGCCGCGAGGCCGTCGCGCCCGTATGCCGCGCGCCTGTCCGTCGGGGGGCAGCTGTCGCGGTTGTCCCGCTGCTGCCGCCTAGTCCCGGCCGCCACCGGGCCTCGACCCGGTCGTCGCGCCCGGCCGCGAAGGGCGCCCCTCTCGCCTGATGTACAATGCCTAGTTGCTCATTTTGGCATTCGCCACCGAGATGGGCGTCCGCCATCAGGACCGTCGTCAGGAGAGATCGCATGGACAAGCCGTCCTTCTTCATCACCACGCCCATCTACTACGTCAACGCCGCTCCCCACCTGGGCACCGCATACTCCACTGTCCTCTGCGACGTCCAGGCGCGCTATCGCCGCTCAAAGGGCTATGACGTGAAGTTCCTCACGGGCATGGACGAGCACGGTCAGAAGGTCGAGGAGGCGGCGTCCGAGCACGGCGTGAGCCCCCAGGAGTGGTGCGACTCCCAGGCCCCCCTCTTCGAGGGACTGTGGAAGACCCTCGAGATCTCCAACGACGACTTCATCCGCACCACCGAGCCGCGCCAGGTCAAGGCCGTGCAGTACCTGTGGGAGCGCATGCGCGAGTCTGGCTACATCTACAAGGGCTCCTACGACGGCTGGTACTGCGTGCCGGAGGAGACCTACTTCACCGAGACCCAGGTGAGCAAGTCCGACGAGGCCAACCACACCGAGGGCCAGCACCTCTGCCCCGACTGCGGCCGTCCCCTGCAGCGCGTCCAGGAGGAGTCCTGGTTCTTCAAGCTCAGTGCCTTCCAGGACCGCCTGCTCAGGCTGTACGACGAGCATCCCGACTTCGTCGAGCCCGACTTCCGCATGCGCGAGGTGAGGACCTTCGTCGAGGGCGGGCTCCAGGACCTCTCCGTGAGCCGCACGAGCTTCGACTGGGGCATCCGCCTGCCCTTCGACGAGAGGCACGTCACCTACGTGTGGTTCGACGCCCTCCTCAACTACATGACCGCCGTGGGCTACGGCCAGGGTGGTGACGAGGCGGCCGCCGAGCTGGCGCGTCGCTGGCCCGCCCAGTTCCACGTGGTGGGCAAGGACATCATCCGCTTCCACTGCGTCATCTGGCCCGCCATGCTCATGGCCATCGGCGAGGCCCTGCCCGAGCACGTCTTCGCCCACGGCTTCCTCATGGTGCGCAACGAGGAGACCGGCAAGGGAGAGAAGATGTCCAAGAGCCGCGGTAACGCCATCGCGCCCCAGGACGTCATCGACATGCTGGGCGTGGAGGGCTACCGCTACTACTTCATGACCGACGTGAACCCCGGCGAGGACGGCGCCATCAGCTTCAGCCGCATGGAGCAGGTCTACAACGCCGACCTGGCCAACAGCTGGGGCAACCTGGTGAGCCGCGCGCTCAACATGAGTGCCAAGTACTTCGACGGCAGGACGCCGGAGCTCGCTGACGGCTGGGCCGAGCGCCAGAACCCCCTGCGCGACATCGCCCTGGGCATCGAGGGGCGCTACTCCGAGCGCATGGACCGCCTGGACTACGTGGGGGCCAAGGACGTCGTGATGGAGCTCGTCCACGCCGCCAACCACTACGTCGAGGATTCCGCCCCCTGGACGGTTGCGAAGGACCCCGCCCGCGCCCAGGAGCTCGCCGACATCATCACCAACCTTCTCGAGTCCATCCGAATCTGCGCCCACCTGCTGGCGCCCTTCATGCCCCAGACCTCGGCCGAGGTCCTGCGTCGCATGGCGCTGGGAGACGAGGCCTCCTGCGACGACCTCGCGGCCGCCTGCGCCTGGGGAGGGCTCGTCGGTGGCGTCGAGGTAACCAAGGGCGACGCCCTCTTCCCGCGCCTCGCCGCGAAGAAGTAGGGGGGCGACGTGGGCATCGAGCCAGGCGAGAGGGGCGTCGGCCTTTCCGGTGGCGCCTTGCCGGACGGAGGCGCGCCCGACGCGGGCCGGGCGGTCGTGCCGTGCGACAGCGGTTCCTGTTCGAGCCAGGCGGCCGGGTCGTGCCGCGCGACGCCTGGTGCCGTGCCTGATCCCACGCCCAGCTCCTGGCTGGCCAATCCCCGCTCGACCCGCGAGGTCCTG
The DNA here is from genome assembly GCF_959602185.1 of uncultured Olsenella sp. Classification (NCBI taxonomy): domain Bacteria; kingdom Bacillati; phylum Actinomycetota; class Coriobacteriia; order Coriobacteriales; family Atopobiaceae; genus Olsenella; species uncultured Olsenella sp. The sequence continues at coordinate 38,927 of NZ_CAUGRZ010000005.1, forward strand.
GACGCCTTCGGCCTCTTCGCCAAGCATCGCCTGGGACAGAACTTCCTGGTGAGCGACGGGGTCATCGCGAGGATCCTCGAGCTTGCCGAGCTGGGTCCCGATGACGTCGTCTTCGAGGTCGGACCCGGCATCGGGACGCTCACCGTGGCGCTCCTGCGGCAGGCGGGGGCCGTGGTCTCGGTCGAGGCCGACCGCGCGCTCGAGCCCGTGCTCGCCCAGACCTGCGAGAGGGACTCCGAGCGCTTCGCCCTGGTGATGGGGGACGCCCTGCGCGTGGACGCGGAGGGCCTCTCGTCCGCCGTCGCCGCGCTTGGCCTTGCGGGCATCGACCCCGAGCCGCGCCTCCTGGTGAGCAACCTGCCTTACCAGGTCGCGGCCACCGTGATCCTGCGCACGCTCGAGCACATGCCCCGCGTCCGCCGCGAGGTCGTGATGGTCCAGGCCGAGGTCGCCGACCGCATCGCGGCCACGCCGGGCGGCAGGGACTACGGGGCGTACACGGCCAAGCTGGGACTCTATGCCCAGGTCACGGGGCGCTTCGAGGTGGGTCCCGGCAACTTCATGCCGCCGCCCCACGTCCAGAGCGCCGTCGTGCGCATCGACCGCCGTCCCTGCCTGGGGCCGGACGGCACGCCTCTCTCGCCCGAGCACGTCGCGGCGTGCGCGGGCGTGATTGACGCCGCCTTCGCGCAGCGTCGGAAGACCATACGCAACTCCATGGGCGCCTCGGGCTTCGACCGGGAGCGCCTGGACGCCGCCTTCTCCGCCACGGGCACCGCCCCCACCACACGCGCGGAGCGGCTTGCGACCGCCGACTTCGTGCGCCTGGCGGAGGCGCTGGGCTGGTAGCGTTGGGGGTCGCAGCGGCAGGCTCCACGGCTCTGGCGATGCTGCGGTGGCAACGCCGAGACGGCATTCTGTGAGATTTGCTGACTTTTTCTCACCTCAACTGGGAAAACGTCAAATTCGACAGCATTTCGCACAGAATGCTGTCTTTCGCATAGGTGGCCGAGCACCTTGCGGACGGCCGCAACGACCGTGAACGACCACAAGAGAGAGACACGCGCATGGCGGTAGACGAGTTGCTCCAGAGGCTGGGCGTCGACGAGGACGGGGCCCTCTTCCACGACAAGAAGGGCCGTCCCGTGGCGCTTCCCTCCGCGCCCGCGCCCCTCGCGGACAGCCACGGACACCTGACCGGCTTCCTCGGCCATGACGCGCCTGCCGTCCTCGTGCGGGCCGCGCTTGCGGGCCTGCGCCTGCTCGTGGTTCCCGTCGACCCGGTGGACGAGATCCCCCGCAGGTGGGGGAGTGCCGGCGAGCTGCTGGGCTGGATCGACGCCCAGGTGGACGAGGCGCGCGAGCTGCTCGACGCCTGCGCGGCGCGCGGCATCCTGCCGCCCGGCGCCTTGGGCTACGAGGGGCTCCCGTCCCTCCTCGACAACCTGCGCATCGTCGCCGGGGCACATCCCTATGGCGCGGCGGAGCTGGACGGCGCGGCCCTCGCGCGCCTGGACGAGCTCCTTGCGAGCCCGCGTGCCGTGGGCGTGGGAGAGATCGGCCTCGACCTTGGTCCCTACAACGAGCTGCCCGTCGACGTCCAGGAGCGCGCCTTCCGCCTCCAGCTCGAACTTGCCCGCGAGCGCGAGCTGCCCGTGGAGCTCCACATCCGGGACGGTGCCCAGGACACGCTCGCCCACGAGCTCGCCGCACGCGTCCTGGCCGAGCGCGGCCTTCCCGCCGCTGGCTGCGACCTCCACTGCTTCACGCAGGGTCCCGAGGTCATGGCTCCCTTCGTGGAGCTGGGCTGCCACGTCGCCTTCGGCGGGGCGGTGACCTTCGGCCGCTCGGACGACATCCGCACCGCCGCGACGTCCTGTCCCGAGGGGCTCCTGCTCAGCGAGACGGACGCCCCCTACATGGCACCGGTCCCCCTGCGCGGCCTTCGCTGCGAACCTGCGATGGTCGCCTTCAGCGCCGACTGCGTGGCCCGCGTGCGCGAGGAGGCCGGCGTCGCCCCGCGCGCCCGCAGCTACGAAGCGATGCTCCGCAACGCCTTCGGGCTCCTCGTGCCATCCGCGCGGTACCGCGCCTGACGGAGGGCGGCACCCTCCGCACCCGCGTCCCATCCCAGGCGTGCTACCATCGCCCCACAAGCCAACGACCCCTCGTGCGCCCCGGCGTAAGGCTTGCCATGCGCATCGACCGCCTCCCGCACGTCATCCCGACCGTCAGGGCCGATGGCCCGCTCCTCTCCTATGCCGCGCACGTCCTTGCGGAGGGCGCCCAGGAGCTCCTCTGGCCCACCCGCTGCCTGGGCTGCGACCTGGGCGGAGAGCTCCTCTGTCCCGACTGCCGGGCGTCCCTTCCCTGGGTCGATCAGGCCTGGGCCTGCCCCAACTGCGGGGCGCCCCATGGCTTCATGACCTGCACCGAGTGCGACGAGGCGTGGGAGACCCGCGCCTGCGTGAGCTCGCTGCCCTTTGGCGGCGTCGCCTCTCGTCTCATCACGGGCCTCAAGGACGCCCACGAGCTGCGGCTTGCCCCCGTGCTCGCGGCGCTCATGCTCTGCTCGCTCGACGAGGCCGCGTCCTGGCCCGCGGCGGACGGACGTCCCCGCTTCGACCGCGCCGACCTGGACGCCGTCTGCTTCGTCCCCGCCACGCCGCAGGCCTACCTCCGGCGCGGCTTCGACCACATGGAGCTGGTGTCGCGCTCGCTTGCGGCGCAGCTGGGGCTTCCGCTGGCTGACGTCCTCAGCCGCAGCTCGTCAAGCGACCAGAGAGGCCTCGGGCGAGAGGCGCGCGCCTCCAACCTGGCGGGGAGCATTGACGTGCTGGAGAGGGTGGACGGCCTCTCGTTCCTGCTCGCCGACGACGTGATCACCACGGGGGCGAGCGTGCGCGAGTGCGCCCGGGCCCTCCTCGGGCGGGGCGCGAGGAGCGTCACCGCCTGCTCCGTCGCCCGCGTCTGGTGAGGGGCGTCAGCGCCGTCGCGTCGGACGTCGCGACGCCCGACGCGCCGCCCGATGGGGCGGAAGGCCGTCAGGCCCCGCCCGCCCGTCACGCTGGCGGCGCATCCCCGTCCGCCCGTCACGCTGGCGGCGCATCCCCGTCCGCCAGCTGAACCGTCGCCCAGCTGGCCTTAAGCGGGCAAACATGCTGGTATACTGTGCGAAGCCTTACCCAGGTCTGTGGTTGCGGGCGCCAGCGCCCTAGTCCATGGCAGACGAGGCCAAAGGGATCCACGTAAGTCCGGGCGTGCGCGTCCGGGCGAGCATGGCTCGTCCTAGAGGTAAGTCGCACCGCCCGTCATACTCAGAGGCATACGGCCTCGCGGGCGAGAGGGCCTCCAGTCAGGGCCGCCGCGGCGGTCACGGCAAAAGCCCCAGTGCGCGAGTGTGGGGTCAAATACCAGGTCAGCTGGGTAAGGCGGAGCTGCGTCACCAGGACCGGGACAAGGGACGAGGTCTCGGCAGCGTGCGTCGGCAAGTTCAGGCAGGGGCTCGAAGAAGGCGAGAGGTGCAAGATGAGGTCCCAGACGTCAAAGGTGGTCGCTCCAATTATGGCCGGGCTGCTTCTCTCGCTTGCCCTGGGGGGCTGCGACGCGCCTGACGTGTCTCAGCTCGCCTCCGTGCCCGACCGCCTGGCGGGGCTCGCCCAGGGCATTCCCGACCCCTTGGCGAAGACCGGCGTGGAGGAGGCGCTCGCCGCCCGGGCCACCAAGTCGCCCCAGGTCTCGGACGCGGCGCTCGTGACGCCCGGCACCCTCACCGTGGGCCTCAAGTCCTCGTCGGTGGGCATCCCCTTCTGTGCGCAACTCGAGGGCGGGGAGTTCGTCGGGCTTGACGTCGACCTCGCCTCCGCCGTAGCCGACGAGCTCGGTCTCAAGGTGAGCTTCGTGAGCGTCCCCAGCGCGAGCGGTGCCTTGGGCAAGAGCTGCGACGTGGTCATGGACACCCGTGCCGGCGACTCGAGCTCCGCAGCCGCGGTGGGCGGTTACGCGCAATCCGCCACGGCCTTCTTCCACAAGGGCCAGACGGGCGTGGCAAAGGTCGAGGACCTCTCGTCCAAGACGGTGGGCCTGCAGAACGGCTCCGTGTCGCAGAAGGCGCTCCGCTCGACGGGCCTGGTGATGGAGGAGAAGACCTTCGCCAACCTCAACGAGGCCTTTGCCGCGCTCGACGCGGGAGGCGTCGACTACGTGCTCTGCGACGCCTATTCGGGAGCCTTCCTCTCCATGGGCTGCAAGGACATCGCCTTCGCGGGCACGCTGGACGCGCCCGTCACACAGGGGATCGGCGTGCTCCCCACCAACACGGAGCTGCAGGGCGGCATCAAGTCCGCCCTCGACACGCTGCAGTCCAACGGCATCGAGGACGGCATCCGCTCGCGCTGGCTGGGCGGCATGCCCCAGCTGGGTGACACCAGCCAGGTGAGGGACGTCCCCGCCCCCGTCCAGGAGGAGCCGGCCGAGGAGGCCGCTCCCGCCGAGGCCGGCTCCAACGCGGCCAGCGTGTAGGGACGGATGCCGCAGGCGTCGCGGCCTGCGCCCGCCGCTTGGCGAAAGCGACTGCCAAAGAGCCCCCTCCTGGGGTATCTATGAGTCACGGTGGGCTCTCGGAGAGGGCCCACGCAAGTCACGCGAAGCGAGGAGGTACTGATGGTCGACATCAAGATCTCGGGACGCAAGGTCTCCGTTTCTGATGGCATGCGCGACCACGTTCTTGACAAGGTGGGCGAGTCCCTCAAGGTGTTTGACATCCAGCCGATGAGCTGCGACGTGGTCCTGCGCGTCGACAAGAACCCCTCCAACCCCGACCGCCGCACCTGCGAGATCACGGTGTTCGTCCGTGACAACGTGGTGCGCGTGGAGGCCAGCAACCAGGACATGTACGCCGCCATCGACGACGCGGCGGACAAGGTCACCCGCCAGCTGCGCAAGTACAAGACGCGCGTCATCGACCGCAAGCAGCGCTCGCAGCAGACCATCCGCGAGGGTGCGCCCCTGGGCGACCTGGACGACCTCATCGAGGGGGAGGAGCTCGACGACCAGCTGGTGCGCGAGAAGTACGTCGACCTCACGCCCATGACCGAGGAGGAGGCGCTCGTCCAGACTGACCTCCTGGGCCACGACTTCTATGTTTTCGAGAATGCCACGACCGGCCTCGTGAACGTCATCTACCACCGCCATAATGGTGGGTACGGCATCATCAAGCCGAAGATCGAGACCGAAGACGGCGAGGCATAGCGAGGTTCGCATGAGCCAGGGCGATCAGAGCTCACCCAAGGACGGGAAGACGGCGGAGGCGCCGGCCGACGTGAGGAACGTGGGCAGGGCCTACCATCAGAAGCGCAACGTCAAGATCATCATGGACTCCACCGCGGACTTCGCCACCGGCGTCGCCGAGCGGCTGGGCGTCGAGGTGATCCCCTTCAGCTACGTGGACGCCGACGGCGTCGAGCACCAGGACGACCGCTGGCAGGAGCAGGACCCGCACGAGTTCTACGAGCACATGCGCAAGAACCCGGACGCGCGCTTCCACACTGCGGCGGTCACGCCGGGACGCTACTTCGAGGTCTTCGAGCGCGCCGCACAGGAGGGGCTGCCCACCATCTACATGGGGCTTCCGGCCGGGCTCTCGAGCTCCATCGACTCCGCCCGCCAGGCGGCTCAGATGATCCGCGAGAGGTATCCCGACTTCGAGCTCTACGTGCTGGACAGGCGCTGCGACTCCGCGGCAGGCCAGCTTCTGGCCATCGAGGTGGTGCGCCAGGCGTCCCTGGGCCTCACGGCGGAGGAGCTCTACGAGTGGGCCCGGGACGCGCGCTACTTCATCCATGGCTACTTCACGCTGGACAGCTTCGACACGCTTGCCGCAGGTGGGCGCATCCCGCCCGCGGCGGCCAACGTGGGTGGCAAGCTGGACATCAAGCCGGAGCTCTCGTACGACCTCAACGGCGCCCTCTCCCTGCGCGGCATGTGCCGCGGCCGCAAGAAGGCCCTGCGCGCCATAGTCCAGGACTTCAGGGAGAACTACGCCCACGACACGTCGCTCCCGGTGGGCATCGTGTCGACCGACGCCCAGAAGGACGCCGACTGGCTCGAGGCCCAGATTCGCAAGGAGAAGGGCTGCGAGGACCTGACCATCATCCACAGCACGGTGTCGCCCATCTTGGGCGCGCACGTGGGGCCCGGCATGGTGGCGCTGGTCTTCTGGGGCAAGGACCGGAGGGAAAAGATCTCCCTCACCGACCGCATCGCCCGCAAGGTGAAGAAGGGTGCGCGCGGCCCCGAGGAGGGCTAGCGCACGATCGCAGGGTTCGCATGCCACCGGGTGCCCGAGGTGCCTGGTGGCATGCCCATGCCAGAAAGGCACGAACGCATGACGAACAAGATCAAGAGGGTCGCCCTCATCGGCACCGGCATCATGGGGGCTCCCATCGCGGGGCACGTCCTGGACGCGGGCTTTGACCTCACCGTCCACAACCGCACGCCCGAGAAGGCGAGGGCGCTGGTTGAGAGGGGCGCCCACTGGGCTTCGAGCCCCGCCGAGGCCGCAAGGGACGCCGACGTGGTCCTGACCATGGTGGGCTATCCCTCCGACGTGGAGGACGTCTACCTGGCAAGCGACGGCATCATCCGCGCCAGCAGGAAGGGCGCCTACCTGATCGACCTCAGCACCAGCGCGGCCGAGCTCGCCCGCGACATCCACGACGCCTCCGAGGTCGAGGACAAGCACGCCTTCGACTGCCCCGTCACGGGAGGCCAGGCGGGGGCCGAGGCCGGCACGCTCACGCTCTTCGTGGGCGCGGACGAGGGGACCGCGGCTCCCGTGCTGCCGCTCCTCCAGTGCTTCTCTGACAAGGTCTTCTACTTCGGCCGGGCCGGCATGGGCCAGACGGCGAAGCACTGCAACCAGGTCTCGCTCGCGTCCTGCATGATGGGCTATGCCGAGGCCATGGCCCTCGCCGAGGCGGCAGGCCTGGACGAGCGGACCATGCTGGAGGCCGTGGGCTCGGGCATGGGCGGCTCGGTTGCCATGGACATGCTGGCGCCCAAGGCCCTCGCGGGCGACTGGAAGCCCGGCTTCATGGCCGAGCACCTGCTCAAGGACCTCAGGCTGTCCCTCTACGAGGCCGAGCAGATGGGCATCTCGCTTCCCTCGACCGACACCGCCTTCAACCTCTTCGACCTCCTCTGCCAGGTGGACGGCTCGCGTCTGGGCACCCAGGCGCTCTCGCTCCTCTATGCCGAGGAGGAGGCGGGCGCGGCGGCGGGCCTCGACTGGTCCCGGGCGCAGCCCGCCCACGACGAGGACGGCTGCGACTGCGAGGACGTCGGGTGCTCCTGCGGCCACGACCATGGCGACGGGGAGTGCGGCTGCGGTCACGGCGACGGCCACGGGCACCATCACCACGAGTAGGGGAGTCCGGGAGAAGGCCCTGCCCGCGACTGGGACGGGGCGCCAGCCACGCTCCGGGTTACTCTCGCCTGACTTTTGGGTATAAAAGGGCAGTTGGGGCCGGGTCGCGCCGTTCGACGGCGTAGCATTCCCACCCCTAGTGCCAACACGCACGCGTGCCGGGCCCAAGACCTGCCCGCATCGCGCAGAAAGGAACAGGTCCCCCACATGAACGAACTGACCCAGAGGTCGATGGCGGTCCTCATCGACTACGAGAACCTTGCCCTTGGCACGGGCAAGAGGCGTCGCAACGGCCACCAGGATCCCGGCCCCCGTCCCGACGTCAAGCGCATCCTCGAGCGCCTGGTGGACAAGGGCCGCATCACGGCCAAGCGCGCCTACTGCGACTGGCAGCGCTTCGACGACGCCATCACGCCCCTGCACGAGCTGGGCATCGAGCTCATAGAGATCCCCGACCGCGCCTACACCGGCAAGAACTCGGCGGACATCCGTCTGGCCGTGGACGCGGTCGAGATGTGCCTCACCAAGGACCACATCGACACCTTTGCCATCCTCTCGGGCGACTCCGACTTCTCGCCCCTGGTCTCGAAGCTCAAGGAGTTCGGCAAGACGGTGATCGGCGTGGGCATGAAGGAGTCCACGAGCAGCCTCCTGGCCGAGGTCTGCGACGAGTTCATCTTCTACGAGGACATCGTGAGCCAGGGAGGCGTCCCCGACTACTCGCAGAAGGTCCCCAAGGAGAAGCACGAGGCCTACCAGCTCCTCTTCGAGACCATCGACGCCCTCCAGGGCGAGAGCGACAGCGCTGTCCTCGCCTCGCGCCTCAAGGACACCATGAAGCGCAAGCGCCCCCAGTTCAGCGAGCGCAGTTACGGCTACCGTTCGTTCAGCAACCTCCTGCGCGAGGCCTCCAAGCTGGGGTTCATCGAGATTCACCAGGATACGAAGAGCGGCACCGTCATGGTGGACGGCTTTGCCGAGTAGCAGAAGGGAAGTGCGCATGTCCGAATCCACTGAGGAAGAGAAGGCCGCGGCGGCCCTGGCGGTTCTCGTCGACCAGCTGTCGGCGGCGAGCCGTCGCAGCCGACAGGACGCGGCCCACGACATCGAGTCCATTGCCAGGGTGAGCCCCGAGCGCCTGACACCCCATGTGGGCAAGCTCATCGAGGCTCTTGGGCGTCCCGAGGCGCAGACGCGCTGGGAGGTGCTCTCGGCACTCTCAGAGATGGTGCAGGTAGATGCCAATGCGGTGACGGACGCCTTCGAGGGGGCGGAGTCGTCCCTCTTCGACGAGGGTTCGGCTACCGTACGTCTTGCGGCCTTCCGCTTCCTCGCGCGCCTCGGGGCCACCGGCGCGCGCATGTCCGACGAGGCGTGGCCGCTCCTGGACGAGGCGGTGCAGTGCTACCACGGCGACCCCGAGTACCGTGACATGCTGGCCTGCCTCCTGGACTTCGCGCACGGCGAGCTCTCGGAGGCCACCAGCCACGCGCTCGCCGCCCGCGTGGGCTTCGACGCGGAGAACGGCAGGGGCTACATCAGGAGCTTCTCGGAGCAGATCGCGGCGGCGCTGGCCAGGTAGGCGGCGTCGGGCGACGTGCAAACGGACGGCAGCCCCGAGGGCGGCCGCAGGATTCAAGGAGGTTCGCGTATGGCGAACAAGAACGAGGAGAAGGACGTCGAGACGCAGGGCAAGAACGCCAAGGACGCCAAGGACGCCAAGGACGCCAAGGACGCCAAGGACGCCAAGGACGCCAAGGTCGCGTCGGGTGCCGCGGAGGGGCATGCAGGTCCCGCCGCGGCGCTGGCGAGGCTCGGCGCGCCCGCCTGGATCGCCGTCGCCGTTGCCTGCGTCGTGCTGGGCATCCTGGTGGGCAAGTTCCTCCTGGGCGGGGGCTCCGGCAGCGCCCTGGGCAAGAAGACCCTCCAGGAGTCCGAGCTCGACACCACCGTCGCCACCTACGTCTACGACGGCAAGAGCCACGACCTGAGCGCCCGCGACGTCCTCACGTCGCAGACCTCGCTCGACTCCGCTAAGAAGGACGACGGCAGCTACGCGATGCCCACCGCCGACAACGTCCTGGCCGCAGCCCGCTCGCAGATCCTTGCCGATGAGGTCAAGAGGCGCGGCATAGAGGTGAGCGACGAGGACCGTGACGCCTTCGCCACGCAGTACATCGGCTCCACGGACTACGACAGCATTGCCTCGAGCTACGGCATGGACGCCGACTCCGTGAAGCAGATGGTCACGCAGTCCGCAGGCCTCGCCAAGCTCCGCAGCCAGGTCGTGACCTCCGACGCCGGCACTCAGCCCACGGCCCCCGACAAGCCCGAGGCGGGCAAGGAGGAGGACGCCACCGCGGCCTACGCCCAGTACGTCATCGGCCTCGCCGGCGACGAGTGGGACAGCGACGCCAACGCCTGGAAGTCCTCTGACGGCGCCTACGCCACCGCGCTCGCCGACTACACGGTGACCAACGACTCCGCAACCTACGAGGCCGCGCGGGCGGCCTACTACGTGGCCTACCAGAAGTACTCCGCAGCCGCCTCCGAGGGCGCCTCGCAGTGGACCGACTTCGTGAACGGTCTGCTCAGCAACGCGAGCATCAGCATCTCCGGGCTGAACGCGTAGCGCGAGGGGCGCGTCGGGCGCGGACTTTGCAAGGATTTGACGCTGCGGGCGGGGCCTTCGGGCCTCGCCCGCCCCTTACGGACGAGGAGCCCTCATGCGCGTGGTCGTGAGCGAGTGCCTGCGGGGCGTGCCCTGCCGATTCGACGGTGGGTCGAAGCTCGATGCCGCGGTGTGCGAGCTCTGCTCCAGGCCGGGCGTCGAGCCCGTCGGCGTGTGCCCCGAGCGAGCGGCGGGGCTTCCTGTCCCGCGGCTTTCGGCCGAGCTGCTGGGGGAGCGCGTGCTCCTCTCGGACGGGACCGACGTGACGGAGGAGTTCGAGCATGGTGCCGCGTCCTGCCTCTCGTCGGCTCGCTGCGACGCCAGCGCGCCCTGGGACGCCCGCGGGGGATTGCCGCCGCTCGCCATACTGAAGGCAAAGAGCCCCTCCTGCGGCTCCGGCGTAATCTACGATGGAACACACACCCATACGTTGGCCGAGGGCGACGGCGTGTTTGCCCGTCTCCTCCGGAGGGAGGGAGTCTGCGTGGTTAGCGAGGACATGGTGGAGAGCTGCAAGCCCTCCGTGGAGCATCCCGTCGCGATCGTCCTGGGCACCGGCCTGGGCCACCTTGCCGCATTGGTCAAGCCCGTGCGCAGGATTGACTATCACGACATCGAGGGCTTCCCCAGGGACGCCCGGCCCGTGAGGGGGCACAGCTTCGAGGCCACCATCGGCACCATCGACGGGGTCCCCGTGGTCGTGTATCCCGGACGCATCCACCTCTACCAAGGCTACAGCGCCGAGGAGGTCACCGTCCTGGTGCGCCATGCGCACCGCCTGGGCTGCCGTGACATCTTCTTCGCCTGCGCCACGGGTGCCGTGCCCGGCAACGCCCATGTGGGTCTGGGCATCCTGACCGACCAGGTCAACCTCACGGGGCAGAACCCCCTGGCTGGCTCCAACCTGCGCGACGTGGAGACCCCCTTCGTGGGCATGACCGACGCCTACACGCCCTACCTGCGCACGTTGGCACGGGGCGTGGCGGACGACCTGGGCATCACTGTCGAGGAGGGCGTCTTTGCCGGCGTCATGGGGCCCTGCTTCGAGACCCCTGCCGAGGTCGCCATGCTGAGAGGGATGGATGTCTCGTACACCGGCTTTTCCACGGCGCTCGAGGTGATCCTGGCGCACGCCCTGGGGATGAACGTCCTGGGCATGACGCTGGCGTCCAACGAGAGCGGCGACCCCAAGATGTCCCACCAGAGCGTGCTCGAGGCGGCGGAGAGGCACGCTGACGACTTCGAGCGCCTGGTGCGCGGGGTGCTGCGCCTGCTCTAGCGCAGGTCGCGCCTGCCTTGGGTGGGATTCGCGTGCCGGAGCGAGAGAATGCGGGATTCGCGCTTGAAAAGGGCGAGGGATTCCATGTAGTATCCTATCTGCTGCAAGGCAGCCATAGGGTTGCCAGCATAGCTCAGTTGGTAGAGCACCGCTCTCGTAAAGCGGGGGTCATCAGTTCGAGTCTGATTGCTGGCTCCATGTAAAGTCGCAGGTCGGAGGGGTCGTTTCCTCTCCGGCCTGCTTTCCTTTTCCAAGCCGTTTTCCGGCTTAGTCCACGGATGGTCTACGGGGATGTCCATCGCGTTGGGCACGCGTCGCAGCCGGATACCGCAGCCGGAAGCTGCGTGCGGTTTTGGAGTTGTATGCGGTTCTCACAAAGTATGCGGTTCTCACAAACAATGAAATATGCAAGTGACTCATCTACCTGCGCAAATAGAAAGCCCCATCCGATTGCGGTAGTTTTTCAGGCGAGAAAACCGCATACAACTCCGCCGCAAGAAGCGCTCCGATGCAGGTAGCGCTCCGATGTGGGCAGCACTCCGATGCGGGCGGAGCTTCGCCGCAAGCGGCAGCTGGGATGCCAGCGTGCCGGCTTGACGCTCCCTGCGGCCGCCCCAGGCGCGCCGCACGGTCATCTAGAGATTTCGTCCTGGGCATAAGCACCCGCCCGAATGGGCATCCTGCCAGAAGGCTCGTGCGCGAGCCTTCCCGACCGACGCAAGCAGGAGCGGCACATGGGCCTTCGCAGCACCACCAACTCCAATGACCGCGGCACCATCAGGCGCACGCTCCACTACTTCTGGTGGGTCACCCGCCAGCGTCCCGGTGCCTTCGCGCTCTCGGTGGTCAGCTCGGTGGGGTACACCGCCCTTCTCACCTTTGCCAACACCTACGTGATGGGCCTCATAGTGGACCGCGTTCAGGCCTCGCCCGTCGCGCCCGACCAGGTCCTTTCGGTGTTCGACCCGTACATCCTGGCCCTCCTCCTGGTCAACGCCCTGGGCCAGACCCTCTCCAAGCTGCAGGACCTCTCGGTCTACCAGCTCGAGATAAACGGCAACTACCAGCTCTCGCGCCTCTGCTTTGACACCCTCTCCAACCAGTCGATGACCTTCCACAACAGTCGCTTCGGGGGTAGCCTGGTGAGCCAGACCTCACGCTTCGTCTCGGGCTACTCGGGCCTCGTCGACGTGGTGACCTACAGCCTGTACCCCACGCTGGCCTCGATCGTGCTCACCGTGGGCATGCTCGCGCCGGTGGCCCCCAGCTTCGTGGCCATCCTCATGGTCATGCTCGTGGTCTACGTGGTCCTGGCGTATCGCATGTACAAGCGCATCCTTCCCCTCGCCGCGCAGGCGTCGACCGCCCAGAACCGCCTCTCGGGCGTGCTTTCGGACGCCGTGACCAACATCCTGGCCGTCAAGACCTACGGTCGCGAGGACTTCGAGCGCCAGACCTTCACCACGGCCGACCGCGAGGCCATGGCGGCCGAGAACGCCAACATGCGCGCCACCATGCGTCGCGGCTTCACGACCTCGGCGCTCATCACGGTGATCATGTTCGTGGTCTCGATCTTCGTGTCGGGCGGCAATGCCTGGTTTGGCATCAGCGCGGGCACCCTGGTCATGATGTTCACCTATACCTACAACCTGACCATGCGCTTCAACTACTTCAACTCCATGATGCAGCGCATCAACCGCGCCCTGGGTGACGCGGCCGAGATGACGCGCGTCCTGGACGAGCCCACCCTCGTGGCGGACGACGAGGGCGCGGGCGCGCTCGTGGTGGGCGAGGGTGACATCGACTTCGAGCACATCGGCTTCCGCTACGCCGACGCACAGGAGGACGACAAGGTCTTCCGCGACCTCAACCTGCACATCCCCGCTGGCCAGCGCGTCGGGCTCGTGGGTCGCTCGGGTTCCGGCAAGACGACCCTCACCAAGCTGCTCCTGCGCCTGGACGACGTTCAGGAGGGCCGCGTGCTCGTGGACGGCCAGGACGTGAGCCGCTGCACCCAGCAGTCCCTGCGCCAGCAGGTCGCCTACGTTCCCCAGGAGGCCCTGCTCTTCCACCGCAGCATCAGGGAGAACATCGCCTACGGCCGGCCTGACGCCACCGAGGGGCAGATTCGCGCCGCGGCCGCCGAGGCGAACGCCCTCGAGTTCATAGACCGCCTGCCACAGGGCATGGACACCATGGTGGGCGAGAGGGGCGTCAAGCTCAGCGGCGGACAGCGCCAGCGCGTGGCCATAGCCCGCGCCATCTTGGTGGACGCGCCCATCCTGGTCCTGGACGAGGCGACGAGTGCGCTCGACTCCGAGTCGGAGGCGCTGGTCCAGGGCGCGCTCGAGAACCTGATGCGCGGACGCACCGCCATCGTCGTCGCGCATCGCCTCTCGACCGTGGCGTCGCTGGACCGCATCGTCGTGCTCTCGGACGGCAGGATCGTGGAGGACGGCACCCACCACGAACTGGTCGAGGCGGGCGGCGAGTACGCTGGCCTCTGGAACCGCCAGACCGGCGGCTTCCTGGAGGGTGCGGAGTAGGGGGGGACGCCCCTCTCGCCCGGCAGCCTCGACCGGAGGGGCTAGCGCAGCCTCCTCGCGCGGACGCAGAGCCAGTTGCGCCTGGTCTCGTCGGTGCGGCTCACGTCCTCGAAGCCCGCGTCCCTGAGCATCCGGACGATGTCTTCCGGTTCGTAGACGCTCATGCCGTCGATCAGGCCCTCCCACCTGTGGGCGGAGGAGGTGTCCACCGCCTCCTCGTTCACTACGTAGAGGCTTCCGCCCGGCGCGAGGACGTCATGGACCCTGCGGAAGCACCCCTGGACGTCGGGCCAGAAGTAGATGGTCTCGAAGGCCGTGACCACGTCAAAGGATGCGGGAGGGAAGAGGCTCGCCAGGTCCTGGACCCCACCCTGGACGACGTCGCAGGATCCGGACTCGACTGCGTTTGCGTTGAGCGCCCGGGACTCCGCGACGCTCACGGAGGAGTGGTCGAGCCCCGTGACGTGACAGCTCGCATCGCGCTCGAGGAGTCGCGCGATGTTGCCGCCCCCGCCGCAGCCCACGTCGAGGATGCGAGCCCCTGCGGGGATGTCCATGAGACCAATGCCCCAGATGGCCTGCCTGGCGTGGCCGCTGTTCATCCCCCGCGCCATCAGCCGTCCCCAGAAGCCCCGGGGTTCAGCCGTGTTGTTGAAGATTGTCTTCAAGATGCCCATGCCTCGGCTCCCCTCATTGCCCTCCCAGGGGCGGCGCTCAATGGATAAGTCTTGGATAACTTTAGCGGAAGCGAGAGGTGCTGGTGGTTGCTCGTAGTGGTTGGCTTCCTTCGACGGCATTTCTCACAGTCTCACAGGATGCTGTCGCTCGCCCCTCTCGCCCGGACGATCGCCCCGCGCCTTAGCACCTGCGGGGCATGATGGGGAGCACCTAGAAGAGCCGCTCGATGACCTCGACGATTCCATCGTGGTCGCAGTCTGCCACGACCAGGTCGCAGGCGGCGCGCACGCGCTCGTTGGCATTGCCCATGGCGACCGCCGTCCCGGCGGCGTGAAGCACGGCCAGGTCGTTGTCGTCGTCCCCCACGGCGACGGCGAGCTCGATGGGAACGTCCAGGAGCTCGCAGAGGCGCTGGAGGCCCGACGCCTTGCTCACGCCCTGCGGCGTGCACTCGAGGGACCCGACCTCGGCATCGGCAAGGACGAGCTCCGTCTTCGCCTCGAGTGCCTTCCGGCTGCGGTCGCGCCCAGCTGCATCGTGGTGGTGGATGTCCACCTTCACGACCTCGTCCGCGTGCTCGAGCGCATAGGAGCGCAGGTCGTCGACCTCCGTGTAGTTTCGCTCGAACATGGAGCGGTACACGCCCACGTTGAACTCCGCGCAGCGTCTGATGAGCCCGCGCTGAACGACGGAGAGGCTGCAGGTGGCCAGATGCGTCATGGCGCCCTCCGCCTCCGCGGCGTCGAGGCAGGCCACGAGCTCCTCCCGGGGGATGGACGAGCGGTGGATCGCGCGTCGGGCGCGCAGGTCGTACACGAGGCCGCCGCTGTCGAGCGAGGCGTGGGTGAGGAAGGCGAGCTCGCGGGAGTAGTCGGCGATCTCGGCAAGGCCGCGCCCGGTCGAGAGCGCCACCACGACGCCGCGGCCTGTCAGTTCTCGCACGGCAGAGAGCGTGCGGGGCGAGACCTGCTTCCGCGAGTCGAGCAGGGTGCCGTCCATGTCGAGCGCGAGGAGCCGGGGCTTGGCGCGCATCTTCCCTCCCGAGGTCGCTTCCCTTCTCGCCTGAGTCTACTGGATGGGTCGGATGGTTCGAGCGATGGCGTTTGCATGCGAGCGAAGTTGGGTAAAGCCAGCAGAAAATATAATCTTGTTGACCTGCTTTGCATAACCCCTGGTAGGAGAAATCCAGTCAACAGAATTTCAAATTCTGAGGACCTGGCCATCGGGGGAGGTCGCGGGGAGAAGGCCCGCGCCGCGCACCCGTCCCAGGGCCCAGGGTCCCGCCGCGTGTTCGACGCCCGTCCTGCCACGCGCCCGCCGCCCGTCCGCCGTGTGCCCACCCCGACTGTTACGAATGCGTTGCGCGGGATGCCGGAACGCCGTTCTCGCTTGACGCAAGACCGGCTGCGGCCTTTAATACCTACTGTAACGCTAGGAATTAGGGCGTCGCTCTGACGAGCCCACACGGGCGGGAAGGAAGAAGACGTGAGCCAGCAGCTTCGCAACATTACCTGCGCCTGTTGTCGCTCCTTCCCCCGCCTCCCTCGACGTCGATGTCGGGTCGCCCGCGCATAGGCCGGGAAGACCCCGCGCCGGACAAGCTCCGGCAGCAGAAGACAGAACGACATGAGGCGGAGGCGCAGTGCGTCTCCGCCTTTTTGTATGCGGGGGCGGAAGCGTCACCCCCTGTCTCGCCATTCCCGCCACAACCCCGGAACCACCCCAAGAAGCACCCCCTTCAATCCGAGAGGAACAACCATGAACTACGCAGAGAAGATCGACGCCCTCATCGGCGGCACCCCGCTCGTCGACCTGTCGGTGCTTGCCGGCGGCAAGGCCACCATCCTGGGCAAGTACGAGGCCACCAACCCCGGCGGCTCCGTGAAGGACCGCGTCGCCCGAGTCATGCTCGACGCGGCCGAGGCCGACGGCAGCCTGCGCCCCGGCGGCACCGTGATCGAGCCCACCAGCGGCAACACCGGCGTCGGCCTGGCCATGCTCAGCGCCGCGCGCGGCTACCACATGATCCTGGTCATGCCCGAGACAATGTCCGTCGAGCGCCGCAAGCTCGCCGCGAGCTACGGTGCGCGCATCGAGCTCACCCCCGGCAAACTGGGCATGAGGGGCGCCATCGCCCGTGCCGAGGAGCTGCGCGCCAGCATCCCCGGCTCCATCATCGCCGGTCAGTTCGAGAATCCGGCAAACCCCCGTGCCCACTACCAGACCACCGGCCCCGAGGTCTGGGCCGACACCGACGGAAAGGTGGACGCCATCGTCGCGGGCGTGGGCACCGGCGGGACCATCTCGGGCACCGCGCGCTACCTGAAGGAGCGGAGGGCCGACGTCCGCGCCATCGCCGTCGAGCCCGAGGAGTCGCAGGTGCTGGCGGGCAAGCCGGCCGGCGGTCATCGCATCCAGGGGATCGGGGCGGGCTTCGTCCCCAAGAACTACGACGCCTCCGTGGTGGACGAGGTCCTTCCCGTGAGCTCTGACGACGCCATCCAGACAAAGAAGCGCCTTGCGGACGAGCTGGGGCTCCTGGTGGGCATCTCGTCCGGCGCGGCGGTCGCGGCGGCAGTCGAGCTCGCCGGTCGCGCCGAGTACGCGGGCAAGGTCATCGTCGCCATCCTGCCCGACACGGGCGAGCGCTACCTCTCGATGGAGCTCTAGGGGGTGGTTGCCGGAGCCGCGCCTGCGACTCCGGCGCCTGGCGTCCTACCAGGCACGTGAACGGGCCTCGGGGGAGGCCCAGCGCGACGGGGACCGAGGCACGTGGGAGCGCGCAAGGCAAGGTCGGGGGAGAGGGACATCATGGAACTTATAGAGGCAGGCCACCAGCTCGCCGGTACCCGCGGGTCCGTGGCGTCTGGCGCCGCCGCGCAGGACCGGCCGCGCCTGACCCTGCGCGAGCGTCTGCGCGAGGACGTCCAGGCGGTGCTCGACCGCGACCCCAGTGCGACCTCCGCCCGCGACGTCGTCCTCTTTGCCACGGGCCTGCATGCTGTGTGGTCGTACCGGCGCAACCACTGGCTCTGGGAGCACGGTGCGCGCAGGCTTGCCACCTACCTCTCGCAGCGCACGCGCCGTCGCCTCGGGGTCGAGATCCACCCCGCTGCGACAATAGGCCGCCGCTTCGTCATAGACCACGGCATGGGCGTGGTTATCGGCGCCACGGCGGTGATAGGCGACGACGTGATGCTCTACCAGGGCGTCACCCTGGGCATGACGGGCAAGCATGCGGGCAAGCGGCATCCCACCCTGGGCAACAACGTCATGGTCGGAGCGCGCGCCACCATCCTGGGCGACATTCGCATAGGCAACGGCTCCAAGGTCGGGGCCGGCGCCGTGGTGCTCCACGACGTGCCCGACGACGTGACCGTGGCCGGCGTCCCCGCCTCCGTCGTGCGCGAGCACCGCTGCTGGGAGGCCGGGCGCCTCTCGCTCGTCCCCGATGTGGTGGCCCAGGCGGACGACGAGAACCTGCGTTGGTCCTGCTCACTCTAGCCGTCCTCGGGGACGTCCCTGCATTTGCGGTCCTTGGCGCGACGGTCCGTCCCGAGGCTATATAATCTGACCTGGTGCCGCTGGGGCATGGTTACACCTCCAGGTCACCAGGGCGGTTGAGCTGGCCGCCTTGCGCCGCCTGCGTCTGCCTGACCCGACAGAAGGGTGACCCATGATCAGCTTCCCCCAATTCCTGCAGATACTCGCCTCGAACCCCTTCCTGGCGGTCGTGATGGTGCTCATCCTGGGCACCATCTTCGTCAACGGGTCGACGGACGCCGCAAACGCCATCGCCGAGCCCGTGGGCACGCGGTCGATCGGCGTCAACGAGGCCATCGCCATGAGCGTCGTCTGCAACTTCGTGGGCCTGGTGGCGATGTCGTTCATCTCCACCGCCGTGGCAGACACCATGAGCGGCATGGTCGACTTCGGCGGAGACACCCACGCCGCCCTCATAGCGCTCGCCGCCGCGACGGTGGGCATCGTGGCCTGGGGCGTCGGCGCGTGGATCTTCGGCATCCCCACCTCAGAGAGCCACGCCCTCATCGCCGGCCTCACCGGTGCGGCGCTCGCCGTGCACGGGGGCCTGGGAGGCGTCAACATGGGCGAGTGGGCCAAGGTCATCTATGGCCTGGTCCTCTCCACCGTCCTGGGCTACCTGGCAGGCTGGGGCATAGCGAAGGTCATCCCCATCGCCTGCAGGAACGCCGACCGCCGTCGCGCCAACGACTTCTTCGGCCGCATGCAGGTGGTCGGCGCCGCGGGCGTGGCCCTCATGCACGGTGCCCAGGACGGCCAGAAGTTCATGTCCACCGCCATGGTGGCGATCGCGCTCGCCGCGAACATGGGCGTCTCGGACGTGGGCGGCTTCCCCCTGTGGATCGAGGTGCTCTGCGCCGGCGTCATGGCCCTGGGCACCGCCGTGGGTGGCAAGAAGATCATCAAGACCGTGGGCATGAGCATGGTGCAGCTGGACAAGTACCAGGGCTTCGCCGCGTCCATCAGCGCCACGGCGTCACTGCTCGTCGCCACGCTCACAGGCCTTCCCGTCTCGACCACGCACACCAAGACGGCGGCCATCATGGGTGCCGGAGCGGCCGAGAATGTCCGCTCCGTCAACTGGGCGATCGCCAAGGACATGGTCCTGACCTGGGTATTCACCTTCCCGGGCTGCGGGCTCATCGGGTACCTCCTCGCCCGGCTCTTCCTTGTGCTCTTCTAGGGGCACGCATTGACCGGTGGCCCGAGCGGCAGCCGGGCCTCCAACGACCAACGGACCACGCGCAGAAAAGAGAGGGACATGGCTCGCATCAAGAAGGAAGACCCGTTCTACACCCTGCTGAGAGACTTCTCGACCGAGATCCTTGCCACCGCCGAGGACTACGTGAAGTTCGTCGAGGGCTACCCCGACTCCATCACCATGATTCCCGCCATGAAGCTCCACGAGGGGTGCTCGGACGAGCACGTGCGCAAGATCATGAAGGAGCTCTATGCCTCCTTCATCACCCCCTTCGATCGCAACGATATCTCTGACCTGGCCCTCAAGATGGATGACATCGTGGACTACATCGAGGGCGTCTGCACGGGTCTGGACCTCTTCAACATGAGTGGCACCCGCGTCGAGGCGCGGCAGATGGCCGAGCTCACCCTGCAGGCCATCAAGGAGCTCTGCGTGATGTTCGACCACCTGTCCGACTACAAGAGCGACCCCGTGGTCATGGAGAAGGCCATCGCCGTGGGCAACATCGAGGACGAGGGCGACAACGTCTACGAGCAGGGCCTGCGCAACCTCTTCCATGACGACACCCTGGACGAGGCGCGTCGCGGCCACGTGGTGGGCTGGATGCGCGTCTTCGACCGCATGGAGGGCTGCCTGGACGCCTGCGACGCCGCGGCGGGCGTCGTGCGCTCCGTGATCATGAAGAGCGCGTAGGGCAGGCAGGGCAGGGGCTGGGCGAGAGGGGCTCGGCTTCGGGCCTGCGGCCGCTCGCTCGACAGCGTCCGACGCGTTTCTCGTCCAGCGTCGACAACGCCCGGTGCGTCTTCGCGTTCGCGCGACAACGTCCGGCGCGTCTTCGCGTTCGCGCGACAACGTCCGGCGCGTCTCTCGCCTGTTCGACAACGTCCGACAACGCCCAGCGCGTCCCTGGCGCGCCCGACAACGTCTAACGCGTCTCTCGCCTGCTCGACAACGTCCAACGCGTCTCGAGTTCGCGCGACAACGTCCGGCGCGTCTCGAATTAGCGCGACAACGTCCAACGCATCTTGTCGCTCCGCATCGCCCCAGTTGGCGCGCGACAGTCGCGCGCGTTGGGCGCTTTCGGCGCAAGCGGAGACGCGTTCGGCGCTCTCGACGCGGAGAGAGGCGCATTGGACGTCGCAGAGGCGCCATCGCACGCGTTCGGCGTGCACGGCGTCGAGTGGCGCGCACGAAACGCCGCCGGCGTCGAGTGGCACGCGTCGGGCGCCCCCGCGACAGCCTCCGCACGCGTCGGACGCCCCGCGACAGGCCCCGCGGCGGAGAACGAGGAAGTAACTCGTAGCGCCTCCGCGTGCGAGCTACTCGCGCTTCCTGTCCAAATGGACCATTCGCGTCCTAACGGACTAGGGAGGTGCGAGGCAAGATGCTACGCTCTTCCAACAGTAACCCTAAGCTAACTCCTTGCGAGTCCCATCGGGCTGGCTCGCAGGGCTTCTCGGAAAGGAAGACTCATGAGCGCACGCATACCCGCAAACGGCGACGCAAACGCCGGCGCCGCCTCCACCACCCCCTCCACAGACCTGGGCCTCAAGGGGCGCGACCTCATAACCATCGGCATCTTCACGGCCCTCTACTTCGCGCTGACCATGATTCCCATGTTCGTCTCGGGCATCCACCCCATGGTCTGGGCGTTCTTCCCCGCCATGGCAGCCATCCTGGGGTCCGTTCCCTTCATGCTGCTGTGTTCGCGCGTGCGGAAGCCCTTCGCCATCCTCATCATGGGCTCGGTGATGTGCCTCATCACCCTCACAGGCAGCTTCACGCCCCTCATCGTGGGGCTCTTCGTGGGCGGCGCTCTCCTGGCGGAGCTCGCGCGCTACCTGACCCACTACGAGCGCTACCTGGGCAACGCCGTCGCCTTCGCGTTCTTCTCCCTGGGCTGGCTGGGGTCGCCCCTGCCCATCTGGCTCTTCCACGACGCCTTCGCGGCCCACATCGCGCAGGCGGGCATGCCGGCCGAGTACGTCGCGCAGCTCGTCTCGGTCTCCGACCCCATCTGGATGGCGGCCTGCATAGGGGCGACCGTCGCGTGCGCGTGCCTTGGCTCCCTGCTCACGCGCGCGCTGTTCAGGAAGCACTTCGAGAGGGCGGGGCTCGTATAGTGGGACTCCCTGCCACCTCGCGTTCGCGGCAGGGGCATGGGGGAGAGGGGCGCGGCGGGCTCCTGAGGCTCGACCCGCGCACGCTCCTGGGGCTCCTCGTGGCTTCGACGCTGCTCTCGTTCCTCGGGCTTCCCCTGTGGCTCGAGGCGACCCTCGTCCTTGTGCTTGCCCTCCTCCAGGCGGCCTGCGGACATGCGGCGCTCGCCGCGCGCTCCGTCGTGACGTATGTCGTCGTGGTCGCTACGCTCGACCTCGTGCTGGCCCGGCTGGGCATCGTGTTCGTCTCGGCGTTCACCTACTCCCTCTCGCTTGCACGCTCCGTCTTCCTGTGCGGCATGTGCTGCGCCCTCATCGTCGCGGAGTGCAGCGTGCATCGCGCCGCAGCAGCGCTGCGTGCCCTGCATGCGCCCGAGCCCCTCATCATTCCGTTCTCCACCACCCTGCGCTACTTCCCGACTCTCGTGCGGGACGCCGGCCACATCCGCGACGCCATGGCCCTGCGCGACATCCCTCCTCTCGAGCGCCTCGAGGCCTTCGTGGTGCCCCTCATGGTCTGCGCCACCAACACGGCCGACGACCTCTCGCGTGCGGCGGTGTGCCGGGGCATCGAGGACCCCTCGCGCGTGACGGACACCGAGGGCCTGCGCATGCGCATGGCCGACTGGGCTGCGCTCGCATCGGCGGCGCTCGCGGTGGCCGTGGTGCGCAGCGGGGTGCTCCTGTGAGCGCGCCGGTCCCCGTGGCGTCGCTGCGGGACGTCGGCTGCCTCGCAGGAAAGAGGGCCCTCCTGGCGGACGTGTGCCTCGACGTCGGGCCCGGCGAGTGCGTCCTGCTCTGCGGGCGCTCCGGCTCCGGCAAGACCACCCTCACCAAGTGCATGAACGGCCTCGTCCCCGCGCTCGAGCCGGGGCTCGAGCGCACGGGCGAGCTACGCGTCCTGGGCATGGAGCCCCTGTCGTGCGAGACCTGGGAGCTCGCGCGCGTGGTCGGATCCGTCTTCCAGAACCCGAGGTCCCAGTTCTACCACCTCACGTCGACCGACGAGCTCGCCTTCGGCCTCGAGAACCGCGGGACCGACGCGGCCCGCATCGCCGCGCGCGTGCGCGAGGTGGTGTCGGACATGGGTCTGGAACGCCTCCTGGACCGCGACGTGTCCCGCATGAGCGGGGGAGAGAGGCAGGCGCTCGTGTTCGCCTCCGTCGCCGTGGCCGACCCGGAGCTCTACGTCCTGGACGAGCCCACCGCCAACCTGGACGAACGGGCGACGTCGGTGCTCCACGACCAGATCGCCGCCGTCCTCGCGCGGGGCAAGACCGTCGTGGTGGCCGAGCATCGCCTGGCCTTCCTCTCTGACCTCGTCACCAGGGCGCTCCTGGTCGAGGACGGACGCATCGTGCGAGAGATGGGCGCGGGCGAGCTCGCCTCCCTCACCGAGGGAGAGAGGCTGGCCCTGGGGCTGAGGGCGACGCTGCCGAGCCAGGTCCCCGCGCCCCACGTGGCCCCGGTGCCGTCCGAGGACGCCCCGGCGCTGGGAGAGGGCCTCTCCCTTCGCGGCCTCTCCGTGCTGCGTCATGGCAGGCAGGTCTTCTCTCCCCTGAGCCTCGACGCTCCCCGTGGCATGGTCACGGGAATCGTGGGTGCCAACGGCGCCGGCAAGTCCACCCTCCTGCGCGCCCTGGCCGGCCTCGAGCGACGGACCCAGGGCCGCGTGACGCTCGACGGCGTCCCGCAGTCGGGGCGCAGGCGGCGCAGGCGCTGCTCCATGGTCATGCAGGACGTCAACCACCAGCTGTTCAGCGACAGCGTGCGCGGGGAGTGCGAGCTCTCCTGCCGGGCGCGCGGGGACCTGGACGACCGTGGGGAGTACGGTGGCGTCGACGCCGTGCTCCGGTCGCTGGACCTCACGGACCTCGCCGAGCGACACCCCATGTCGCTCTCCGGCGGTCAGAAGCAGCGCCTGGCAATAGCCTGCGCGATGCTCTCGGGCAGGCCCGTCGCACTCTTCGACGAGCCGACGAGTGGCCTGGACCTCGGTCACATGATCGAGGTGAGCGCCCTCATGAGGAGGCTCGCTGACGCGGGGACGGCCGTGCTCGTGGCGACGCACGACTGGGAGCTTCTTGACAGGTGCTGCGACCGGGTCTTCAGGCTGGAGGGACGGGGCGATGGAATGGCGGGGTGACGGGGACGACGCGATGCGGCTCCTGATGGACGAGCTCGACCAGGCCGACAACATGAGCGTGAGCAGGGAGGGGGAGGGCTGCCGCATCACGGTGAAGAGCGATTCCGGCACGGGGTCGATGCTCTTCTACGAGGTCATGCCCGGCGTCATTCTCACCTACAACGACTTCCACATGGCCGAGTGCTACTCGGGGTTCTCGCGGAGCTCCGACTACCTGAGCGTCAACCACTGCCGCGAGGGGCGCCTCGAGCAGCTCATGCCCGGCGGGACCTACTCCTACACCTCGGCGGGTGACCTCAAGCTCGACGACATCTCGCACCATGCGGGGAACTACGTCTTCCCCGTCGAGCACTACCACGGCATCAGCATCGGCTTCGACGTCGCGGCCTGCAGCGACGGCGTGAGGGAGGCTCTCGGGGACCAGGCCCCGGACGTCTCGGAGCTCCGCCGCCGATTCTGCCGCGGGGGGAGCCCCTACGTGCTGCATGACTTCACGGAGGCGGAGGAGGTCTTCGCGGGTCTCTACCACGTGCGCCCGGCCATCCGCAGGCCCTTCGCCCGCCTCCGGGCGCTCGAGCTGCTGCTCCTGCTCTCGCAGCTGGAGTACGACGAGTCCTGCCAGGCCGTCGAGTACTTCACGTGCGCGCAGGTGCAGAAGGTCAAGGAGGCCCGCCGCATCATGGTGGCGGACCTCATGAGCATCCATACCGTGGGAGAGCTGGCGGCTTGCGTCGGCATGCCGACGACGGCCTTCAAGGCCTGCTTCAAGGGCGTCTTCGGCCTGCCGCCCTATGCCTACCTGCGCTCGTATCGCATGGAGCGGGCGGCCGCGTTGCTGCGGTCCGGCAAGCTGTCCGTCGCGGCCATCGGCGCCCAGGTGGGCTACGACAGCCCGTCCAAGTTCACCGCGGCCTTCAAGGCGGTCATGGGGCTCACCCCCACGTCCTACCGCCGGGGGCAGTAGGGCACGTGTCGCGGCACAGGCCCGGGAACTTTCCTGTCCGGACGGGCCATTCGAGGCCACATGGGGCGGAAGTGCCAGCTCCAAGCACATAGAGTTCCCTGTCAGGACGGATTCCTTGTCCCGCCGCAGACGTCGGCGGGCTTCCTGAGGCGATGGAGGTGCCTGTATGGCAGAGGCCAGCGGAAGCGGTGGCAGGATTGGCGTCCCTGACGGTGGGGGCGGAAAGGGACGGAGAAGGGACACGAGTGGCTGGGTCTCCACGCTCCTCTCGTACGCCGGACGCTGCCGGGGCAAGATGGCGGCCTCGGTGCTGCTCTCGCTCCTGAGCGTGGGGGCGGGACTGGTGCCCTACTATGCGATCTATCGCGTGCTCGACGTGGTGCTCTTGGGGGGCGGCTGGGACGGGGTCGTGCCCTGGCTCGTCGTGGCGGTCGTGGCCCACGTCGCCACACGCCTGCTCTTCGCGGGCTCCACGCTCCTCTCGCACATCTCCGCCTACACCATCCTGGCCGACCTGCGCCACGACGTGGCGAGGAAGCTCATGCGCGCGTCGCTGGGCACCGCCACCTCCAAGGGCGTGGGATCGCTCAAAAACCTGCTCGTGGACCGCATCGAGTCCATCGAGGTGCCTCTCGCCCACATGATCCCCGAGCTCACGGGCAACCTGCTGCTCTCGCTGGGCATCCTCGCGTGGCTGTGGGCGGTGGACTGGCGCATGGCCCTGGCCTGCGCGGCGACCGTCCCCGTGGGCTTCCTCGTGTTCGCGAGCGGCTTTGCCAGCTACAACAGGATGTACGCCGGCTACATGGAGGCGAGCGACCACGTCAACAGCGTGATGGTCGAGTACATAGAGGGCATCCGCGTGGTGAAGGCCTTCAACCAGACCTCGGGGTCCTACAGGCGCTATGCGGACGCCGTGCGGGCGTTTCGCGACTACACGCTGGGATGGTTCAAGGCGACCTGGGTCACGCAGAACCTCGCCCTGGCGGTCATTCCCACCACGCTCCTGGGCGTGGTGCCCGCCGGCCTTGCGCTCTACCTCGAAGGCAGTCTCGACGCCGCCCAGTTCGCCCTCTGTTGCGTGCTCGCCCTGGCCGTGGTCATGCCCGTCACCTACCTGGGCGCCAGCTTCAACGTCGCCAACAACGTCTCCTACGCCATCGCGGACGCGAGGGAGTTCCTCGACCTTCCCGAGCTCCCCCAGCCCAGCGCCCGTGCGGACGTGCGGGGGCGGGGACTCGTCCTCGAGGGCGTGCGCTTCTCGTACGGGGAAGGTCGCGACGAGGTGCTGCACGGCGTCGACCTGGAGGTGGGGGAGGGCGAGTTCCTGGCCCTGGTTGGCCCCTCCGGCTCGGGCAAGTCGACCATCGCGCGGCTCGTCGCCCGCCACTGGGACGTCACTGCGGGCTCGGTGCGCATAGGTGGGCGAGACGTGCGCGACATGCCGCTCGACCAGCTCTCGGAGCTGGTGAGCTACGTGTCGCAGGACGACTACCTGCTGGCAGGGACCCTGCTCGACAACGTGCGCCTGGGGAGGCCGGGCGCCACGGACGAGGAGGTCCTGGCTGCCGCACGGGCCGCGAGCTGCGAGGAGTTCGTCTCTCGCCTGCCCCAGGGGTGGCAGACGCCGGCGGGCGAGGCGGGCCATGCCCTCTCGGGCGGGGAGCGGCAGCGCATCTGCATCGCGCGGGCGATTCTCAAGGACGCGCCGATCGTCGTCTTCGACGAGGCGACTGCCTTCGCCGACCCCCAGAACGAGGCGCGCATTCAGGCCTCGGTGGCCCGTCTGGCCAGGGGAAAGACCCTGGTGGTCATCGCGCACCGCCTCTCGACCATCACGGGGGCGGACCAGATCGCCGTGGTGAGCGAGGGGGCGATAGTTGCGCGTGGCACCCACGAGCAGCTCCTGGAGGGTTGCGAGCTGTATCGGGGCATGTGGCAGGCGCACGTGGGGGCCAGCTCCTGGGCGGCGGGGTCGCGCGGTGCAGCGGGGTCCCGCGGTGCGGCGGCCCCATCGGAAGCGTCGGACAAGAAGGGGGATGACCGGTCATGCTGAGGGTCATCAGGAGGATCGTCGCGTGGTGTGGCTCGTATGGCTGGCGCGTCTACCTGGGCATGGCCATCTCTGTCCTGAGCGCGATCGCCATCGCGTCGCCCGCCTTCGTGGCGGCGCTTACCATGGGGCGTGTGGTCGAGGACGCCCAGGGAGGAGCCCCGCTCGACCCCTCCCTGGTGTGGCAGAGCGCGCTCGCGATCCTGGCCTGCGTGCTCCTGCGCTTCGCGGTCTCCTACGCGAAGAACCGCATCCAGGAGAGCGTGGGCTACGAGCGCGCGCCGGAGGTCCGCATAGAGGTCGGCGACGTGCTCAAGCGCGTGCCCCTGGGATACTTCTCGCGGGTGAGCACAGGTGACATACTCTCGACCGTGACCACCAACCTCTCGACCCTCGAGCTGGAGGGCGTGCGCCAGGCCGACGCCGCGGTGGGCGGCTACCTCTCTGCCGCGGTCATCACGGCGTGGCTCTTCTCGGTGAGACCCTGGTGCGGCATGGTGTCGGTGTGCGCCGTCCTGGCTACCCTCCCCACCCTGAGGGCGGTCAACCGCGCGAGCGCCCGCCTCGCCGCCCGGGCGCATGCCGACCAGGAGCGTCTGTCCGGCTCGGTCGTGGAGCTCTTCAGGGGGCTGGGCATGGCGAAGTCCTACGGACATGCGGGTGCCGTGCTGAGGCCCTTCTCGGACGACGTCGACGCACTGAGCGACACGCGCGTCTCCATAGAGAAGGCCTTCACGCCCATCAACGCGCTGCACAAGGGCATCCTGGAAGTCGCCTCGGTGGCGCTGCTGGGGGTCGCCGCCGCAGGGGCGCTGGCGGGGGAGGTGCCGCTCTGGAGCTTCGTGGGCATAGCGCTCTTCTCGACCACCATCTTCGGTGCCATCGGACGGCTGACCGACGCCGCCCACATGTTCGCCGACCTCGATGACGTGCTCGACCGCCTGGAGCGCATAGAGAAGGCCCCGTTCATCGACGGGGACGGGCGGGACGTGGTGCCGGAGCGCCACGACATACGCCTCGAGCACGTGAGCTTCTCGTACGAGGGACGCGACGGCGTCAGACGAGAGGTGCTGCACGACGTGAGCCTGGACGTCCCGGAGGGATCGACCTGCGCGATTGTGGGGCCGAGCGGCTCGGGCAAGACCACCGTCTCGAGCCTCATGGCGCGCTTCTGGGACGTCGACTCCGGCAGGGTGTGCGTGGGCGGACACGACGTGCGCGAGTTCACCTGCGACAGCCTTCTGCAGAACTTCTCGATGGTGTTCCAGGACGTCTACCTCTTCGACGACACGATAGAGGCGAACATCGCCTTCGGGTGCGAGGGGGCCACGCACGAGCAGGTGGTCAAGGCGGCGCGGCGCGCGCGGTGCGACGAGTTCGTGAGCCAGCTGCCGCAGGGCTACGACACGGTGGTGGGAGAGGGTGGGAGTGCCCTCTCGGGCGGCGAGCGCCAGCGCGTCTCCATCGCGCGAGCCCTGCTCAAGGACGCTCCCATCGTCATCCTCGACGAGGCGACCGCCAGCATGGACCCCGAGAACGAGAGGCTGGTGCAGCTCGCGCTCACGGAGCTGACGCGCGACAAGACCGTCGTGGTCATCGCGCACCGCCTGCCCACGGTGGAGCAGGCCGACCAGATCCTGGTCATGGACCAGGGTCGCATAGTGCAGCGGGGCACGCACCGGGAGCTTCTGGAGCGAGAGGGGCTCTACCGCGACTTCGTGGAGGCACGTGCCCAGGCCGAGGGCTGGCGATTGGGCTAGGCTTCGGACTGGGCCCGAACGGGCTCCCGCCCCCAGGATCCTGCGGCGTTGAGCGTGCATGACGCGCCTCGCGTCCAGCGTTGACGTCGCCGGATGCGTCTCGCGCCTGTTCGACAACGTCCGGCGCGTCCCTGGCGCGCCCGAAAACGTCTAATGCGTCTCTCTCCTGTTCGACAACGTCCAGCGCGTCTCGAATTAGCGCGAAAACGTCCAACGCGTCTT
The DNA here is from genome assembly GCF_959602185.1 of uncultured Olsenella sp. NCBI lineage: Bacteria > Bacillati > Actinomycetota > Coriobacteriia > Coriobacteriales > Atopobiaceae > Olsenella > uncultured Olsenella sp. Next base: position 67,575 of record NZ_CAUGRZ010000005.1, read on the forward strand.
GTCGCTCCGCATCGCCCCAGTTGGCGCGACGCCGCCGCGCGCGTTGGGCGCTCTCGGTGCAAACGGAGACGTGTTCGACGCTCTCGATGCGGAGAGAGACGCATTTGACGTCGTCGAGCTGCCGTCGCACGCGCTCGGCGTGCACGGCGCCGAGAGACGTGCGCGTGACGCCGCCGGCGCCGAGAGACGCGCGCCGGGCGCTATCGCTGCGTGCCTCGCACGTGCGAGACGCCATCGCTGCGGAGAAGAGCACGCCCTCGCGGCCGCTGCGCCCAACAGCTACGCCAGGGTCGCAGCAAACCCCAACAGCTCGTCCACGTCCTCCTGTCGCGTGGCCCAGGAGCAGACGAAGCGGATGACCTCTTCGCCCGTGGGCAGGACGGCGAAGGTCTCGGAGCCGACGGCCTCGTCGAAGGCGCGCGCCTGCTCGGGCGAGACCACGAAGAACTGCTGGTTGGTGGGGGAGTCCAGGTAGCTCCTGAAGCCCAGCCCGGCCATGCCCTCCCTGAGGCGCGCCGCGCACGTGTTGGCCTGCCGTGCCAGCCTCCAGTAGAGGGCCTCCCCGCTCCCGTCGCGCTCGAAGGCTGCCTCGAACTGAACGCCCAGGAGGCGTCCCTTGGCCATGAGGCCGCCCCTCTCCTTCACCAGATAGGGGAAGCTCCGCTTGAGCTCGGGGTCGGCGATGACCATCGCCTCGCCGAAGAGCATGCCGTTCTTGGTTCCGCCGATGTAGAAGGCACTCGCGCGCTCGGCGATGTGCGTCAGGCTGAGGTCGTTGCCCTCGCTGGTGAGGGCGCTGCCCAGCCGCGCCCCGTCGACGAAGACCTTGAGCTCGTGCCCCTGGGCCCAGTCGCAGATGGCGTCGAAGCGCTCGCGACTCCACACGCCCCCGAACTCGGTCGAGTTGGTGATGTAGACCAACTTGGGAAGGGTCATGTGCCGCCCGGTGAGGGTCTGTCGCGCGTACACCTGCTCGGCCTGCTCTACCGAGAGGAAGCCGTCTGCGTCCTGGGTGGGTAGCACGGTGCGTCCACAGGCGGCGATGGCGCCGGTTTCGTGCACGTTGATGTGGGCGTCCTTGGTGCAGATGACGCCCTCCCAGTCGTGCAGCATGCCGGTCACGCCCACGACGTTAGCCGAGGTGCCGCCGATGCAGAACTCCACATTCACGTCGTCGCGGCCCACCTCGGCGCGAATGAGCTCGCGGGCCCGCTCGCAGTGAGAGTCTCCCTCGGTGTATCCCACGCACTGCTCGTCGTTGCTGCGAACGAGGGCGTCCAGGATCTGGGGTGCCGCGCCCTCGGAGTAGTCGTTCTTGAACATGCGCATGCCGCGCTCCTCTCGCCTTGCCGTTTCGTCCCGTCCATGGTGGCACCGTGCGTGCGGGCAGGGGCACATCGTGCGGACGGGCGGGGGGGCAAAAGGAAACAAAAAAGGCGGCGGAGAGAGGCCTTCCCTCCGCCGCCGATGCCGCGTTGGCTGGGGTAGTAGGATTCGAACCCACATTCCAGGCACCAAAAACCCGTGTCCTAACCGTTGGACGATACCCCAGTGCGCTCGCCGCGCTGGGCTTGCTTCGCCCCAGTCACGCAAGCAAGGTGTAGCAGGCAGATTGTAGCAGCTGGGCAGACGGTCCGCCAGACGGGCATGGGCGCTCCTGCCTGGACGTGTCAGGACGTGCCAGGACGTGCCGACCGGTCCGCTCGCCGCGCGTCGTCGTTGCGATTCGCGAGTTCGTGCCGACGGGCCTCTCCCCATGCTATGTTCGAGGTGTGGACGTCCGGGCACAGGGGTCGGACGCGCCAGGGGCAGGGGGCCGGCGGCTCATGATGAAGGCGATCCAGCGCTTCGGCGGCACCATGTTCGTTCCCGTGATGCTCTTCACCTTCGCGGGGGTGGTCATAGGCCTTGGCACGCTCTTCACCACGTCCAGCCTCATGGGTCCCCTCGCCGCGGAGTCCAGTGCCTGGGGACAGTTCTGACGGGTCGTCCTCGCCGGCGGCTGGACCGTCTTCAACCAGCTCCCCCTGCTCTTTGCGGCATCGCTGCCCATAGGGCTCGCCCGCAAGCAGGCGAGCCGCTGCTGCATGGAGGCGCTCGTCGGCTACCTCAGCTTCAACTACTTCGTCAGTGCGATCCTAGGCGCCTGGGGTCCGGAGCTGGGCGTCGACTTCGCCGCCGAGCCGGGCGGCGCCTCCGGCCTCGCGCTCGTGGCGGGAATCAAGACCCTCGACATGGGCATGGTGGGTGCCCTCGTGGTCTCGGGCATCGTCATAGCCCTGCACGACCGCTTCTTCGACACCCGTCTGCCGGAGTGGTTGGGCGTCTTCTCGGGCTCGACCTTCGTGTACATGCTCTCGTTCTGCGCCATGCTGCCCCTGGCCGGCGTGGCGGTGCTCGTCTGGCCGCGCATCCAGGCAGGAATGTGCCTGCTGCAGGCGGCCATCGTTGGCGCGGGCACGCTGGGGGTGGGGGCCTTCGTCTTCCTCGAGAGGGTGCTCATCCCCTTTGGGCTGCACCATCTCCTCTATGCGCCGGCATACTACGACAACGTAGTGGTGGGCGGGGGCATCTATGCCGCCTGGGCCAACGCCCTTCCCCAGCTCGCGGCCAGCACGGCCCCGCTCAAGGAGCTCACGCCCTGGGCCGCCATCACGGCCACGGGCTGGTCCAAGCTCTTCGGGACGCCGGGCATCGCCGCCGCCATGTACGTCACCGCCCGGCCCCAGAACCGCCGACGCCTCCTGGCGCTCCTCGTGCCTGCCACGCTCACGGCCGTGCTCTGCGGCGTGACGGAGCCGCTAGAGTTCACCTTCCTCTTCGTGGCCCCGCCGCTCTTCGTGATGCACGCCGCCCTCGCGGCCCTGCTCTCGATGGCGATCAACCTGTTGGGGGTCGTCGGTGTCTTCTCGGGTGGCCTGATAGAGATGTCGTCCTTCAACTTCGTCCCCCTCGCCGCCACCCACGGAGGCTCCTACCTCGCGGCCCTTGGCGTGGGTGTCTGCTTCGCCCTGCTGTACTTCGTCACGTTCCGTGCGCTCATCCTGCACTTCGACTTCCTGACTCCCGGCAGGGGAGTGGGGCCCGAGTTCGAGCTTGGAAGCAAGGGCGCCTTCCGCTCGCTCCACGGCATGGAGCAGCCGGCGGTCCCCTCTGACGACCGAGACGAGCTGGCGGCGCGCCTCCTCGAGCTCCTGGGAGGGCCGCAGAACGTGGAGGACGTGAGCTGCTGCGCCACCCGCCTGCGCGTGAGCGTGGCAGACCCTGCGCTCGTTGCCGCGGACGATGAGTTCGTGTGTGCCGGGGCCGTCGGCGTCATGCGCCGCGGACAGGCCCTGCAGGTCGTGGTGGGACTCTCCGTGGCAACGGTGCTCGAACGCCTCTGCGACCTCATCGAGGGCTGACGTCGATACGGGGGTTGCGCGCGCCTCTCGCTCATGTGCCATGCCGCGGGAGACATGATGTGGGTGGACCTCCCTGCCGCCACAGGGGCGATGTGGGTGAGAGTAACCGCCGCAAGCCCGTTGTGGGCGCTTCTCTCCTCCGCAAGCCACCCACTTCGGTCCTCTCGCGCGGGAAGTTTCGCGGGGACGCCGCCACCCTCCCGCGCGGGGAGTTTCGCCGATTTCGCCGATTCCGCCCCCGCGCCCTCGGACCTGCCCCTAGCGCCTCGAGACCGTGTTGAAGCAGAAGGCGTCCGGATGGTGCCTGACCTGCGTGTACTCGAACATCACGCCGTCGGAGTTGTACGACTGGCTCTCCACCACCGCCACGCAGTTGTAGGGGCCGAGCTCGAGGTAGCTGCAGTCCTCGTCCGTGGCGAGCTGCACCGTGATGCTGCGTCTGCTGGTGAGGATGCGCATGCCCAGTCGCTCCTCCAGGAAGGAGTAGACCGATTCCTCGGCCACCTCTGCGGTGAGGCCGGGGGCGGCGGAGGCCAGGAAGTAGTCGTGGTCCACCTGTCGTGCCACCCCGTCGAGCGACCTCACGCGGACGACGCGCAGGAGCTCCGTGCCTTCGGCGAAGCCCGTGCGATGCGCGAGCCCCGCGCTGCAGACAACATGTTCAAATGACTTGACCGAGGTGCTGGGCTCGAGACCGTTGCGTCGTGCGTACTCGCCGAAGGACTCCACGCCCTCGAGCACGCCCTGGGTGCTGTGGTCCTTGCGCTGCCAGATGACGCGCACGCCACGGCCGTGCATGGGCTGCACGTAGGCGTCGTCCGCGAGCATCGAGAGGGCGCGCCTCAGGGCGTTGCGGGAGCAGCCGTACTCCTCGGTGAGGGTGCTCTCGGGGGGAAGAAACTCCTGGTAGGCATAGCTCCCCTCCTGGATCTTGCCCTTGAGGTCACGGTAGATCCCCTCGAAGATCGCCCTTGGCATGCCACTCTCCCTGCTCGTCTCGCCGTCCGCGTCGCGCACCCTAGCCTAACTCTGCGGCGACGGACGCCGCGCACATCCAACCCAGGGCTTCCAAAACTGCAGAAGATGGTAGCGCGACAGGGTCCGCCCCCGCCTAGGCTAGACGTCCACTAAAGCTCGTTTAGTCCGTTTATCGGCAGAATCGACCGTTCAGGTCTAAGTTGTTCAAACAAGTAGTACAGGCTAGCTATATTTGCAGTCAAGAGGGACGCGAGGCGTCCTTAGGCAAGAGGGACGCAAGGCGTCCCAGGACGTGCGGATGCCGGTGCCAGGGCGTGCCGGTGCGGGTGCTGAAGAGGAGAGAGACATGAAGGCGAACGACATCAGCAGGCGTGGCTTCATCGGCATGGGCGCGACGGGGCTCCTTGGCCTCGCGCTCGTGGGCTGTGGCAAGTCGGGCGACGCCGGCAGCGCAAGCTCCGGCAGTGGCGACGCCAAGAAGGGCTCGGTCTACTACCTCAACTTCAAGCCCGAGGCGGACGAGCAGTGGCAGGCCCTGGCCAAGGCATACACGGAAGAGACGGGCATTCCCGTGTCCGTCGTGACCGCCGCGTCCGACACCTACGAGGAGAAGCTCCAGAGCGAGATGTCCAAGAGCTCCGCCCCCACCCTCTTCCAGGTCAACGGCCCCGTGGGACTGCAGAATTGGAAGGACTACTGTCTCGACCTCAGCGGCAGCCAGGTCTACGGCGAGCTGAGCAACCCGGCCCTCGCGCTCAAGGCGGACGGCAAGGTCTACGGCATCGACTACGTCGAGGAGGACTACGGCATCATCTACAACAAGGAGCTGCTCCAGAAGGCGGGCTACTCCGAGTCTGACATCACCAGCTTCGCGAGCCTCAAGAAGGTCGCCGACGACATCCAGGCCCGCAAGGACGAGCTGGGTGTCAAGGGCGCCTTCACCAGCGCGGGCATGGACTCCAGCTCCAACTGGCGCTACACAACCCACCTCGCCAACATGCCCATCTACTACGAGCTCAAGGCCGACGGCGAGGAGGACACCGACGCCATCAAGGGCACCTACCTGCCCAACTACAAGGACATCTTCGACCTCTATATTACCGACAGCACCGTCGACCCCGCTCAGCTCGCCTCCAAGACCGGCGACGACGCGGTCAACGAGTTCGTGAACGGCGAGGCCGTCTTCTACCAGAACGGCACCTGGTCCTACAAGGACGTCAAGTCCCTGGGCGACGACAAGCTGGGCATGCTGCCCCTCTACATCGGCGCTGCGGGCGAGGAGAAGCAGGGCATGTGCTCCGGCGGCGAGAACTACTGGTGCGTGAACAGCCAGGCCTCCGCCGACGACCAGCAGGCTACCCTCGACTTCCTCTACTGGGTCGTCACCTCCGACAAGGGCACCACCGCCCTCGCCGACGGCATGGGCTTCACCTGCCCCTTCAATTCCGCCAAGGAGACCGCCAACCCCTTCGCCAAGATCGCCAAGAAGGCCGTCGAGGACGGCAAGGAGCCCGTCACCTGGGCCTTCGTCCACATTCCCTCCGAGGAATGGAAGAAGGGCCTCTCCAGCGCGCTGACCGCCTATGCCGCCGGAACCGCCGGCTGGGACGGCGTCCAGGCAGCCTTCGTGGACGGCTGGGCGAAGGAGAAGGCCGCGACCGCCTAGGCGCATCCCTCCTCCGCGATGACGTCATCCCGGGGCGGTCGGCTCGCGCGCCGCCCGCCCCTGCGACCTGAGAAGGGAACGCGTGCATGGTTAAGTCACTCAGGAAGTGGTGGCCGCTCTTCGTGCTGCCCACGGCGCTCTCGTTCGTCTTCGGCTTCGTCATCCCGTTCGCCGAGGGCGCCTACCTCTCGTTCTGCCAGTTCATCAGCATCTCCAACCCGACCTTCGTCGGCCTGAGCAACTATGCGGCCGCTCTCTCTGACCCGCAGTTCGCGCACGCCTTCTGGCTCACGGCGCTCTTCACCGTGACGGTCACTGTGCTGGTCAACGTCATAGCCCTGGCCATCGCGCTAGCCTTTACTCGCAGCCGTCTCTGGGGCACCAACGCCTTCCGCACGGTCTTCTTCATGCCCAACCTCATCGGCGGCATCGTGCTGGGCTACATCTGGCAGATTCTCATCAACTGCGTCCTGGCTAACGTCGGCCAGCAGCTCCTGGCCCTCAACACCCACGCGGGCTTCTGGGGCCTGGTGGTCCTCACCCTCTGGCAGCAGATCGGCTACATGATGATCATCTACATCGCCGGTCTGCAGTCCATCCCCAGCGACTACCTCGAGGCGGCCAAGGTGGATGGGGCCAACGCCTGGCAGACGCTGTGGAAGGTCAAGATCCCCAACCTCATGCCCACCATCACCATCTGCCTCTTCCTCACCATCACCAACGGCTTCAAGCTCTTCGACCAGAACCTCGCGCTCACGGGCGGAGAGCCGAGCCACTCGAGCGAGCTCCTCGCCCTGAACATCTACAGCACCTTCTACTCGAGGGCAGGAGCCAAGTGGATGGGCATCGGGCAGGCCAAGGCCGTCATCTTCTGCCTTCTGGTCATCGCCATCTCGCTCGTCCAGCTCAGGCTCACCAAGTCCAAGGAGGTGCAGCAGTAATGCAAAGGGAGAGAACCATCAACCGCGTGCTCTCGGCCTTCTTCACCGTGCTGAGCCTGGCGTGGGTGTACCCCATGTTCATGATCCTCATGAACTCGCTCAAGGACGAGTCGAGCATCGGGACCAGCACGGCCTTCGAGCTGGTGGGGCCCCAGAACGCGGCGGGGCTTGCGAACTACGTGAGCGCCCTCTCGAAGCAGGGCTTCGCCTCTGCCTTCGCCTACTCGCTCGTCATCACCGTGACCTCGGTCGCGCTGATACTCGTGTGCTGCTCCATGTGCGCCTGGTACGTTGTGCGCGTGAACAGCCGACTCTGCAAGGGCCTGTACTACCTCTTCGTCTTTTCGATGGTCGTGCCCTTCCAGATGCTCATGTTCACCCTCTCCAACGTGGCCGACTCCATGGGCCTCAACACGCCGTTCAACATCTGCTTCATCTACCTGGGCTTCGGCGCGGGCCTGGCGGTCTTCATGTTCGCGGGCTTCGTCAAGACGATCCCGCTCGAGATAGAGGAGGCCGCCACCATCGACGGCTGCAACCCCGTGCAGACCTTCTTTCACGTGGTGCTCCCCATCATGAAGCCCACCTACATCTCGGTCGGAATCCTCGAGACCATGTGGGTGTGGAACGACTACCTCCTGCCCTACCTGGTCCTGGACAGCACCAAGTACAAGACCATACCCATCCTGATCCAGTACTTCCGCGGCGGCTACGGCCACGTGGAGCTGGGGCCCATGATGGCCTGCATCATGATGGTCATCGTCCCCATCGTCGTGGTGTACCTGGTCTGCCAGCGCTACATCATAAGTGGCGTGGTCTCGGGCGCGGTCAAGGGCTAGTCTCGCAACTACCACGGGCGCCCGCACCGGGCGCAGGGCATGAAAGGCAAGGAAGATGGCACAGATCGTCCTCAAGAACATCAAGAAGGTCTATCCCAACGAGCGGGGCCGCCGTGGCCTCTTCGGACGCCGCCGCGAGGAGGAGCGCAAGAGCAACCTGGAGGTCACCTCCGAGGGCGTCGTGGCCGTGCAGGACTTCGATCTCACGGTGGGCGACGGCGAGTTCGTGGTGCTGGTGGGGCCCTCGGGCTGCGGCAAGTCCACCACCCTGCGCATGATCGCCGGCCTGGAGGACATCAGCTCCGGTGACCTGCTCATCGACGGCCGTCGCGTGAACGACGTGGCCCCCAAGGACCGCGACATCGCCATGGTCTTCCAGAGCTACGCCCTGTACCCAAACATGACGGTGTACGAGAACATGGCCTTCACCCTCAGGCTCAAGAAGGTCGACCCCGCCGAGATAGACCGCAAGGTCCGCGACGCCGCCGAGACCCTGGGCATCACCCCCTACCTCGACCGCAAGCCCAAGGCGCTATCGGGCGGGCAGCGCCAGCGCGTGGCCATCGGCCGTGCCATCGTGCGCGACCCCAAGGTCTTCCTCATGGACGAGCCCCTCTCCAACCTCGACGCGAAGCTGCGCAACCAGATGCGTGCCGAGCTCATCAAGCTGCGCCACAAGGTGAGCGGGACCTTCATCTACGTCACGCACGATCAGACCGAGGCCATGACCCTGGGCGACCGCATCGTGATCATGAAGGACGGCTACGTCCAGCAGATCGGCACTCCGCAGGAGGTCTTCAACCATCCCGCCAACCTCTTTGTGGCCGGCTTCATCGGCATGCCCCAGATGAACTTCTTCGACGCCCATCTGGTGCACGTGGGCAACGAGTACCACCTCGAGACGAGCGACCACGACATAGCGCTCGCCCCCCAGACCTGCAACCGCCTCTCCGAGTCTTGGGTCGATGGTACCTCCGAGGTCGTCGCCGGCGTGCGCCCGGAGCAGATCTCGCTCGCACGCGAGGACGACCCCGATGCCATCTCGGGCACGGTGGAGGTCTCGGAGCTCATGGGCTCCACGGTCCACGTGCATGTGACGGTCGAGGGCAGCGAGCTCGTCCTGGTCATCCCCACGGTCGACTTCGAACGCGAGGGCGGCAGCTTCGCCGACGGCGAGCGCATCTCCTTCAAGTTCGACCAGAACGCCATCCACCTCTTCGACAAGCAGAGCGGCAACAACCTCGTCAGGCCGTAGCCGCGACTCTCTCTGCGGCTCGGCTTAAGGACCCCGGCCTGCCTGCTCGGGCCGGGGCCACGGCCTGGGAAAACGACACGACGACGTCGCCCGCGCCAAGCTATCGTGGGAGACATGGCGGCGAGAGGAGCTGGGACATGGAGCGTGCGAGCGGAATCCTGCTGCCGGCGTTCTCGCTGCCCGGGCCGGGGGGCATCGGCGGCTTCGGGCGCACGGCGAGAGAGTTCGTGGACTTTCTCGCCCGGAGCCGCCAGCGCTACTGGTAGCTGCTCCCCCTGACCACCACGAGCTACGGGGACTCCCCCTACCAGTCGTTCTCGGCGCATGCGGGAAACCCCAACCTCGTCGACCTCGAGGGGCTCGTGCGCGAGGGCTGGCTCGAGGAGGGCGAGCTCGAATCGGCGGAGCTGGGGGACGACCCCTGTCGCATCGACTACGGGGCCGTCTTCCGCGGACGCAGGATCTTGCTGGAGCGCGCGCTGCCCCGCTTCCTGGCCGCCCCGCCCGAGGACCTGGACGCCTTCGTCCGCGCGAGTGACCCCTGGCTCGCGCCCTACTGCCAGTTCATGGTCTGCAAGGAGGAGTTCGGCCTCGGGCCCTTCTGGGAGTGGCCGGAGGAGTTCCGCCGCCCCGGCCCTGCGGTCGACGCCCTCTGTGCAGAGCGGCGCGAGCGCTACCTCTACCACCAGATGACCCAGTACCTCTTCTTCGGCCAGTGGTCCCGCCTCAAGGGCTACGCCAACGGGCGCGGCGTGCGTGTCATAGGCGACATCCCCATCTACGTCCCGCGCGACTCGGCCGAGATGTGGTCTGCCCCCGAGCTCTTCATGACGGACGAGACGGGCGCGCCCGCGCTGGTCGCGGGGACGCCGCCCGACCAGTTCTCGGCCACGGGCCAGTACTGGGGCAATCCCATCTACGACTGGAAGCGCATGGGGGCCGATGGCTACTCTTGGTGGGTCGAGCGCCTGAGGTCGAGCCTCGAGCTCTATGACCTGGTCAGGATCGACCATTTCCGCGGCTTCGAGTCGTACTGGGGCGTGCCCTTCGGGGCGGCGAGCTCGGCCGCCGGGTCCTGGCGCCAGGGGCCGGGCATCTGCCTCTTCGAGCGCGTCAGGCAGGAGCTGGGCGAGCTTCCCATCATCGCCGAGGACCTGGGCTTCCTGACGCCGGAGGTCCTGGCCCTGCGCGATGCCACGGGCTATCCCGGCATGAAGATTCTGCAGTTTGGCTTCGACGGCCGGAACGACTCCTACTACCTCCCGCATCACTACGCGAGCAACACCGTGGCCTACGTTGGCACGCACGACAACATGACCGCGCGCGGCTGGGAACGGGACGCGGCCAGCGCCGAGCAGCTCGCCCAGGCGCGGCGCTACCTGCACCAGGCGCCCGGCGAGCCGCTGTCTGCGGCGATGAACCGCGGCATCGCCGCGTCCGTGAGCGACACCTGCATCTATTCCATGCAGGACCTCCTCGACCTGGACAACGAGGCACGCATCAACGTGCCGTCGACCCTGGGCGGCAACTGGAGCTGGCGCATGCGAGAGGGGGCCCTGACGCGGGAGCTGGAGGAGCGGCTCCTCGAGCTCACCCGGACCTACTGCCGCGTTCCCGGCGCGGGGGACCCGCCTCTGCCGCAGTAGGGCCGCGCGCTCGGCCATTGTCGTGGGGTCGTGTCGGGGGGCGACACGTTCGGCGGTCGGCGAGCCGTGTTGGGCAGCGGGTCTGGTCATGGGCCGCCGCGAGGTATGGGGCACTTCTATCATCTTGTCCTTTGCCACGAAAATCCGCTGATTTCGGTCCAAAAGCGTGGCGGAATGCAAGATGGTCCTTCCGGGTGGCGCGTCTAACGAGACTGGCGGCGTGCTGCGGTCCTTGGTCCAGTCGAGAGGAGGCCGCGTCCGTGCCTGGCAGCCACTGCCTGCGTCCGCCTTGGCGTTTCCGCCCGCCAGGTGAACACGCCCGCCAGGTGACCACGCCCGCCAGGTGACCACGCCCGTGGCTGACGACTTCATCGCACGTGTGGATTAAGGCAACGTTATGGTTTGACTCACGTTCCCCTCAGGGTCGCGGCCCATCATGGGACTTGCAATCGAGGGACCACGTCCAAGGAGACGACATGTGGGAGCGTAGCGAGCTCAAGGAGAAGGGCAAGGCCAGCCTCAAGGCCAACTATTGGAAGACCGTCCTGGTGGCGATCGTCGCAACCTTCGTGATTGGCAGCGGCGTGGGCGGTGCCGGCAGCGCGTCAGGCGTCGTCGTGGGCAGCATCGTCACCCTCGGGGGCATGGCTCCGGTCACGCGCACGGACGTCAACCAGGGGCTCGTCGACCGCGTCGAGGCGAACCGGCTGGACGAGGGGGACGTGGACGGAGGCGGGGACGGTCGCGCGGCAGCCTCGGCCGAGGAAGGCGCCACCTCGACTCCGGTGGCCGAGCACCGCGACAGCCCCGAGTCGGCAGACCCCGCCGAGATCGCGGCCGTGGCCCTGTCCATCGCGCTCTTGGTCTGCCTCGTCATGCTCGTCACCGTCGCCATGCTCATTGCCGTCGACATCCTGATCCTGGGTCCCCTGCAGGTGGGCGTGTCCCGCTTCTTCCTGAGGAACCTCAACCAGCGCGCCGAGGTGGGCGAGTGCGGGCGCGGCTTCGACCGCAACTACGTCCAGAACCTGAAGACCATGTTCTTCCGGGAGCTCTACACCTGCCTCTGGAGCCTCCTCTTCGTGATTCCTGGCATCGTGAAGAGCTACGAGTACCGCATGATCCCATACCTCCTGGCGGAGGACCCCAACATGACCCGCGAGGAGGCCTTCGCCCAGAGCAGGGCGCTCATGGACGGCAACAAGTGGGACGCCTTCGTGCTTGACCTCTCGTTCATCGGCTGGGACCTGCTCTCGCTTTTGACGCTGGGCCTGCTCGATGTCCTCTACGTGGCGCCCTACAGGCAGATGACCTACGCGGCCCTCTATGAGGCCCTGCGCTACGGCAGCGACTCCCGCGTGCTCCCGCAGGCGTCCATCCCCGGTGCGCCCATGGCGTCAGAGGGCGGCGAGGCCCCGAGCGACGGGGCGCAGCAGGACTAGGCGCACCGCGCTACCATCGATGCGCAGAGCCGCCCGGGCCATGCGTCCGGGCGGCGTTTCGGGAGGGAGCGGTATGGCCGAGGAAGCGCGTCACACGGTCCTCGTCGCCGACGACGAGGACGAGATTCGCGAGGTGCTGCGCCTCTACCTGCAGAACGCTGGCTACCACGTCGTCGAAGCGGCGGACGGCGGCGAGGCCCTACGGCAGCTGCGCGAGGGGCCCATCGACATCTGCCTCCTGGACATCATGATGCCCGAGGCTGACGGCTACGAGGTGCTGAGGCGGCTGCGCGCGGAGCGACCCACGCCGGTGGTGCTCATCTCCGCCAAGGGCCAGGATGCCGAGAAGGTCCTGGGTCTCGACCTCGGGGCCGACGATTACCTGGTGAAGCCCTTCAACCCGCTTGAGGCCGTGGCGCGGGTCAACTCGCTCATGCGCCGCGTCTACAACATGGACGCCCGCCCGCTGCCCTCAAGCGGGGGGATGGTGGGGGCTGCGACGCCCCTGCCCGTCTCGCCCAGGCTGGTCGTGCGTGACCTGGAGCTGGACGTCGACGCCTGCCGCCTCACACGGGCGGGAAAGGCGGTCGAGCTCACCCCCGTGGAGTACCGGATCATGGAGCTCATGATGTCGCATCCGGGCAGGGTCTTCACCAAGCAACAGATCTATGAGGCAGGTTGGGAGGAGAGCTACCTCGCGGCAGACAACAACGTGATGGTCTGCATCAGCAAGCTGCGCGGCAAGCTCTCGGACGACCCTGGCGCCTACATCAGCACCGTGCGTGGCCTGGGTTACCGGCTCGAGGGGTAGGGGACATGGGCGAAGGCGAGAACGGCGAGCGCATCGAGTCGGCGGGGTCGTCTGGGTTGGGCGGCTTCCTGGTTCGTCGCTTCCTCATGGTCGCCGTGCCCATGGCTGCCGCAGAGGCATTGCTGCAGCCCCTCGCCTTCGGGACGCTGGTGCCCCTGGCGCTGGAGCGAATCGTGGTCGGCGGCCTTGGTGACGTCCTGGGGGCGCTGCTCGGCCTTGCGATGCTCGCCCTGGGAATGGTGCTGTTCGTACTGCCGCTCGCGGTGGGCGCCATGCTCTTCGCGCGGATGGTGGAGCGTAGGGTGGCGCAGGTCCAGGAGGAGCGCGACCAGGAGCGCGAGAGGCTCTATGCGCGACGCAACCTCCTGGTGACCGACATGGCGCATGACCTCAGGACCCCGGTGATGAGCGTCCTCTCGCTTGCACAGGCCCTGGGCGACGGGCTGGTGAGGGATGCGACCGACCAGAGGCGCTACCTGGCCTCCATCCGCTCGAAGGCGGAGCGGCTGGGGAGGCTCACTGACGTGCTCTTCGACTTCACGCGGCTCGAGAGTGACGGCTTCAGGTTGGACCTCAGGCCTTGCGACCTCCCCCAGCTCGTGCTGAGGGAGGCGGCGGCCGCCTACTCGGACGCGGAGGCGGCGGGGATGAGCCTCGAGGTGGACGTGAGCGAGCAGCCGTTGGAGGTGCTGGCGGACGACGTGCAGCTGGGAAGGGTCGTCTCCAACCTGATCGCCAACGCGGTGAGGCACTGCCCCAGGGGGACGGCCGTCCACGTGCGGCTCGTGCGGCGCGCCGGGGTCGCCGAGGTCGTCGTGGCGGACGACGGGATGCCCATAGCGGGTGACGTGGACCGACTCTTCGAGCCCTTCTCGCGCGGGGACGAGGCTCGCCGCGGAGAGGGGAGCGGCCTGGGACTCTACATCGTCAGGCGCATCGCGGAGCTCCACGGCTTCGCCATCCGCCTGGAGCAGCCCTACGGCAGCCTGACCAAGGCCTTCGTGCTGACCTGCCCCGTCTGGGACTAGCGCCAGCTGCCAGCCAGGTCGGCCCCGCGTGTTCCGCCAGTTCTCTGGGCCCCGCGGCCTACAGGTCGAAGGCGGCGCAGATGGCATCGAGGAGCATGACCGCGAAGGTCTGCGCGTCCCCCGTGGTGAAGGTGCCGTCGTAGTCAAGGCCCAGGGGAAGCTCCAGGCGCACCACGGGGACCTCCTCGCGAGAGCTCTCGCAGGTGGTGCGCAGGCGCTGGGGCAGGGAGTCGACGTCGTCGGTCGAGAGGTTGGCCATCTTGCTGCCCTCGGGCAGGGGGGTGGAGGCCAGCACCAGCACCGCACGGTCCCCCTCGCGCGCGGCAAGGGGGCTCTCGATGAGGTCGAGGCCGCTCTTCTCGCTCGTGGCGCTTGCCAGGTTCCAGATGCGACCCGCCACGTTGCGGCTGATGGGGTCTTCGGCGGTGATGGAGAGCTGCGTGCTCTCGAGCACCCCGGCGGCCCGGGCGAAGCCCATGCCGCCCATGGGGTGCGGGCCCGAGGCGGGCTTGCCGCTCCACACGTGGTGCAGGCGCTCGATGGCGTCGAAGGTGTCCTGGAAGGCCATGCCGTCCGCCAGCATGCCCTGGCTCTCCTGGAACTGCTTCACCGCGCTCTCGGTGTAGACGCCGAAGCAGCCGTCGGGCTCGCCGCAGGAGAAGCCCAGGATGTTGAGGCAGTGCTGCAGGGCCAGCACGTCGCTGCCGTGGAAGTTGGGGAGGCGGAGGTAGAGGGTGCGGTCGCCCATGGAGTAGCCTGCGTCGACGAGGGCCGCCCAGGTCGCGGAATCCACCTCGCCGCCCAGGGGCAGCTGGTGGTCGAGCCGGAACTTGGCCACGGCGGTCGCGGTGGTCGGTCCGAAGGCATGGCCGTCGAGCTCGGCGGCTTCCACCTCGTAGCCCAGTCTTCCCAGGCGCTCCTGGATGTCCTCCACCGCGGCGCCGCTTGCGCCCTCACGAATTGCTTCCATGCGTGTCTCCCGTTGCGAAGGCCTCGGGACGGGTGCCCCGGGGCCTGGTGGTGTCATCCCCTGCGCTCCACGAAGAAGTCTGCCATAGAGCGGAGCGTCTCGTGCGGCCCGTCCTCGAGTCCCACGCCCTCGAGCCTTCCCTTTGCCCTCGCGACGAGCTCGCGTGCGACCGAGCGGGCGTGCTCGACGGCGCCGGCCTCGTCCATGAGGAGCACCGCGCGGGCAAGTGCCCCCTCGTCCGTGACGTGGGCGTCGAGAAGGCCCTGGAGCTCCTCTCGCCTGCTTCCCTCCAGCCGCTCCAGGGCCCAGGTCGCCACGAGGGTGCGCTTGCCCTCCGTGACGTCGCTCCTGAAGTCCTTGCCCTGTGCCACGGAGTCTCCCACCAGGTTGAGGAGGTCGTCCTGGATCTGGAAGGCGAGTCCCGCGTCCAGGCCGAAGGCGCGCAGGGCCTCCACCTGCCGCTCGCTGCCTCCGGCGCAGACGGCGCCCGCGGCCAGGGGGACGGCGGCGGAGTAGTGCGCGGTCTTGAGCGTCGCCATGCGCAGGTAGTCCGTGGAGCTCACGTCCCAGCGGCCGTCGCGGACCCATCCCAGGTCGAGGGCCTGGCCCTCGAGGGTCCTGAGCTCCATGAGCGAGAGCTCCTCTAGGAGGCGCAGCCTCGTGTCCGCGCCAAGGGACCCGTCGTCCAGGACGAGGCGGAAGGTGGTCACGATGCCCAGGTCGCCCATGTTGATGGCGGGGCCCGTCCCCTCGCTGAGGTAGGTGCAGGGCTCGCCGCGGCGCGTCTCTCCCTCGTCCGCGATGTCGTCGTGGATGAGGGCCGCGCTCTGGAAGTGCTCGATGGCGGCTGCGACGGGCAGTGCCGCCTCGGCTCTACCGCCCACGGCCTCTGCTCCCAGGAGGCAGAGCGCGGGGCGCGTACGCTTGCCGCCCGCCCGCGTGAAGTGCGCGTAGGGAGCGTAGAGGTAGCGCTCCAGCTCGGGGCCATGCGACGCCGCATCGTGGTCGTGGGGCTCCACCTTCGCAAGATAGCCCTCGACGAGGGGAAGCACCCGCGCCAGGTAGTCCCTGAAGAGCTGACCGTCAGGCATGGGGCCGCCTAGCCCTCGTAGCCGTCGGGGTTGTGGGACTGCCAGTTCCACGAGTCGCGGCACATGTCGTCGGTGTCGTACTTGGCCTCCCAGCCCATGAGTTCCCGGGCCTTCGCGCAGTCGGCGTAGTTGGCCGTGACGTCGCCGGGGCGGCGCGGGTCTATCTGGTAGGGCAGCTCGCGCCCGCAGGCGGCCGAGAAGGCCCTGATGATCTGGAGCACGGAGGTTCCCCGACCGGTGCCCAGGTTGAAGACCTCGACGCCCGTGCGGCCGTCCATCCAGGCCAGGGCGGCGGCGTGGCCGGAGGCGAGGTCCATCACGTGGATGTAGTCGCGCACGCCGGTGCCGTCGGGGGTGTCATAGTCGTTGCCGTAGACGTGGACGACCTCGCGCTTGCCCACGGCCACCTGTGCCACGTAGGGCAGGAGGTTGTTGGGGATGCCCTTGGGGTCCTCTCCCATGAGTCCGGAGGGGTGGGCACCGATGGGGTTGAAGTAGCGCAGGAGGACGACGTTCCACTCGGGGTCGGCGGTGTGGAGGTCGCAGAGGATCTGCTCGATCATCCACTTGGTCCAGCCATAGGGGTTAGTGCAGGCCTTCTTGGGGCTGGCCTCGGTGATGGGCAGGCTGTCGGGATCGCCGTAGACGGTGGCCGAGCTGCTGAAGATGATGGACTTGCAGCCGTGCTCGCGCATGACGTCTACCAGGGTCAGGGTGTTGCCCAGGTTGTTGCTGTAGTACTCGATGGGCTTCGAGACGGACTCGCCTACGGCCTTGAAGCCTGCGAAGTGGATGACGCGGTCTATGTCGTTGTCGTCGAAGATGGCCTCGAGGGCGTCGCGGTCGTTCACGTCGGCACGATAGAACGAGAGCCTCGCCGACGCCTCCTCGCCCACAATCTGGTCGATGCGGTTGAGCACCTTCTCGGAGGCGTTGCTGAGGTCGTCCACGATGACCACCTGGTAGCCGCCCTGGAGCAGCTCGACCACGGTGTGGCTGCCGATGAAGCCGGCGCCTCCGGTGACGAGGACGCAGGTGTCCTGGGGTGACTTTTCGACGCTCATGGGTGCTCCTCGTCTACTGGACGGCAGGCTTCTTCCTGGAATGGCTGTGCCCTGGCGCAGGCTACTGCCGTGCGATGGGCGCAACCGTCCATAAAGAGTATAGGGCAGGGCAGGGGAGGGCAAGGCAGGGGAGGACAGGTGCCGTCGCGCGCGATCGGGCGCCGTTCTCTATGCAACTTCCTGAAGTCGCTTGGTTCTCTATGCATTTCTCGGAAATCCTGCCTACAAAAGCCCTGTTGGCGCTGGGTCGGTGTCAGAGAATGGTATAGAGAACGCTTGCCGGAGCATGTCGGAGCATGTCCCGGTATGACCCAGCTTGCCCCGTCATGTCCCATCATGCTCCAGCTTGTCCCGCTCTTGGCGTCGAGGGGGGCGGGGCTCTCTCGACGCAGGATGTGGCCTACTTCGAGGTCCCGCCGTCCTCGCGTGACGCGCCGTGCCCCTTTCCGGGCAGCGCGCTCGTGGCGATGTCGACCGCCTCCGCCGGGTCGTCGGTGAGCCTGACCAGGGACGGGTCGAGGGGCGAGATGTTCCCGGAGTCAGAGACGGTGCCCCTGAGCCACTCGAAGAGCCCCTGCCAGTACTCGCGGTCGAACATGACGACGGGGGTGCGCTCGACCTTGTGGGTCTGCACCAGGGTGAGCAGCTCGAAGGCCTCGTCGAGGGTCCCGAACCCGCCCGGACAGATGATCGCGCCCTGCGAGTACTTCACGAACATGGTCTTCCGCACGAAGAAGTACCTGAAGCTCATGCCCAGGTTGACCCACTGGTTGATTCCCTGCTCCTGGGGAAGCTCTATGCCCAGCCCCACGGACGTCCCGCCCGCCTCTGACGCCCCGCGGTTCGCCGCCTCCATCACGCCCGGCCCGCCGCCCGTTATGACGGCCACGCCCCGCTCGGCGAGGAGGCGTCCCATGGCGAGCGCGGCGTCGTAGCCGGGGCTCCTTCGCGGCGTGCGGGCAGACCCGAAGACGCTTACGGCCGGTCCCAGCCTGGCGAGGGCGTCGAATCCGTCGACGAACTCCGCCTCTATGCGCATGACGCGCCATGGGTCCATGCGAATCCAGTCGGCGGGGTCGTCTGGTGCGAGCAGGCTGCTCGTGGTGGTGCGTTCGGGAATCATCTGGCCCCTGAGGAGCACTGAACCTCTGTGGTAGGCGTCCGCACCTCGCCTGTCCGCCGTCTCGTCGTCCCGCGCACTACGTCCCGAAGGCTCGTTCCAGCCGTCCCGCTCCTCGTGTTGGCGCCTCTCGCCCATGCCCATGCGTCTCCCATCTTCGCTTCCTGGTGGAAGATGCTACGCCAAGGCCCCCTCTGGTGCGTCCGTTCTCCGCGTGCGGTGCCCTTGGACCAAGCTTGGGCCAAGCCCTGAGGCCGTGTTGCCTCTCGCCTTGCGCTCTCAGCCGAGGGTGTAGCGGGTGGCCGCGTGGCGCATGTTGACCTCGCTGAGTTCCATCTCGCCGTCGATGTAGGGCTGGTACATGGCGTCTATGGAGCCCACGCCCATGCTGCATCCGCTGCAGCTCTCGCAGCTCGAGTCTCCGCAGAAGTCCAGCCCCTGGTGGACGATCTGGATGCGCTCCACGCGCGTGGTGTCCTTGATGAGTAACGACCTCATGGCATGTGGCCCCTCTCCGCCGGCCATGCCCTTGCCGGGGGTGGTCGGTCGTCTGGTCTCCTGCCGCTCGCTAGATGCGGCTCACGAGCTCGTCGGCAGGCTTGCGCATCGTATGGCGCGGGGCGGGCTCGGCATCGTCGGCGGGATACCCCAGGGGGAACAGCGCGATGAGGTCGTAGCCCTGCATCTGCGGGAAGGCCTGCTTCAGCGCCCCGGCGTCGAACTTGCCCACCCAGGTGCTGCCCAGGTCGAGCGAGTACGCGGCGAGCATGATGTGCGTCGCCACGATGCTCGCGTCCACGTCGGCGAAGTTGCGCCCGTCGAAGGAGCGCACCCACGCCTCGTCCTCCTTGGCACCGACGGCCACGATGAGGGGGGCGCCGAAGCCGTAGGGGGTGTTCTCTCGCACGGTCTCGAGGGCGTCGGGGCTCTGGATGATCCAGGCGTGCCAGGGTTGCTTGTCCACGGCCGTGGGGGCGGCGACCGCAGCGGCGATCAGGGCGTCGACCTTATCGGGCTCCACCGGGGCGTCGCTGAACTTGCGGCAGGAATAGCGTTCGCGAGCGAGCGTGAGGAAGTCTGACATCTGGGTGCCTCCCGTCCTGGGGTGACGTCATCCCGTGCGCTTCCGGACGGGGCGACCGCTGCGACACTGCAGCTAAGCCTGAGTGTAGCCCTTCTCGCTGCCATGCTCCGCGCGTCTTCGCTTCCGTCCGTTGTTCCGTCTGCCGACTCGCGCCACCATCTGCGTGCGTCCGCCCCCTAGCGTGCCTGCCCGCCATCCCCACGTTCTCTATGCCATTCTCTGAAACTGCGGTCGCAAAATCCCTGTTGGCGAAGGGGTGAGTTCAGGAGAATGCATAGAGAAGGGGGTGGGGGCCCGGCAATCGGCATAGAGAACGAGGCCTCGGGCCTAGGGGAGGGGCGCAGGCGAGAGGAGCGCGCCATCCGGCCAGGAGAGCACCCGCTCGAGCATGCCCCGCACGTCCAGGACGCCCAGGGCGAAGCCCTTGCGCACCAGCTCGTCGGGGACGAACTCGTCGTACTTGTCGAAGCGGGGCACCTCCCCCGGATACACCAGCTCCATGGGGTCCACGCCCCGCGCGGCCTCGCGCTTGAGCACCTGGTAGAACCAGCTCGCGTCGGCCCTCATGGTGAACTGCATGAAGTAGGGGCGCGAGGAGTCGAGGCCCTTGAGCCCCAGCTCGTCGGCGCAGCGCAGCTTGATGAAGCGCTCGAGCGCCAGGAAGGCGTAGGACCCCAGCCAGGGGAAGAGGCACCAGGCGGTGCCTCCCACGTTGACCAGCGGCTCCGTGCCCACGTGGGCGTTGGCCGCGACATGACGGGCCTGGAGCAGGCGCGCGTGGGCGTTGCGCCTGAGGTAGGGGTACTCGTCCTCCTCGCCCAGGGCCTGGCGCATGCGCTCGAGCACGCGGGTGTGCACGTCTCCCGCGCACATCCCGAAGTAGGCGGGCACCTTGCCCTTCACGCGGCTGCACTCGATGAGGTGGCGCTTGTAGTCGATCTCCTCGATGACCCAGACGGCCCCGGCGATGGCGATGCGCTCGCCCACGGGCGGCGGCGCCACGACGGTCCCAAGCTCCTGGGACTCGCTGCGGACGGTGAACTCCTCGTTCTCCGCGAAGGTGGCGTAGAACTTGAAGTTGTTGGTCACGCGCTCGCCCGCGATCCCCACGATGAGCCCACCCGACTCCGTCTCCTGCAGGTGGTCGATCGCGAGGAGGTGCCTGAGGAGGACGCGGTAGTCGTCGAGGCTCACGCGCCAGAAGGGCGCGAGGGTGAGCACGCGCCGCGCGAGGTCGGCGGGACTCAGCTCGCCGGAGGAGGCGAGCGTGGCCATGGTCTGGTGGTAGAGGAGGCTGTAGGGCAGGCCGTTCAGCTTGGGTGGCTCGACCCAGCGCTCCTCGAGGTAGAGCTGCACCAGGGCGATGCCCTGCAGGAGCTTCCAGGGGATGGTCTCGAGCAGGAGGGCTCGCGCCTCGGGCTCGTCCTCGCGCATGACGAACCACATCTCGCTGGGCTGTCCGCGCCGTCCCGTGCGGCCCATGCGCTGGAGGAAGGAGCTCACCGTGAACGGCGCGTCGATCTGAAAGGCGCGCTCCAGCCGGCCGATGTCGATGCCCAGCTCGAGGGTCGAGGTAGTGACGGTGGTGAGGCTCAGGTCGTCGTCGCGCATGAGGTCCTCGGCCGAGAGCCTGAGGCTGGACGAGAGGTTGCCATGGTGGATGAGGAAGCGGTCTCCCTCCCCGTTGGCCTCGCAGTACTGGCGCAGGCTGGTGGTGACCTCCTCGCACTCCTCGCGGGAGTTGGCGAAGACCAGGCACTTGCGGTTGCGGGTGTGCTCGAAGACGTAGGCGAGGCCGGGGTCGGCGAAGACGGGGGCGACGTCGGAGGAGGGCTCCCAGTCGGGCTGCTCGGGGGTGGGGGGCAGGTCGTCCGCCTCTGCGGCGGATGGTGCCGTGTCGTTGGCGGACGTGGCGTCGCGGCCCTGCGGCGTCCTCGCACCCACGTCCTCTGCCCGGTCCGAGGGGGCGGGGACTCTCTCGCCTTGGGCAGGGGAGAGGGGCATCTCGTAGCTGGGCTCGGGCCCCTCCGCAACCGACGCCCCGCCGTGTCCCAGGCCGTCGGCGCCGCGGTCGGGCGCCTGGGGGCCGCTCACATAGAAGTGCTCCATGCTGAGGCGCCAGCTCTCGCGTGGGGCGTCCATGCGCGGGATGAGGCAGCCGCGCCCGGTGCCCGAGCTGAGGTAGGCGCCCGTGGCCTCGGGCTCGCCGATGGTGGCCGAGAGCCCGATGCGACGGGGGTTCACGCCCGCGATGCGCGAGAGGCGCTCGATGCAGCAGAGGGTCTGGTTGCCGCGGTCGCCGCGCAGGAGCGAGTGGACCTCGTCGATGACCACGTAGCGCAGGTCGCAGAAGATGCGCGCGATGGCGGCGTGGCGGTGCAGGAGCATGGCCTCGAGGGACTCTGGCGTGATCTGGAGGATGCCGGAGGGATGCTTGAGCATCTTGGCCTTGTGGGACTGCGACACGTCACCGTGCCAGTGCCAGACGGGGATCCGCGCCTCGGCGCAGAGGTCCTCGAGGCGGATGAACTGGTCGTTTATCAGGGCCTTGAGGGGTCCGATGTAGATGGCTCCCACCGACGCGGGCGGGTCCTCCCAGAGCTCGGTGAGGATGGGGAAGAAGGCCGCCTCCGTCTTGCCCGAGGCCGTCGAGGCGGTGAGGAGGACGTTCTGGTCGCTGCCAAAGATCGCCTCCGCGGCAGCGACCTGCACGGCTCTCAGTCTCTGCCAGTCGTGCTGGTAGATGAAGTCCTGTATGAAGGGGGCATAGCGGTCGAAGACGTCCAAGGCACTCCCGTCCTAGATCTTGAACTCTGCGAACTCGTCCTGTTGCCGCGGTGTCGCCTGTGCGGGCGACACGTGTCCCTGTCCCGCCGCCGCGAGGGAGGTCGGCGCCACTGCCTCCGCCGGCATGTTCGCTCGACGCGTCGGTGCTGGTCGCGGGGCTGCGACGGGGGTCTGGAACTGCTCGCTCCCCAGCAGGTCCGCCGCATCGAGCTGAGGGTTCTGGAACAGGATGTCGAGTAGCTCGACGAAGTCGCGGATGACCTCGCGCGGCGTGAGGTGGGTGTCGGCCCCCACGCGGCCGAACTCGGCCTGGAGGAAGGCCATGAGGTCGTCCTGGCCGATCGTGCGCTCGTAGCCGAAGAGCCCGGCGTGGATGTCCGCGAGCTTCTCGACGAGGACCAGGAGCTCCTCGTGAGTGAGGGGCTGGAGCTCGATCACCGGCGCCAGGAGGTCGGCGAAGCCGCCCTGGGCGAAGCGTCCCTGCGTCAGGCGCGAGCGCAGGGCCTCGTAGGAGTAGAGTCCGCGACGGCGGTCCTGGATGGTCTGGGGCGTGCCGCTCATGATGATGCCCAGGTGGCTCGCCTTGCCCTGCAGGGTGTCGTTGTACATGGTCAGGATCTTCTCGTAGTTGTACTGGCGGCTGATGGCGTTGGGGATCTTGTAGAGGTTGACCAGCTCGTCCACCAGCACCACGAGGCCCTGGTAGCCGGCCCCCCTGAGGAAGGCGGCGAAGAGCTTGAGGTAGTCGTACCAGTCGTCGTCGCCGATGGCGATGTTGACGCCGAGCTCCTGGCGCGCCTCGGTCTTGTTGCGGTACTCCCCGCGGAACCACCTGGTGACGTTGGCCTTGGTGTCGTCGTCGCCCTCGAGGTGGGCGTGCCAGTACATAGTGAGCAGGCGGGCGAAGTCGTAGCCGTGCACGAGCTCCTGGAGCGACTGCACGGTGGAGAGGATCCGCGCCTCCATCGCGGGCGAGAATCCCGCGTCCTCTGGCACGAGGCCGTCCTCGACCTGCACCTGCGCCTGGACGTTCGAGACCCAGCGGTCGAGGATCAGGTTGAGCGCCCCTCCCTCGGGGCGCGTCTTGGTGCTGAGGTTGCGGATGAGCTCGCGGTAGGTGGCGAGTCCCTGGCCGTTCCCGCCCTGGAAGCGCCTCTCGGGCGAGAGGTCGGCGTCGCAGACCACGAAGCCCCTGCCCATCGCGTGGTTGCGGATGGTCTGGAGCAGGAAGCTCTTGCCGCTGCCGTAGCGGCCCACCAGGAAGCGGAAGCTCGCGCCGCCGTCCGCCACGAGCTCGAGGTCGTGGAGGAGGGCCTGAATCTCTCGCTCGCGGCCCACCGTGACGTAGGGGAGGCCCACGCGCGGGACGACGCCGCCCTTGAGCGAGTTGACTATGACGGCGGCGATGCGGCGGGGCACGTGCGTTGTGGGCTCTGTCATGGCTCGAGCATTCCTCTCAGGTCTTCTGCGTAGTCCTCGACCAGGCGGGGACCTTCCTCGTCGAACTCTATGGCTGTGTCACCCAGGAGGTCGAAGAGCTTCTCGTTGGCGGAGTCGGCGAGCATCTCCGTCGTGCGCGCGGTGCCGCTGGGGCCTGGCCTCCCGTCGAGCAGGGCGCGCAGGAGCCCGAGCTCCTCCGGGTCGAGGCCACAGGGGGACGGCGTGCCCCCCTCCGGGCTGCCGTCCCGCGTGCCGGCCGATGGTTGGGCCGTCGGGGCGGGTGGCGCTGCCGCGGGGCGGGGCGTGTCGGCGGGGGACGTGGCGTCCCTCTCGCCTGGCATGGGGGGTACCGTCGTCACGGGGATGGACGACGGCGCCTCGCGGGGTGGGTCGTCGGGCAGGTAGCCGTCGCGCTCCTCGTCCACCAGCAGGGCCTCGCGGGTGAGGGCCGCGGCGGAGCGGATCGAGCCCAGCTTGGAGAGGTCGAAGCTGATCCGGCGCCGCTCGGCCTCCTGTGAGAGCTCGAGCGTCAGTGCGCTCTCCTTCTGGATCATGCGTGCGACATAGGCGGGAAGCCGCTTCTCCTTGAGGGGGCGGCCGAAGTCCCAGTCGTCGCGCATCTGGCGGTCGATGCCGCGGACGATCCTTCCCAGCTCGCGGCTCCTGCCGCTGGTCGAGAAGTCCTTGCGCAGCTTCCAGCGGCCAAAGCGGTGCGTGATCGTCTCTGCGGCGGTGAGGCGCACGCGCAGGCCCTCCGGTTTGGGGGCGTCCTCGAGGGGGACGCCGGCGAAGGGGTAGTAGGCGTGCTCCTGGACGGGTCCCACCAGGCTGTCGACGAAGTCGGTCTTGCGCCGCTTGGCGCAGTGGCGGACCAGCCGGGCAAAGACGCCGGCCGCCACCTGGGCCGACTCGTCCGCGTGCGTCCTGAGGAAGGGCGAGCGCTCAGGTGGGTAGGACGAGACCCTTCCCAGGGCCTCCCAGAGCTCGGCGTCCGTGGGCGTCGGACCCTCCTGGTCCTTGGACGTGAGGCCTCGGAGGCCCTCCTGGCAGAGCCGCGCCCGCTCGGCGAGGCGAAGGGTCATGACCGCCCGTGCGAAGGCGCGCTCCTCCTCGCTGGTGGCGAGCTCGGGGTCGAGCTGGTGGCAGACCACGTAGTCGTGCAGCAGCCGCTCGAGGTCGAGCACGACCCCTCCCGCGGCACCCGGCTGCTTCGCGGCCTGGTCCCGGCAGGCGTCGACGAGGCGGCGGAGCTCGAGCGCCACGGGGGTACCGGGCTCGACGCCCACGCCGTTGACGAGCTCGAAGGAGAGGAGCCGCACGAAGGTGGAGGGGGCGTCCGACGCCTCGCCCCGCCGCCAGAGCGTGCGCCAGCTGAAGTACCCGCGTAGCTCCCGGTCGCTGAGCTCCTGATAGGTGGGCAGGTAGCGGAAGGGGAGGGCGCCCTGGTAGGGCTGGTCGTCCTCGAAGTCCGCCGCGAGGCGGGCCTGTGCGGCGAAGAGCTTGCCCCCACGCAGGAGGACGCCCTGGTCGTCACAGCCGCCCTCGAGGTAGCGGAGTCGCGCGAGCGTCGGGGGCAGGGCGGGATGGGGCAGGGGGCGGGGGGCGTCGCGTGGGAGGGGCTGCTGGTTGAAGCGGGCCTGCGACCGGTAGGCCCTGCGCGCCCGCTCGGCTCGGGTCGAGGCGATGGAGCGCTCCTGCAGGGGACGTCCCGCCGAGGTGGGACGTGCGCTTGCGGGACGCTCGGATGACGTGGACCGCTCTGCCGAGGCGGACTGCCCTGCTGGCGTGGGCCGCCCCGCTCCGGCGGGCCGCTCCTCTCGCTCGCGGCGCCAGTCGGAGCCCCTTCGGAGGATGGGCTGGTCGGAGTACGAACGCTCGCTGAAGCTCGCTCCCTCGCGGCGGCGCTCGACCTCGAGGACGCGCTGGACGATGTCCTGGACGAGCGTGTCCAGGTCGGCTCGGGGCCTGCCTTCCGCCTCGTTGCTCCGGTCGTCCATGCGCACCTCCCTCCCTCGTCGTGGCCTGTCTCGATTCTACCCACGGCGCAGGACGAAGGGAACACATGTACGAAGAATGCCAGAGCGCCCGGGGGTGGCGTGGGCCCTCGGTCCCTCTGCGTCCAATCCGATTTCGCTGCCAGGGAGCTTGTGTAAGCGTCGGACGATTTTGTTCTCTACTGCCCCGTATATGCGCCAATCCACCCCGAGGCCGCCAGTAAAGAACGTCTGCCGGGTATGCGGCACGGAATCTGTTCTTTACTGGGATGCACTCGGCCGGCTCCCATCCGATGGCGTCAGTAAAGAACGCCCGTCGGGCGCACGACACGAAATCCGTTCCTTACTGGGCCGCTCTCGGCCGGTTCCCATCCGAAGTCGCCAGTAAAGAACATCTGCCTAGCGTTGGCGACGGGCCCTCCTTGCGCAGAGGTCCTGCCTGTTCGGTAGCTCGTCCGGCGGTCGTCCGATAGGTCGCTCGAGCGCACTTTTTGCGCAACAAAGGAGGCGGGACACGGGAGGTTACCCCCTCGTGCCCCGCCCCAATGTCCTCCAGCTCAGACAAGCCCTACTTGAAGTACGCCACGCCGCCCTCGAAGAGGGGCTGGTAGTGGTTGCCGGGAACGTTGGCGAAGTTGCCCGTCGTGTAGCGCTCGCTGTGGCCCATCTTGCCGAAGACGCGCCCGTCTGGGCTGGTGATGCCCTCGATTGCCCACGCCGACCCGTTGGGGTTCACGTCGAGGCTCATGCCCGGAACGCCCGTCTCGTCCACGTACTGCGTGGCAACCTGTCCCGTCGCAGCCATCTGCGCGAGCAGCTCGTCGGAGGCGACGAAGCGTCCCTCTCCGTGGCTTATCGCGATGGTGTGCACGTCTCCCACCTCGCAGTTTGCGAGCCAAGGCGAGAGGTTCGAGGCCACACGGGTGCGGACGAGCCTGCTCTGGTGGCGGCCGATGCCGTTGAAGGTCAGGGTCGGGCAGCCGTCGTCCATGGGCCGGATGTCGCCGAACGGCACGAGGCCCAGCTTTACCAGCGCCTGGAAGCCGTTGCAGATGCCCAGCATCAGACCGTCGCGCGCTTGCAGCAGGTCGCGTACCGCCTCGGTCACTGCAGGCGCACGGAAGAAGGCGGTGATGAACTTGGCCGACCCGTCGGGCTCGTCCCCGCCGCTGAAGCCGCCGGGGATCATGACCATCTGGCTCTTTCCGATTCGCCTCACGAGTTCATCGGCGCTCTGGGCCACGTCCTCGGGAGAGAGGTTGCGGATCACCAGGGTACTCACCTCGGCACCGGCGCGCTCGAAGGCGCGCGCGGAGTCGTATTCGCAGTTGTTGCCCGGGAAGACGGGAATCACCACACGCGGGCGCGCCAGCCTCACGGCAGGCGCCGGCCTCGTGACGCCGGCTCGCGCGACGTCGAAGCTCGGCGTCTCGACCTCCTCGCCCGCGGCGCGGTAGGGGAAGACGGGCTCGAGCCTTGCCTCCCACTCCTCCTGGAGTGGTGCGAGCCCTATGCGCCCTCCCTCGATGCCAAGGACGTAGTCGTCGCAGCTGCTGCCTATCTGGCGCAGCTCGAAGTCACCTGCCTCGGCGGGCACGAAGGTCGACGCGCCCAGCTCGAGCACGAGGCTGCCGTAGGCCGGGCGGAAGAGCTCGTCCGCCGCGAACCCGTCATCGAGCAGGATGCCCAGCTGGTTGCCCACGGCCATCTTGAACAGGGTCTCGGCAAGGCAGCCGTAGCCGGGGGTCGAGGCCGCAAGCACCTCTCCCCAGCCGATGCGCTCCTGGACGAAGTCGAGCACGGCCAGGAGCGACTCGGCCTCGGGCGTTATGCCGTCGGCCTTGTAGCGGGGCCTGACCAGCAGCAGCTTGGAGCCGGCACGCTTGAGCTCGGGGCTGGTCACGTGGTCGACCTTGCCCACCGCCGTCGCGAACGAGACCAGGGTCGGCGGGACGTCCAGGTCCTCGAAGGAGCCGGACATCGAGTCCTTGCCCCCGATGGCCCCGACGCCCAGGTCCGCCTGAGCCATGAGCGCGCCGAGAAGCGCCGCGACGGGCTTGCCCCAGCGCTCGGGCACGTCGCGCAGGCGCTCGAAGTACTCCTGGAAGGTGAGGTAGGCGTCCTGCCTCCTGAGGCCGGCGGCCACGAGGCGGCAGAGCGACTCCACGACGGAGAGGTACGCGCCCGCGAACTGGTTGGCGCTCATGAGGTAGGGGTTGAAGCCCCAGGCCATGCCGCTCACGCTGGTGGTCCGCCCGTCGACGGGGAGCTTGGCCACCATGGCCATGCTGGGGGTGAGCTGGGTGCGGCCGCCGAAGGGCATGAGCACCGTGGCCGCGCCGATGGTCGAGTCGAAGCGCTCGGAGAGTCCCTTGTTCGAGGCGACGTTGAGGTCGCGCAGGACGGAGCGCAGGCGCTCCTCCGGGGTCGTCCCCTCCCAGCTCGGCGCCCAGCTGCCCTGGCGCTCGACGTGCACGACCTGGTGCTTGGCCGCTCCGTTGGAGTCCAGGAAGTCGCGGCTGACGTCCACGATGGTCTGGCCCTGCCAGCCCATGCGGAGCCTGCGCTCCTCGGTTACCTCGGCGACCACGGTCGCCTCGAGGTTCTCCTCCGCGGCATAGCCCATGAACTCGTCGACGTCCCCGGGGGCCAGCGCCACGGCCATGCGCTCCTGCGACTCGCTGATGGCGAGCTCGGTGCCGTCCAGGCCCTCGTACTTCTTGGGGACCGCGTCGAGGTCGATCAGGAGGCCGTCCGCGAGCTCGCCGATGGCGACGGAGACCCCGCCCGCGCCGAAGTCGTTGCAGCGCTTGATCAGGCAGCAGGCGTCCTCGCGGCGGAAGAGGCGCTGGAGCTTGCGCTCGATGGGGGCGTTGCCCTTCTGGACCTCGGCGCCGTCCTTGGCGAGCGACTCGACGTTGTGGGCCTTGGAGGAGCCCGTCGCGCCGCCGATGCCGTCGCGGCCGGTGCGCCCGCCCAGAAGGACGATCCTGTCGCCGGGCGCGGGCGTCTCGCGGCGGACGTGGCTCGCGGGCGTTGCGCCCACCACGGCGCCGATCTCCATGCGCTTGGCCACGTAGCCGGGGTGGTAGAGCTCGCTCACCTGGCCCGTGGCGAGGCCGATCTGGTTGCCGTAGGAGGAGTAGCCTGCGGCGGCGGTGGTCACGAGCTTGCGCTGGGGGAGCTTCCCCTCGAGCGTCTGGCTCACGGGGACCAGCGGGTCGGCCGCTCCGGTCACGCGCATGGCCTGGTAGACGTAGCTGCGGCCGCTCAGCGGGTCGCGGATGGCCCCGCCGATGCAGGTCGCCGCGCCGCCGAAGGGCTCGATCTCGGTCGGGTGGTTGTGGGTCTCGTTCTTGAAGAGGAAGAGCCAGTCCTCGTCGTTGCCGTCCACGTCGACCTTCACCTTCACGGTGCAGGCGTTTATCTCCTCGGACTCGTCGAGGTTCCTCAGGATGCCGCGGGACTTGAGCCACTTGGCGCCGATGGTGCCCATGTCCATGAGGCAGAGGGGCTTCTGGTCGCGACCCAGCTCGTGGCGCATCTGCAGGTAGCGGTCGAAGGCGGCGCGGACCACCTCGTCGTCGATCCGGACGTCCTCAAGCTCGGTTCCAAACGTGGTGTGGCGGCAGTGGTCCGACCAGTAGGTGTCGATCATCCGTATCTCGGTGATCGTGGGGTCGCGCTTCTCGCCGGCGAAGTACTCCTGGCAGAAGCCGAGGTCGGCGAGGTCCATGGCCAGGCCGAGGTCGTCGATCATGGCCTGGAGGCCGTCGGGTCCCAGCTCGCGGAAGCCGTCGAGGGTCTGGACCATGGGCGGCTTGGGATAGCTGCCCCTGAGGGTCTTGCGGGTCTCGAGCGAGGCCTCGCGGGCCTCGACGGGGTTGATTACGTAGTCCTTGACGGCGGCGACGTCGGCGTCGGAGAGGCCGCCCTCGAGGTAGTAGAGCTTGGCCGACGCGACGAGGGGGCGCTCCCCCTGGCTGATGAGCTGCACGCACTGCGCCGCGGAGTCCGCGCGCTGGTCGAACTGGCCGGGGAGGAACTCGACGGCGAAGACGGCCGTGCCCTTGCCGGCGGAGGGACGGCGCGTGCTGGCGACGTCGGACTGGGGCTCGCTGAAGACGGTGGGGATGCACTGCCGGAAGAGCTCGCGCGAGATCCCCTCCACGTCGTAGCGGTTCACGATTCGCAGGCGCTCGAGCCCCCTCACCCCCAGGATCTCCTTGAGCTCGCGTTCGAGCTGCCGTGCCTCGACGTCGAATCCGGGCTTCTTCTCCACATAGACGCGAGAGACCATGGGTCCTACCTTCCGTCAGTTCGTCGCTGTAGCGATGAGGTGCGAGCGAGTCAATGATACGCGCCGCGCGACGGCGGAAGGGCGATGCCGGAGGTCTTGTCATGAGGGTGAAAGAATGATGGCGGGGGAGAGGGGCGCGCCGCGTTGGTGACCTGTCTTGCGCCCTGCCGCTACGGCCCCTGCCGCCAGGAGCCCTGCGTCTTCCCGCCGGGACGTCCTGCCGCCAGGAGTTCTGCCGCCAAACGCGATCCTCCGCCAGAAGTCCTGCCGCCAGGAGCTCGATGTGGGTGGTTCTTCCGCCGCCGCAGGGGAGAAGTGGGTGGTTCAGGGCGTTTTTCTCCGAGAAAACCACCCACATCTGGCTTCCGGTGGCAAGGGCATGACTCTGGCTCCCAGCGGCAAGGAGTGGCCCCGGCTTCCGGCGGCGGGGACGCGATTGAGGCAGGGTTGCAGCCGGGGTGCGTTGTCCTGGCAGCTACAGCGCCGCGAGCTACAGCGACGTGAGTCCCAGCGCCACCAGCACCGCGACGTATGCCGTCGTGGCGCCCACGGCGAGCCAGTCCGCGCCACGCATGCGCAGCGGGTGCCAGTGGCTGCGCTCGGCCCCGCCCTCGTAGCAGCGGGCGTCGAGCGCGCGCGAGAGGCCCTCCGCGTGGTGGATTGAGCTCGCGAGCAGCGCCACGAGGATCGCCCCCAC
Source organism: uncultured Olsenella sp. (assembly GCF_959602185.1). Taxonomy (NCBI): domain Bacteria; kingdom Bacillati; phylum Actinomycetota; class Coriobacteriia; order Coriobacteriales; family Atopobiaceae; genus Olsenella; species uncultured Olsenella sp. The sequence goes on from NZ_CAUGRZ010000005.1 coordinate 98,132, forward strand.
GGCACGTATCCGCCGGACCGGGCTGCCGGCGAGGAGCCGTCCCCCGCGCGACGCCTGCGCGTCCAGGATGGACTGGGTCTCGTCGGCGAGGGTGGGGATGAAGCGCAGCATGAGCGAGAAGACCATGGCCAGCTCGTGGCCGGGTAGCCCCAGGCGCGCGAGCGGCGCGAGCCCCGCGTCGAAGGCGTCCGTGAGCTGGGTGGGCGTGGTGGTGAGCAGCATGAGGGCGGCCGCCACCACGGCGATGACCAGGCGCAGGCTGTAGACGAAGGCAGCGCGCAGGCCGCCGGTGGTGATTGCCAGAACGCCAAGCCGCCACACGACCTCCCCGCTCCGGTTGACCAGGAGGTTCACCAGGCCCAGCACGAGGAGCATCGCCACCAGGGGACGGATCGACTCCAGGACCTTGTGCGCGGGCACCTGCGCCAGGGCCAGGAGGGCGAGCGCGAACGCGAAGCCGAAGGCGAGCTGGAGCGGCGTCGAGATGGCGAAGACCGAGACCATGACGGCCAGCGCGGCGGTCACCTTGGCACGCGGGTCCAGGCGATGGATGGGGGAGTCTCCGGGGTAGTACTGGCCCATGCGTATCCTGAGCGCCATCAGGCCTCGCCTCCCCCGGTCGGCAGGAGCGCGGCCAGCCGGTCGGCGAGCTCGTCCAGGACGAGGGGCTCGCCCAGGTCCGCGACGCCCCGCGACTCGAGCGTGCGCGCCCACTCGAGCGCGCGGGGCAGGCCCAGGCCCGCCTCGCGCAGCCGCCCCTCGTTGGCGCCGCGGAACACCTCGCGCGGCGTTCCGCTCGCCAGCACGTGGGAGCGGTCGAGCACCACGACCCGCTCGCAGCGGGCGGCGTCCTCCATGGAGTGGGTGACCTGCACAACGGTCACGCCTCGCGCGTGGACCTCGTCGAGGAGCCGCCTCAGCTTCCTGCGGCCCCTCGGGTCGAGGCCCGCAGTGGGCTCGTCCAGGACCAGGACCTCCGGCTGCATGGCGAGCACGCCCGCGATGGCGCACATGCGCTGCTGCCCGCCCGAGAGCTCGAAGGGCGAGGCCTCGGCCTTGTGCGAGAGCCCCACGAGCTCGAGGGCAAGTGCGACCCTCTCGTCGAGGGCCCTGCCGCGAAGCCCGAGGTTGCGGGGGCCGAAGGCCACGTCCTCGGCGACGGTCTGGGCGAAGAGCTGCCGCTCGGGATGCTGCATCACGTAGCCGATGCCCCCCTGCAGCCGCAGGCGGTCGCGGCGCGTGGCGATGGCCCTTCCCCCGATGCGGACCTCGCCCGCATCGGGCGCCTCCAGGCCGCAGACGATGCGCAGGAGGGTGGACTTCCCCGAGCCGGTCTGGCCCACGATGGCGCAGGTGCTGCCGCGCGCGACGCGCAGCGACACCCCGTCGAGCGCCGGCCGCGCGTCGCTGCGGGCGTCCTCGTCGCGATACGAGTAGCGGACGCGCAAGAGCTCGATGGCGGCCGGCCCCCCGATGTCCGCCACCTGGGCGGATGCAGGCGAGACCTGCCGGGGCTCCTCTCGCCCGCCATCCTGCGGCGTGCGGTCGCCGCGCCCGCAGAGCCTGAGTACGCCCCCCGCCAGCTGCTCTCCGTCGCAGGTCCAGGGCAGGGCGAGCCCGCGTTCGCGCAGCGCCTCCGCCAGGCGCGCCGCGAAGGGCTCCTCGAGCCCCAGCTCGGCAAGCTCTCCCGCGTGCGAGAAGACCTCGGTCGGCGTGCCCTCGAGCGCGACCCTCCCGTGGGACATCACGACGACGCGGTCGGCCTCCAGGGCCTCCTCCATGAAGTGGGTCACGTGGACGACGGTCGTCCCGGCTGTGGCGAGGCGTGCCATGACGCGCATGATCGAGCGGCGTCCGCGCACGTCGAGGAGGGCGCCGGGCTCGTCCAGGACGAGGGCCTCGGGCTCCATGGCCAGCGCCCCGGCGATGGCGACGCGCTGCTTCTGCCCTCCCGAGAGCCGGGTCGGGTCGGCCTGGGCGAAGTCGTCCAGGGCCACGCGGTGGAGCTCCCGGGCTACGCGCTCGCCAATCTGCTCCGAGGGGACGCCCAGGTTCTCGGGGCCGAAGGCGACGTCCTCCGCGACCACGGAGGTCACGATCTGGTCGTCCGGGTTCTGGAAGACCAGGCCCAGGCTGCGCCGGGCCAGGCGGTAGGCGGCGAAGTCGACCTTTCCGCCCACAAGCACGCGCCGCCCCACCAGCTCGACGTCGCCCGCGTCGGGTGCGAGCAGGCCGCAGAGCACGCTCGCGAGCGTCGACTTGCCGGAGCCGTTGGCGCCCAGGACGCAGAGACGCTCGCCTCGCGCGACCTCCAGGGACACGTCATCAAGCGCTCGCACGCCGCCCTCGTAGTCGAGGGTGACGTGCGAGAGTCTCAGCACGGGGTCGCCCGTGACGTCCTTTGCGGCGGCAGATTCCAAGTCGCGACCTAGTTGCCCAGGGCCTTGGTGACGGGCTTGTAGACCAGCGCGCACACCACGCAGTTGAGGGCGATCTTGATCAGGTTGAAGGGGAGGAGCGCGGGGACGATCAGCGCGACGACGGCGTCGACGGGCATGCCCGCGTAGAAGGGGGTGATGATGACGTTGCCCAGGATGCAGGCGACCAGGCAGACCACGGCACCCACGACCATGCCCAGGATGGCGCCGCGCAGGCTGGTGTCGCGGCGGTACACGAGGGCAGCGGGCACCGCGAGCGAGAAGGTGGCCAGCACGGCCATGATCACGCCGTAGATGCCGCTGGCCGTCGCCAGATGCACCAGGTAGGGGATGACGGAGACCGCGGCAGCGGTGGCGGGGCCGAAGGCGAAGCCCGCGATGAGGGCCACGATGCCGGAGGGGTCGTACTTGAGCCAGGACACGCCCGGGAGGATGGGGAACTCCAGGAAGAGGGTGGCGATGACAGCGACGGCGCAGAAGAGCGCCGTGACGGCGATGCGCTTGGTCGACCAGCCGCGCTGCTCGGTGGTGGAGTGGGTGTCGTGACGCATGGTGGAGTCCTGTGCCATGGTGGCCTCGTTTCTCTCATCCGGACTTTGACCGTTGGTCCTGGGATCTCACCAGGTCAGCCGCTCTTTTCTGTGCGGCGCGCGGACTCGGGCGAACTTCGCGCCCATCACCGCCAGTGGGGAATCTCACCCCGCCCCGAAACTGTCTGCGTGACTATAGCACTTCTCGTGCCGAGAAAAACTGCGCACGGGATTTTCGCAAGAGGGACGTCTTGCTGCATATGTCCAGCTAGCGACTTTGTACACAATGCGTCTCTCCATAATTCGGAGCTTCCGTGCGCAGTTTTTGGCGGGGTGTCCGAGTACGGTCGTCTCAAACGGCCCCCGCCATCGCCAGGCAACCTATAATCTGCTGCGACGGCGGCGCCACGAGGGCGTCGTGCCAGACGAGCCGCGCCGGGGAGCGCGCCGGGGAGAGTGATTCGGGATGTCAGAGAGCGGCGACCACTTGCAGGGACTCGCCTGGAGGCTGCGCTCCATCGTGGGCGAGGAGAACGTCCTGGAAGACGAGCCCATGAGCCGTCACACCAGCTTCCAGATCGGCGGGCCTACCGACCTCTATGTCATCCCCGAGGACGTCGAGGAGCTGCGTGACGTGCTCGCCGCCTGCCGCGAGGCGGGGGTGCCCCACTTCGTCCTCGGTCGCGGGAGCGACCTGCTCGTCTCTGACGAGGGCTACCGCGGCGTCATCGTGGCCATGGCCGAAGGCCTGGTCAACGTGTCCGTCGACGGCACCCAGATGACCTGCCAGGCAGGCGTGACCCTCAAGGAGGCGGCCGAGATGGCCTGCGAGCTGGGGCTCTCTGGCCTCGAGTTCGCCTGCGGCATTCCCGGCTCCATCGGCGGTGCCTGCTTCATGAACGCCGGAGCCTACGGCGGCAGCATGTCCGACGTCCTCGCGAGCGTGCGCGTGGTCATGCCCGACGGCAGCCTGGCCACCATCCCCGCAGGCGAGCTCGCCCTGGGGTACCGCACCAGCCGCATCCGCACCGACGACCTGGTAGTCGTGTCCGCGACCTTCGACCTCGAGCCTCAGGACCCCGCCCGGATTCGCGCGACGATGGACGACCTCACCCACCGTCGCGAGGAGAAGCAGCCCCTGGAGCTTCCCAGCGCCGGCTCGACCTTCAAGCGCCCCGAGGGCCACTTTGCTGGCAAGCTGATCATGGACGCGGGCCTGCAGGGCTGGCGCTCGGGCGGGGCGGAGGTCTCGACCAAGCACGCGGGCTTCGTGGTCAACGTGGACAACGCCACCGCGGCCGACGTCCACGCCGTGATCGAGCACGTGCAGGAGGAGGTCCTGCGCCAGTTCGGCGTGAGGCTCGAGCCCGAAGTGCTCTTCCTGGGCTAGCCGCCATCTCCGGGCGCGACCGCCACAGGCGGGCCGTCAGAGGCTGAGGCTCAGCTCGTCCAGAGTCCGGATGACCCCCTCGAGTGCGTCGAGGTCAGCTGGTGAGGTTGACATGACGGCCAGCACGTAGCCGCTCCCGTTCTGGTGGAGCACGATGCCGGCGTCGTTGGCCGCCGGGGTCACGAGATCGCTCTCGCGCGTGGGGAACCAGCCCGCCTTCGACCAGCTGCGCGCGTCGCTGCCCAGCGCATCCCTGATGGGGCTCGTCTCGCGTTCCTCGAAGAGGCCCGCAAGGAGCTCGGAGGCCTTCGTCCTGTGGTCCAGGTAGGCATGGATGCCCTCCCACTCGTCTGCCAGCTGCGAGGGGGTGCTTCGGGGGTACTTCGTTTCCGCGTACGCGCCGAGGTCGTCGTAGACGCCGGTGTCGACGCCGGCCTCCTCGAGCCATCCTGCGAAGCCTTCCTCGCCGTACTGGTCGACCAGGCTCGCGTAGGCGTCGTTGTCCGAATAGAGGACGATGCTCCTCACGCGGGAGGCGACGTCGCCCAGGGGGAGGTCGCCCCCGTCCACGCGCCGCTCGAGGAGCGAGGCCACGTAGGGCCCCTTGATGCTGCTCGCGGTGTAGAAGTCCCTGTTCGCCTGGTAGGCCACGAACTCGTTGCCGTCGAGGTCGCGCAGGCAGAAGCCCACGTCCACCCCCTGCGCGGCGAGGCGGACGATCTCCTCCTGGACGGCGCTCATGCAGGCTATGGTCTGCGGTCGGGGATGCCCCAGAGCCGTGAGGGACGCGTCGGGGAGCTCGAGCGAGAGGAGCACGTCCGAGGGCAGCGACTCGTCGGGGTCTGCGGCCGCAGCCTCCGTCCCGTCGTGCGTCCCGACCACGAGCTCGCCCAGACCCAGGGGCCAGGCGAGGCTCAGGGCGGCGATGGAGAGGGTCACCAGCGACACCTCGAGGAAGTTGTAGGGGAGCAGGGGCTCGCGGCCCTTGGGTCCCCTCGGCCTCGGCCTGGGCTCCATCCCAGCCCCGGGCTAGTTCTTGAGCGAGTTGAGCGGGGCGGGGAAGCGGCCGCCGCGATGCGCCAGCACGTCTCCCGCGAAGCGGTTCACGGGCATGACCGGGGCGGAGCCGAAGAGGCCGCCGAACTCGAGGACGTCGCCCTCTCGCTTGTCTATGGCGGGGATCAGCCTCACGGCCGTGGTCTTGGCGTTGATCACGCCGATGGCCATCTCGTCGGCGATGATGCCGGCGATGGTCTCGACCGAGGTGTCGCCGGGGATGGCGATCATGTCGAGCCCCACGGAGCAGACGCAGGTCATGGCCTCGAGCTTCTCGAGGCTGAGTGCCCCGTCCTGGGCGGCGCGGATCATGCCCGCGTCCTCCGAGACGGGGATGAACGCGCCGGAGAGGCCACCCACGATGGAGCTGGCCATGACCCCGCCCTTCTTGACGGCGTCGTTGAGGAGGGCGAGGGCGCAGGTGGTGCCGGGGCCGCCGCACTCGCCCACGCCGATGATCTCGAGGATCTTCGCGACGGAGTCGCCCGCCGCCGGGGTGGGCGCCAGGCTCAGGTCCACGATGCCCCTCTCGGCGCCTAGGCGCCGCGCCGCCTCGCGGCACATGAGCTCCCCGGCGCGGGTGATCTTGAAGGCGGTCTGCTTGATGCGCTCGGCCACCTCGGTGAGGTCCGCGTCCGGTGGCAGCTCCCCGAGGGCTGCGGCCATCACGCCCGGGCCCGAGACGCCCACGTTGATGACCGCGTCGGCCTCGCCGCCGCCATGGACGGCGCCCGCCATGAAGGGGGAGTCCTCTACCATGTTGGAGAAGACCACGAGCTTCGCGGCACCGTAGCAGTCGATGTCCTGGGTGAGCTCGGCGCACTCCAGCATCTTCTGGGCCATGAGCAGCACGGCGTCCATGTTGATGCCGGCGCGCAGGCTGGCCACGTTGACGCTGGAGCAGACGCGCTCGGTGGAGGCCAGCGCCGTGGGAATGGAGTCGATGAGGCGGCGGTCGGTGGCTCCCATGCCCTTCTGGACGAGCGCCGAGAAGCCGCCCATGAAGTCGATGCCCAGGGTCTCGGCCGCGCGGTTCATCGCCCGCGCGATGGGCGAGAGGTCCCGGTCGGGGCAGGCGGCAGCGATCTGCGCCACGGGGGTGACCGAGACGCGCCTGTTGGCGATGGGGATGCCGTACTCGCGCTCGAGCTCGCTGGCGACGGGCACCAGGCGCTCGGCCGTCGTCGTGATGCGGTCGTATATCTTGGTGCACATGCGCGCCATGTCCTCGTCGGCGCAGCCGAAGAGCGAGACGCCCATGGTGATGGTCCTGAGGTCGAGGTTCTGGCGAGAGACCATGTCGAGGGTCTCGCGGACCTCTTCGGGGGTGATTGCCATGGGGCTCCTTCTCTCTTCCGCGCTCTATTGCACTGGCTATTGTTGCGTATTGGCGGGCCGCGTGTGGGGCAGAGGGGCCCGACTCCTCCCGGGCTCCTCCTGCCAGACCAACTCTCTGGCACCCATCCAAATTGTTAGGTGAACAAATCCATAAATGTTCAGTTTCGAATTACTAAAATAGTCCTCACACACTGCTATTTAACTGATGTTTCTCCGTTCACAACTGTTTTGTAACCGTTCGCGGGCAAATGAGTTTCGCGAACGTGCCAGAGAGGCTACAACGTTGTTAGGCAAAGGGTCGATGAACGAAACACGTCACATTGACCCGCATGTTCTGCGGCACTTTCTTACATGGGGGGCGTTCTTCGAGGTCCGGACCGTCGTTTTTCTCTCTTGTGGGCAGTAAACAGAGACCTAAACAACAGGGGCCAGGGGACGACAGGCAAGAGGGTCCGCAGACGGGTGCCACGGCACCCACGAAGGCGACTGTTTGGTCGGGAAGGTTCTTGAAGGGAGTACTTGGAATGGGCAATCTCTCTAGGCGCGATTTCCTCAAGCTTTCGGGCGTCACCGGCGCGGGCCTGGGCGCGGCATCCGTACTCGCGGCCTGCAGCGGCGGGTCCGGCAGCTCCGACTCCGGCAGCTCCGACGCGTCGGGCAGGGACGTCAAGATCGGCGTCTCCATCTGGAGCTCCACCGACGCACTTGGTTCCCTCTCGGTCGACATCGTGAAGAAGGCCGCGAGCATCCTGGGCGTCGAGACCACCGTCGTCGACCAGGGCCACGTCTCCGAGCAGGTCACCGCCTCCGCCGAGACCCTCGCCGCGGCCGGCTGCAACGGCATGATCATCTGCAACTCCGCGGACTCCGAGATGACCTCCGTCATCAACACCTGCAACGAGAACGAGATGTACGTCACGCAGTTCTACCGCATCATCTCCGAGACCGCCTCGCCCGACGTCTACGCCGCGGCCAAGAGCTCCAAGTACTACGTCGGAGCCGTCCACGAGGACGAGGTCCTCAACGGCAAGACCCTGATGGGCCTCCTGCTCGAGAAGGGCGGCCCCAACAAGACCGGCGCCCGCCACATCTGCCTCGAGGGATGGACCGTCGGCGACGCCACCTTCCAGCTGCGCTGGCAGGGCTACAAGGAGGGCCTCGAGGAGTGGAACGCCGCTCACCCCAGCGACCAGGCGACCATGACCGAGCCCGTCTACGCCAACACCTCCTCGGCCGAGGGCGCCAAGGTCACCGAGCAGTTCGTCAACACCAACCCGGACATCGACGCCCTGATCGTCGCCGGCGGCGGTGGCGACCCGCTGGTGGGCTCCATCGGTCAGCTCGCCAACATGGGCCTCACGGGCAAGATCTCGGTCGTCTCCACCGACTTCCTTTCCGACCTCGCCGACCAGCTCACCTCCGGCGGCATCTTCGCCGAGTCCGGCGGCCACTTCTGCGACCCCCTGTACGCCTTCATGCTCACCTACCAGGCCTGCACCGGCAAGCTCGAGGTCAAGGAGGGCGAGTTCGGCGCCGAGATTAAGTTCCCCTACGTCTACGTCTCGAGCTCCGATGAGTACGCCGACTACGAGAAGTACTTCGTGAACGACGCCCCCTACACCGACGACGAGATCAAGGCACTCGCGGAGAAGAGCTTCGACGACCTCAACAAGGCCGCCACGTCGCTCAGCATCGAGGACGTCAAGACCCGCCACGCCTAGACCCGCCACGCCTAGACCCGTCACGCCCGGGCAGCGCTTGACGTCGGCCAGGCCGGCACCATAGCGGCATCCGAATCGGAGGGAGCCCGAGAGTCCTCGGATTCCCTCCGATTCACTGCGAAACGCCTGTCAGCAACATGAGGAAGGGGCGATTGATGCAATCGTTTCTGAAGAAGGCCCGGCAGAGCCAGTGGTACGGGGTGGGGCTGCTCCTGCTCATCGCCGCGGTGATCTGGGCCGTGTTCAAGGTCTCGTCTCCCGACACCTTCGGCTCGTCGGACAAGCTCACCTCGTACCTGCAGACCGCCCTCATCTACGCGGTGGGCGGCTGTGGCATGTACTTCATCTGCGTCATGGGGCTCTTCGACTTCTCCATCGGCTCCATCCTGATTGTCTCGGAGCTCGCGGCCATCGCCCTGACGCCCCAGCTCGGCTGGGTCTCGGTCATCGTCGTGCCCATCCTGGTCGGCCTCGCCCTGGGCTTCTGCAACGGCATCGCCTACATCAAGATGCACATCCCGTCGATCATCGTGACCACGGGCCTCTCGCTCATCTACGAGAGCTTCTCCGTCTGGATCGCCAACGTGAACGGCACGCGCCTGAGCGACTCCTACAAGCTCTTCGGCTCCTACCCCTGGAACCTCGTGGTGGCGCTGCTCGCCTTCCTGCTCTGCTGGTTCATCCTCAAGTACACCAAGGTGGGCACCTACACCAACGCCATCGGAGCCAACGAGCTCGTGGCAAAGAACATGGGCGTCGACGTCGACCGCTACAAGGCCATCGCCTTCATGCTCTGCGGCACCTTCATGGGCATCATGTCCATCCTCTACCTGGGCTACGGCACCGCGCAGACGCCCCAGACCGGCATGCTCTCGCAGGCGCTCAACTTCCAGCCGCTCATGGGCACCTTCTTCGGCCTGGCCTTCAAGAAGTACGGCCACCCCGTGGTGTCCATCCTCATCGGCGAGTACATCGTGGCCATGATCTTCGCGGGCTTCGTCGCCCTGGGCATGCCCACAACCGTCAACAACATCGTCACCGGCGCGACGCTGCTCGCCATCGTCACGCTCACCACCAAGCGTCGCAACGGCGCCGTCGTCAAGTAGGAAGGGAGGACGCAGGATGGCAAGGGAAATCATGCTCCATGCCGTGGGCATCGACAAGCGCTTCGGGCCCACGCACGCGGTCGACCACGTCTCCCTGGACTTCTACAAGGGAGAGGTGCACGCCCTCATAGGCGAGAACGGCTCCGGCAAGTCGACCTTCACCAACATGCTCACCGGCATCATCACCATCGGCGAGGGCACGTTCGAGCTGGACGGCCAGAAGATCGCCCCCAGGAACCAGGTCGACGCCAACCACCACGGTGCCGCCGTCATCGTCCAGGAGCAGGGCACCCTCGACGGCCTCACCGTCGCCGAGAACATGTTCCTCGGCGACGAGGACCAGTTCATCAGCGGCGGGATCAAGAACACCCGCGCCATGTACAAGAAGGCGCAGGAGCTCCTCGCGGACTACGGCCTGGACTACATCAAGGCCTCGGACCCCATCGAGAACTACAACTTCGAGGACCGCAAGCTCGTCGAGATCGTGCGCTCCACCTGGTTCGCGCCCAAGGTCCTCGTCGTGGACGAGACCACCACGGCCCTCAGCCAGAACGGCCGCTACAAGCTCTTCAGCGTCATGAACAAGGTCCGCGACGACGGTCGCACCGTGATCTTCATCAGCCACGACATGGCCGAGGTCCTCTCGATGTCCGACACGATCAGCATCCTGCGCGACGGCGAGTTCATCAAGACCGTCAGCGCCAAGGACGTGACCGAGGAGGAGCTCAAGACCCTCATGGTCGGCCGCCAGATGAGTGGTCACTACTACCGCGAGGACTACGGCGAGTCGCTCGCCGCCGGCGTGGCCCTCTCCATGAGGGGCGTCAGCGTCCCCGGCCAGCTCGAGGACGTCTCGCTCGAGCTGCACAGGGGAGAGATCCTGGGCATCGGCGGCCTCTCCGAGTGCGGCATGCACGAGGTGGGCAAGGCCCTCTTCGGCGCCTCCTACGAGCGCACGGGCGAGGTCACGCTCTCGGACGGCACGAGCGTCGACAGCATCAACTGCGCCATCGACCACTCCATCGCCTACGCCTCGAAGGACCGCGACAACGAATCGCTCCTCATCGCCGACACCATCCAGGACAACGTCACGCTGCCCTCGCTGCGCAAGATGGGGCTGCCCCTCTCGGCCAAGAGGCAGCGCGAGTTCGCGGAGCGCTACGCCAAGGAGATGTCGGTCAAGATGGTCGGCGTGAGCCAGTTCGTCTCCGCGCTCTCGGGCGGCAACAAGCAGAAGGTCGTCCTGGCGCGCTGGCTGGGCGCCGAGTCCGACATCCTCCTGCTCGACTCGCCCACCCGCGGCATCGACATCAAGGTCAAGGCCGACATCTACGCCCTCATGGACCAGATGCGCAGGGACGGCAAGGCCATCCTCGTCATCTCGGAAGAGATCATGGAGCTCATCGGCATGTGCGACCGCATCCTCGTGATGAAGGACCACAAGATCAACGGCGAACTCAAGCGCTCCCGCGACCTGAGCGAGCAAGACCTCATCTCTCTGATGGTTTAGGAGGCGAACAAGATGACTGAAACCAACGGCGTTGCCACCGTGGCAGGCGAGAGTGACAAGCAGACCAAGTCCGGACTTCTCTCCAAGATCAACGTGCGATCCATCCTGCCGCTGCTCGGCTTCCTCCTGATCTTCCTGTTCTTTGCCGTCGCCACCGGCGGAAAGCTCGTCCAGGTCAAGAACATCAGGCTCATCCTCAACTCGACCTACGTGCTCATGATCGCGGCCATCGGCGTGTTCATGATCATGTCCATGGGCTCGCTCGACTTCAGCCAGGGCTCCATGATCGGCGTCTGCTGCATCGTGGTGTGCTACCTCTCGCAGGTGAATCCGGTCCTGGCCGTGCTGGGCGGCATCGCCTGCGGAGGGCTCATCGGCGCGGTGAACGCCTACTTCCACGTCCGCAGGCAGATAGCCTCGTTCATCGTCACGATCTGCACCATGTTCCTGCTGCGCGGCGTGGTGGCCTTCCTCACCACCAACTCCCCCGCGCAGGGTGCCGGCTACCTGCAGGCCGACCTCAACAACCCCACCCTGCTCATGGCCATCACCATCGCCTGCCTCGTGGTCTTCTACGCCGTGTTCACCTTCACGCCGCTGGGCTCGAACCTCAAGGCGATCGGCGCGGGCCAGACGGCCGCGCGCTTCGCGGGCATCGACGTCCAGCGCACCAAGGTCCTGGTCTACGTCGCCGCCGGCTGCATCACGGGATTCGCCGCCTTCATCCTGGCCATCCGCAACGGCTCGGTCACTGCCACCGGCGGCAACATGATGGAGACCCAGATCATGCTCGCCCTCGTCCTGGGAGGCCTGCCCATCTCGGGCGGCGCCAAGGTGCGCTTCTCCAACATCGTCGTGGGCGTCCTGACCTACTGCATCCTGGACCGCGGCCTCTCGATGATGGGCTTCGAGGCCGCCCCCAAGCAGCTCATCATGGGCGTCGTGTTCCTCATCTTCCTCGCCCTCTTCTCCGACCGCGAGGCCAACCAGGTCATCAAGTAGCCCTCTCTCGGGGAGGTCCCGCCCGGGGCCTCCCCTCCCGAACGGCATCGCCGCGAAAGCGCGGCTCGCAAAAGGAGGCTCTTCATGCTGAAGATCAAGCAGTACAAGTTCTGGTTCTGCCCCTGCACCCAGGACCTCTATGGCGACGAGGTGCTCGAGCACGTCGCCCAACACGCGGCCGAGGTCGTGGCCGAGCTCAACGCAAGCAAGCTCGTGCCCTTCGAGGTCGTGCTCAAGCCCAACCTACTCACCAGCGACGTCATCCGCGCCACCTTCAACGCCGCGAACGTGGACGACGAGTGCGCCGGCATCATCACCTGGGCGCATACCTTCTCGCCCGCCAAGTCCTACATCCTGGGCCTGCAGGACCTGCGCAAGCCGCTCTGCCAGTTCGCGACCCAGTACAACGAAGAGATTCCCTACGATACCATCGACATGGACTTCATGAACGAGAACCAGGCCGCCCACGGCGAGCGCGAGCTGGGGCACATCTTCGCCCGCATGCGCTGGAACCACAAGGTTGTCTTCGGCTTCTGGAAGGACCCCGAGGCCCAGGCCGAGCTCGGTGCCTGGCAGCGCGTGGCCGTGGGCGTCAACGAGAGCCGCAACATCCGCGTGGCCCGCTTCGCCGACACCATGCGCAACGTCGCGGTGACCGACGGCGACAAGATTGAGGCCGAGGTCAAGTTTGGCTGGACCGTCGACGCCTGGCCCGTGAACGACCTCGTCCCCTACGTGGAGGGCGTGACGGACGCCGAGGTCAAGGCCCTGACCGACGAGTACTACGACAGCTACGACCTGGTGCTGGACGGCCGCGACCCCGAGGAGTTCCGCCGTCACGTCGAGGTGCAGGCCGCGCAGGAGATCGGCATCGAGCGCTTCCTGGTCGAGCACGGCTACAATGCCTTCTCGGACCACTTCGGCGACCTGGGCGGCCTCAAGCAGCTGCCGTCCCTCGCCATCCAGCGCCTCATGCAGAAGGGCTACGGCTTCGGTCCCGAGGGCGACTGGAAGACCCCTGCCATGGTGCGCCTGATGAAGGTCATGACCGCGGGCATGGAGGGTGCCAAAGGCTCCGCGCTCATGGAGGACTACACCTACAACCTGGTCAAGGGCAAGGAGGGCATCCTCGAGTCCCACATGGCCGAGGTCGACCCCGCCGTCGCCGACGGCAAGGTCTCGATCCGCGCGACCCCGCTCTCGATGGGCGAGCGCGAGGACCCCGCGCGCCTCATCTTCACGGCCAAGACCGGCCCCGCCATCGCGACCTCCCTCGTCGACCTGGGCAACCGCTTCCGCCTGATCATCCAGGACGTCGACTGCAAGAGGGTCGAGAGGCCCATGCCGCTGCTCCCCACCGGCACCGTCTTCTGGACACCGCGCCCCGACCTCAAGGTGGGCACCACCGCCTGGATCTACGCCGGCGGGGCGCACCACACCGCCATGTCCTACGACCTCACGGCAGATCAGATGGTCGACTGGGCCGAGGCCATGGGCATCGAGTCCGTGGTGATCGACGAGAACACCAGGCTCCGCGACTTCCAACGCGACCTCAAGCTGGGCGAGGTGTACTACCGCTAGGCCCCACGGACGGCGGGCCGACATGCCCGCCACCGCCCCCATCTCTGGCTGACCTGGGCCGCAGCCCCTCGCGGGTTGCGGTCCTTCCCTTGGAGGAGACATGACGAAGACCACACAGCAGATCGCCCAGGAGCTCGAGGCGGGGAAGTGCACCCTGGGCATCGAGTACGGGTCCACTCGCATCAAGGCCGTCCTGGACGACGCGGACGACCAGCCCGTCGCCATCGGCGCCTTCGACTGGGAGAACTCCCTGGTCGACGGCTACTGGACCTACGCCCAGGAGGAGCTGGACGAGGGCATCGCGGCCGCCTACGCCGCGCTCAAGGCGGACGTGCTCGCACGCTACGGCGTGACCCTGCGCCGCGTCGCGGGCCTGGGAGTGAGTGCCATGATGCACGGCTACCTGCCCTTCGACGCCGCAGGCGAGCTCCTGGTGCCCTTCCGCACCTGGCGCAACACAACCACGACCCGCGCCGCCCGTGAGCTCTCGGGCCTCTTCGGCTTCCACATCCCCGAGCGCTGGAGCGTGAGTCACCTCTACCAGGCCGTGCTCGACGACGAGGAGCACGTGGGACGCATCGCGAGCCTCACCACCCTGGCAGGCTACGCGCATCGCAGGCTCACGGGCGAGCACGTGCTCTCGGTGGGCGACGCCTCCGGCATGTTCCCCATCGACTCCGCGACCAAAGACTACGACGCGGGCATGCTGGCCAAGTTCGACGAGCTCGTGGCCCAAAGGGGGGTCGTGTGGAAGGCCGAGGACCTTCTCCCTCGCGTGATGCTTGCCGGGGAGGTCGCGGGGCACCTGAGCGAGGAGGGCGCGCGCTTCCTCGACCACGACGGCGACCTCGAGGCGGGCTGCCCCGTCTGCCCGCCCGAGGGCGACGCCGGCACCGGCATGATCGCCACCAACGCGGTGGCCCCGCGCACGGGCAACGTCTCGGCTGGGACCTCCGTCTTCTCGATGGTCGTGCTCGAGCACGCGCTCAAGGACCCCTCCAACCCGCTGATCGACCTCGTCACCACCCCTATGGGAGATCCCGTCGCCATGGTCCACTGCAACAACTGCAGCTCCGACATCAACGCCTGGGTCGACCTCCTCGCCGACTTCCTGCGCGTCATGGGCCAGGAGGCGGACAAGGCCAGCATCTTCGCCACCCTGTTCAACGCGGCCCTGGAGGGCGAGAAGGACGCGGGCGGCCTGGTGTCCGTGCCCTTCGTCTCGGGCGAGACGGTCATGGGCGTCCAGACGGGCTTTCCCCTCTTCCTGCGCCGGCAGAACGCGCGCCTCGACGTGGCCAACTTCATGCGCTGTCACATTATGGCGGCCTTCGGGGCTCTCGCCGCGGGCAACGAGGCCCTGCGCGAGGAGGGCGTGCGTATCGACAAGCTCTACGGGCACGGCGGGATCTTCAAGACGCCCAAGGTGGCTCAGGGCCTGCTTGCGGCGGCGCTCGAGGCGCCTGTCACCGTCATGGCGACGGCGGGGGAGGGAGGCGCCTGGGGCCAGGCGGTCGCTGCATCCTACATGGTCAACAAGGCCGAGGGGCAGTCGCTCTCGAGCTTCCTGGACGAGCGCGTGTTCGCCGGCATGGAGCAGCTGACGCTGGAGCCCGATGTCGACGACGTCGCGGGCTACCGCGCCTGGCTCGCTGACTTCAGGCGCGCCAACGAGGCCGAGAAGGCCGCGGAGGCGCAGCTGGCGTAGGCCACGTCTCACCACTTACCACTTTGAAGATTTGATTGACGCACGGGCGTCGGCCGCAGGTTGGTCGGCGCGCGCCTCGCGTTGCCCACGATGCCCACCCACGACGTCAAACGCGTGTCTCTCCACCGAATACGTCCAACGCGTGCGAGAGTTGTCCGACTACGTCTAACGCGTGCAAGGAACACTCGACTACGTCGAACGCGTGCGAAAAATGCCCGACTACGTCCAACGCGTTTTTTCTCGCCTGTTCAACTGGGCAAACGTGAGTGCTTCGGACGCGTTTGACGTATTTCTTGCTGAGAGACGCGCGTTTGACGTCGTGGGTGCTCGAAGCTATCCGTCATGATGTCGCGCGTCGCCGGCGTGTCTTGTGTAGGAAATGTGAACGAATGAATTATGCAGTGGCTCTCATAAAAGAATGCATGCGAATCGTGCTTGTCGAGAAGGACGCTGACCTTTGAGGACGAAGTAAAGGACCAGTAATCTGAATACAAATTTCGTATGAACAATATTCGATAGTTTACAAATCTGAATAAAACGTAGCCCCCAAAGGGTCTAAGCTCTCTGCGGCAAGCAAGCTGCGACATGGAAGGGAGCAGGGCATGGCTTTTGACTTCACGGGCAAGACCGCGATCGTCACCGGCGGCACCCGCGGCATCGGCGCCGAGATCTGCAAGGGCATCGTCGAGGGCGGCGGCCACGTCGTCGTCATCGGGCTCAACGAGCAGCGCGGCAGGGAGTTCGTCGCGTCGCTGGGGGAGGGCAACCGCTACTACCGGCTCGACGTGGGCGATTCCGCGGCAGTTCGCTCGACCGTCGCACGGATCCTGGACGAGGTCCCGGGCGTCAACATCCTGATCAATGACGCGGGCGTCATCTCGGCCAAGCCCTTCGAGCAGGTCGACGACGCGGAGTGGAAGCGCACCATCGACGTCAACCTCACGGGCACCTTCACCATGTGCAGCGCGATCTTCCCCTACTTCAAGGAGCACGGCGGCGGGCGCATCGTCAACGTCTCGTCCGTGGCCGGCAAGATCGGCGGGGGCCTGCTGGGCACCGCCGCCTACGCCTCGTCCAAGGCAGGAGTGAACGGTCTCACCAAGGCCATCGCCAAGGAGGGCGGCAAGTACGGCATCTCGTGCAACGCCGTCTGCCCCTCCTTCACCCTGACCAGCATGACCACTGCGCTCAGCGAGGACCCGGTCAAGCACGACAAGGTCATCTCGATCATCCCGCTGGGCCGTGCCGCCGAGCCTTCCGAGCCCGCGCAGATGGTGCTCTTCTTCGCGTCCGACCTCGCGAGCTTCGTCAACGGCGAGGTGGGGGACTGTGACGGCGGAATCGTGATGGACGGGTAAGCACCCGCGCACGTCACGTCGTACGACCAGTTGGGGCCCGGCTCGGCCAGGGCCCCGAAGCATGCGCAGGCAAACCGAAGGGAAGCGTACATGTCCGAGGCAACAACCAAGGCGGAGAAGGGCGGCGGCTTCTTCAAGATGCTCGGCCGCATCCCCGGGGCCAACATCCTCGTGCCCCTGCTCCTCGCCTGCACCATCAACACCTTCTTCCCACAGGTCTTCGCCCTGGGGAGCTTCACCACGGCCATGACCACCGGAGGTACGGGCGCGCTCGTCGGCGCCTTCCTGGTCATGGTGGGCACCACAATCTCGTTCGAGTCGGCGCCGAAGGCCGCCGTCCGTGGCGCGATCATCATCGCGACCAAGGTCGTCTTCTGCGTGGCGCTGGCGCTCATCGTGCAGTTCGCTCTGGGCGACAACCTGCTGGGACTCTCGTCCATGGTCATCCTTGCCGCCTGCTCCGGCGCGAACAACTCGCTCTATGCGGGGCTCATGGGAGACTACGGCACCGAGGTCGAGCGTGGCGCCGTCGCCGTGACCACCCTGGTGGTCGGTCCTCCCGTCACCATGATCGTGCTAGGGGCTGCCGGACAGGCGCCCTTGGGCTGGAGCCTTCTGGGCGCCGTACTGCCCATCCTGCTGGGCATCGTGCTGGGCAACTGCTTCCCCAGCCTCAAGAAGACCCTCTCGGCCGGCCTTCCCGGCATCATCATCCTGACCTTCTTCGCGATGGGCTCCACGATGACCCTGAGCCAGATCGTGCAGGCGGGACTTCCCGGCATCCTGCTGGGCGTCATCTGCTCCGTGGGCGGCGCGCTCGTGACCGTCGCCGCCGACCGTGCGACGGGCGGTACCGGCGTGGCCGGCGCGGCCATCTCGAGCTGCGCGGGTGCCAACGTGGCCACCCCGGCGGCCATGGCCTCCGTCAGCGCCGAGCGCTTCGGCGGGGCCGTGCTGGCCACGGCGACGGCGCAGGTGGCGGCAGCCGCCATCGTGACGGCCATCCTGACACCGCTCATCACGGCTTACGTGTACAAGCGCTACCACGTGGAGGACGCAGCGGAGCAGCAGCCCACGACGGCGTAGGCGGGCGACTCTCGCCTGGCGCCACGTGCGCTTTGTCTCGCGATGGCGTCCAACGCGTGCAGCCTGCAGCCGAGTACGTCCGATGCGTCTGAATTTCCGCCGAGTACGTCCAACGCGTCTGAGAGCCTCACGTTTGCCCAGTTGGCGGTGAGCTCAAAGACGCGTTGGACGTTTTCGCGTTTGTATCGCACGCGTTGGACGCTTTCGAGCGCGAGGCGGACGCGTCGGACGCGCTCGTGCACGGGCGGAGCACGGCATGCGCACGGGTGGCGCATGCGATGAGGGAGCTTGCGGCGCTGGCGGCCCTAGCGTTCGGCGTGCCCGAAGGCGAAGACCGTGCGCGAGACGAAGGGGTGTCCCGGCGCGTAGACCGGCTGGGGGAAGTTCTTGTGGTGGATGGCGTCGGGGAAGAACTGGGTCTCGAGGGCGACGCCGTCGAAGCGGCCATGATGCACGCCGCCCTTGCCCAGGGCGTCGAGCCCGCCTGCGGTGTAGAGCTGCAGGCCCGGGGCATCGGTCCAGACGTCCATCCAGATTCCGCTCTGGTCACCCGTGAGGCGGGCGACCCTCTCCACCCTCTCGTCGTTCTTCAGGACGAAGTTGGTGTCATAGCCTCCGGGAACGAGCCATATGTCGCGACCCAGCACCTTCGTGCTGCGGAAGTCGTACGGGGTGCCCGTGACGTCGGCGAGCTCTCCGGTGGGGATGAGTCGGGCGTCGGAGGGGGTGTAGCGGTCGCAGTCGAGCCAGAGCTCGTGCGAGAGGACCGAGCCGGCGGCATGTCCGTTGAGGTTCCAATAGGCGTGGCAGGTCAGGTTGACGATGGTGGTGGCGGAGGGCATGGCCTCGAAGCTCAGCTCGAGATGGCCGTCCTCGAAGAGGCGGTAGGTGAGAAAAACGTCGAGCGCACCGGGGAATCCCTGGTCGCCCGACCTGCTCAGGAGGTTGAGCGTGAGCTGGCAGCTGCCGTCCCCGTTCCGGCGCGGGCCGTCGGCGAGCTTCCAGAGGCGCTCGAACCAGAAGTGCGGGCCCGAGTGCAGGCTGTTGGGGCCGTCGTTTGCCGCGAGGTGGTAGGTCGTGCCGGCCAGCTCGAAGCTCGCGCCGGCGATGCGGTTGGCGTTTCTGCCCACGATGGCCCCGAAGTCTGCGCCGTTGTGCAGGTAGCCGGGCGCGCCGTCGTAACCCAGGGTCACATCGACGAAGCTGCCCCTCCCGTCGGGGACGACGACCGCCTGCAGGCAGGCGCCGAGGTCCGTGACGCAGGCGCGCATGCCCGAGGAGTTCTGAAGCTCGTACAGGTGGACCTCCCGGCCATCCTCGCAGTGGCCAAACGGTCTGGTGGCAACCGGCATAGGAGCTCCTCTCCCCAAGGAATGAGCATGAGCGGGTAGGCCCGCTGACCCGTAGGCTAGCGCGAACGGGAGGGTCCGCGTCCGTGGTTGGTGGGGTTTTCGGCGGGGCAGCACGGGCTGTCGGCGGGGGAGAGGTGCGCCCACTGGTACTAAACGCGCTATTCCATGTTTAGCAAAATTTAGCCAGCAGCAATCGGCCAACGGTCAAAATGAGGGGACGATTATCCACTCGTAGGCTAAAATGGGCAAAGTCATATTGGTGTTTTTTGCGTTTTGGCAGTGTTTATGCGCAAGCGCGTCACCTGGACGTTCGAATGAAGGGAAGTCCGCATGGCAGAAGATTTGGGTACCCCCTGGAAGAAGCTCGACGCCCCCGTCGCTGAGGAGGAGGTGGCCTGGGTCGACAAGTACTGGCGCGCCGCCAACTACATGTCCGTCGGCCAGATCTACCTGCGCAGCAACCCCCTCATGCGCGACGACTTCGTGGACGAGAAGAGCGGCCAGCCCCGCGACTTCGGCCGTGCCGACGTCAAGCATCGCCTCGTGGGCCACTGGGGAACCACTCCGGGCCTCAACTTCCTGATGGGCCACGTCAACCGCTTCATCCACGACCACGGCCAGAACGTCGTGTTCTTCATGGGGCCGGGCCACGGCGGACCCGCCGGCACCTCGCAGTCCCTGCTCGACGGCACCTATCGCGAGTGCTATCCGCAGATCACGGACGACGAGGCTGGCCTGCAGCGCTTCTTCCGCCAGTTCAGCTACCCCGGTGGCATCCCCAGCCACTTCGCGCCCGAGACCCCTGGCTCCATCCACGAGGGCGGCGAGCTGGGCTACACCCTGAGCCACGCCTATGGTGCGGTCCTCAACAACCCCAGCCTCCTCGCCTTCGCCGTCGTGGGTGACGGCGAGGCCGAGACCGGTCCCCTTGCCACCTCCTGGCAGACCAACAAGCTGATCAACCCCCTCACCGACGGCATCGTCCTGCCCGTCCTGCACCTCAACGGCTACAAGATCGCCAACCCCACGATCCTCGCCCGCATCTCTGACGAGGAGCGCAACGAGTTCTTCCGCGGTATGGGCTACCACCCCTACACCTTCGTCGCCGGCTTCGACGACGAGCCGCCGATCTCGATCCACCGTCGCTTCGCCGCCCTGCTCGAGCAGGTCTTCAACGAGATCTGCGACATCAAGTGGCGCGCCCTCGCCGGCGAGACCGAGCGTCCCGCGTACCCCATGATCGTCTTCAAGACCCCCAAGGGCTGGACCTGCCCCAAGTACATCGACGGCAAGAAGACCCAGGACAGCTGGCGTGCGCACCAGGTGCCCCTGGTGTCCGCCAAGGACACGCACGAGCACTTCCGCGTGCTGCGCAGCTGGCTGCGCTCCTACAAGCCCGAGGAGCTCTGGAACGAGGACGGCAGCCTGCGTCCCGAGGTGACCGAGTTCATGCCCGAGGGCGAACTGCGCCTGGGCGCCAACCCCAACGCCAACGGTGGCCTGGTGCGCGAGGAGCTCGAGCTCCCCGACATCCACGACTACGAGATCCCCGTCGCCGAGAAGGGCCACGGCTTCGGCACCACCGAGGCGTCGCGCGTCTTCGGCGACTACACCCGTGACGTCATGAAGCTCAACTTCACCAAGTTCCGCGTCTTCGGCCCCGACGAGACGGCCTCGAACCGCCTGCAGGCCGCCTACTCGCTGACCGACAAGCAGTGGGACGCCGGCTTCAACGCCGACCCCGAGAACGACGTCCACATGAGCTCCGTGGGCTCCGTCATCGAGCAGCTCTCCGAGCACCAGTGCGAGGGCCTTCTCGAGGGCTTCCTGCTCACCGGTCGCCACGGCGTCTGGTCGAGCTACGAGAGCTTCATCCATGTCGTCGACTCCATGGTGAACCAGCACGCCAAGTGGCTCGAGGCCACCGTGCGCCACATCCCCTGGCGCGCGCCCATCGCCTCGCTCAACATCCTGCTCACCAGCCATGTCTGGCGCCAGGACCACAACGGCTTCTCTCACCAGGACCCCGGCTTCGTGGACGTCCTCCTCAACAAGAACTTCCACAACGACCACGTGGTCGAGGCCTACTATCCCGCCGACGCCAACATGCTGCTGGCCGTGGGCGAGGAGGCCTACAAGTCCACCAACAAGATCAACGCCATCTTCGCGGGCAAGCAGCCCTCGCCGACCTTCCAGACCATCGACGAGGCCAAGGCCGAGCTGGCCGAGGGCGTGGCCGAGTGGGAGTGGGCCGGCAACGTCAAGAAGGGCGAGAAGGCCGACATCGTCCTCGCCTGCTGCGGCGACGTGCCCACCCTCGAGCTCCTCGCGGCGTCCGACGCCCTGCAGGACATGGGCCTCAAGGTCAAGTTCGTCAACGTGGTCAAGCTGCTGAGCATCCAGAACGCGGGCGAGAACGACGCCGCCATCAGCGACGAGCGCTTCTCCGAGCTCTTCGGCACCGACGTGCCTGTGCTCTTCGCCTACCATGCCTACGCGCACACCATCCACGGCCTGATCTTCGACCGTCCGGGCCACGACAACTTCCACGTGCACGGCTACATGGAGGAGGGCTCTACCACCACGCCCTACGACATGCTTCGCCTCAACGAGATGGACCGCTGGGCGCTCGCGTCCCACGCGCTCGAGCTCGTGGACGCCGAGAAGTACGCCGAGAAGATCGCCGAGTGGCGCGCCTTCCGCGACGAGGCCTTCCAGTTCGCCTGCGACAACGGCTACGACCACCCGCGCTTCACCGAGTGGGTCTGGCGTGACGTCGTGGGCCACCAGGACAACAGTGCCGCTGCCATGTCCTCGACCGGCGGCGACAACGACGAGTAGCGCCTACTTCGTCGAGCTCGCCCTCTAGGCGAGAGTGACACAGCGTCCGCTCCGGGGGCCGCTTCCAGCTTCAGGCTGGGGGCGGCCCCTCGCCGTATGCGCACGCCCCCCCCGGCGCGTCGTGCCCGCCGCGCGCCAGGACCCGCCGGCGGCGCGGCGAATGCGCGCCCCTCTCGCCTGGTTAGTGTGCACGAACTTGGTAATACGCCGCGAGAGGCGCGATGGGGTGAGTCGCGTCCCGCCTGGACATTTTGTCCGCCCATCGGACGGTTGCCCCAGCCCATTGCGGACCTGCCGTCCAGCAATGCGAACCGTTTCGGATCGCCTCTTGCTGCTGGCTATCTTCTAGCTGGAGGGAAGACACGGAAGGCCGAGGTGCCGGAAGAGGAGACAGAGATGAAGCTCGCAGTCGTTGGGACGGGAATGATCGTAGACCTGCTCGGCTCGCACTTGATCGAGTGGGGGTGCGAGGTGGTGGCAATCGTGGGCACACCGGACACCATGGACCGCGTGCGGGAGCTTGCTGGCAAGATCGGCAGCGAGGGCTGCACCGCCTGGTCCGATTACGCCGAGATGCTGGCCAGTACCACTCCCGACGAGGTCGACACCGTCTACGTCGCGGTTCCAAACTTCTTGCACTACGCCTTCTGCAGGCAGGCGCTCGAGGCTGGTCGTCACGTGGTCGTGGAGAAGCCCATGTGCTCCAACGCGCGCGAGTCCGAGGCGCTCGCGAGCATGGCACGCCAGAGGGACCTGTTCCTCTTCGAGGCCATCACCACCCTCTACCAGCCCAACTTCCTGAAGATTCGCGAGCTCCTCCCCCGCGTGAGCACGATCAAGATGGTCAGCGTGAACTACTCGCAGTACAGCAGCCGCTACGACGCCTTCCGAGGTGGAACCGTGCTTCCCGCCTTCGATTCCGCGAAGTCTGGCGGTGCGCTGATGGACCTGGGCCTGTACTGCCTCCAGTGGATCTGTGGCCTGTTTGGCGAACCGAAGAAGGTCGAATATCTTGCCAACATGGAGCGCGGCATCGACACCTCTGGGGTCACGACTCTTGACTACGGCGATTTCAAGGCCGTCTCCGTTGCCGCGAAGGACTGCATGGCCCCCTGTCAGACCCTCGTCGAGGGTACCGACGGATACATCCTGCAGCTGACTCCCCCCAACAACTGCGGTCCCGTCGAGCTGCACCTCAACGATGACAGCGTCGAGCGTTTCGACC
Organism: uncultured Olsenella sp.; assembly: GCF_959602185.1. Classification (NCBI taxonomy): domain Bacteria; kingdom Bacillati; phylum Actinomycetota; class Coriobacteriia; order Coriobacteriales; family Atopobiaceae; genus Olsenella; species uncultured Olsenella sp. The sequence continues at coordinate 121,374 of NZ_CAUGRZ010000005.1, forward strand.
TCAATCCAGAGCTGCAATGGGAGAGCGAGTTCCGCGCCTTCGTCCGCATGATGGGTGCCAGCGACCTCGAGGGCTGCCGCGGGATGCTCGACCAGAGCCTGCTCGTGAGCCAGGTCCAGACCGAGGCGCGCCGCTCTGCGGGCGTTGTGTTCCCCGCCGACCGCGACTAGTCATCCGGCCGCCTCCCGACGACAACCCATCCGAGCCCGTCCTTGCCCCGCTACACTGATGGCGGGGCATTTCCTTTGACATTTGGCATGCGTTGCCGGCGGATGGGCCAACCGGTGCATCGTGCGTTCCGTCGAGAGGGGCGGGGTTTCATGGCGGTTCTTGAGGCGCTCGAGCGCGAGGACGGGTTCACGGACATCGAAGCCGGTCTCGCTCGCTACATCTGCTCGAACGCAGGCGAGGTGTGCCGCATGGGCATCGCTGAGCTTGCAAGGGCTTCCTACACCTCCAACGCCACCATCGTCAGGCTCTGCCGGAAGGTGGGGGTCAAGGGCTTCCGAGACCTGCGCGTGGAGCTCGCCTCCGACCTGGAGAAGCGCCGAAACGGAAAGAGCAACGTCAACGTCAACGTTCCGTTCGAGGCAAGGCAGGACGTCGAGGAGGTCGCCACGAGCGTCCTGGCCCTGATGCACGAGGCGCTGGACGTCTGCTACGCATCGCTTGACCCGGGCGAGGTCGAGCGCGTCGCCCGTGCCATTCGTGGCGCGAGCCAGGTCTACCTGTACGCGCACGGCGACTCCGAGATCACTGCCTTCGCGTTTGCCAACCTCCTCGTGAAGGTGGGCATCCGGGCCGTCGTCGCCAACCAGTTCGGCGAGAGCAGCTCGATGACGCACAGCGCCCGGAGCGGCGACGTGGTGATGGTGGTGAGCTACTCGGGACAGGTGTACGACGACATCGCGCGCTGCCTGCCCATATTCAAGGAGCGGAAGTGCAAGCTCGTCTTCGTGTCCTCCGCCAGGGCGCCCCTGGGCTTCGACTACTCGTTTCGCATCCCCGCGAAGGAGGCCGGCGTTGGCAAGGTGGCGACGTTCTACTCCCAGACCTGCTTCCGCTACATCCTCAACTGCATCTACAGCGAGATCTACATGCTCGACTACGACGCGAACAAGGCCCACAAGGACGCGAGCGAGAGGGGCAACCTCAACGTCTCGAGGGACTAGCGCTTCGCTGACGTGCCCGCCGGCGTTCCGCTGAACAAAAAGTCCAATGCACCCATCTGCCGCGCCACCTCTTGAGAAAACCCTTTTCTGGAGCTTCCGTGATGGCCGGAGACGACCTGCCCGGACCGTACCGTGTGTCCCAGAGCCAAGGGACATCGTCCAGGAAGCTGACGAAGCATCGGGAAGGGAAAGAAATGGCAGACAACAAGCAGGTTGCCACCGACGTCCTCGAGGCGGTGGGCGGCAAGGAGAACGTGAGGAACGCCACACATTGCATGACGCGCCTGCGCTTCAACCTCAAGGACGAGTCGATCGTCTCGGACGACGCGGTCAAGGCGGTCGACGGGGTCTTGGGCGTCGTTCGTCAGGGGGGCCAGTACCAGGTGATCATCGGCCAGAAGGTGCCCCATGTCTACAAGGAGCTCTGCTCCGTCGCCGGCCTGGAGGAGCAGGCGGCCGTTGACGAGAACCTGGACGACGCGGGCGAGAAGAAGCTGACCCCCAAGGCCGTCGGTGCCGCCATCCTCGACTACCTCTCGGGCTCGATGGTGCCCATCGTCCCCATCATCACCGTCGCCGGCCTCTTCAAGGTCATCCAGGTAATCTTTGGGCCCACCATGCTCAACCTGATCGCGAGGGTTCCAACATCTACTTCGTGACCAACATGGTGTACAACGCGGGCTTCTACTTCCTGCCCATCTACCTCGGGTACACCGCTGCCAAGAAGCTCGGCGTGCGCCCGGTGCTGGGGCTCCTGCTCGTGGCAATCCTCATCGAGCCCAGCTTCGTCGCACTCGCCGGAACCCAGGACCCCGCGCTCACGGTGTTTGGCATCCCGGCACCCGTGGTGAACTACTCCCAGTCCGTCATGCCCATCCTGCTCTCCGTCTGGGTCATGAGCTACGTGGAGCGCTTCTTTGACAAGCACGTGCCTGACACGCTGGTCACGGTGTTCGTTCCCTTCCTCACCATGCTCGTGATGGTCCCCCTGTCGCTCTGCGCGCTCGCTCCCATCGGCGCCGAGCTCGGCAACCTCCTTGGCAACTTCCTCTTCTCGCTCGGCAACGCCGGTGGCATCGTCTCGATCATCGCCATCGTCGTCCTCATGGCAGTCCAGCACTTCCTCGTCATCACCGGCATGCACATGGCGCTGGTCACCCTCGCCCTTGTCGCGTACGCCCAGAACGGCGTCGAGACCTACGCCCTCGTGTGCAACCTGATCTCCAACTTCGCGGTCTGGGCCATGGCCTTGGCCGTGTTCCTCAAGGTGAAGGACCCCAACGAGAAGTCCGTCGCGCTTGGCGCCTTCGTGTCCGGCATCGTCGGCGGCGTGTCCGAGCCCTCGCTCTTCGGCGTCGGCTTCAAGTACACTCGCTGCCTGGTGGGCGTCTCCATCGCCAACGCGGTCGCGGTCCTGTTCATCGGCATAACGCACGTGTACTTCTACAACATGGGCGCCACCTCGATCCTGAGCCTGCTCAACTTCATCGCCCCGGACAAGCCCATGAACGTCGTCTTCGCGGCCATCGCGGGCGGCATCGGCTTCGCGCTCTCGCTCGGCATCAACTACTTCTTCGGCGTGACCAAGGAGCAGGCCGAGGCCGGAGTCGAGAAGGCTACGGCGTAGCGTCCGAACAAGCTCAACTTCCTGGCCCACCGACAGCTTCCTGCCGGTGGGCCTCTGGCTTGTCGGTGACAAGGCGACTGGTTGCCCTGAGCGGCCGTCAATCGGCGTGAGACGACGGATCTTGTCCGCGCCTCCGCCAAGAGAGGGGAACGAATGGGCAAGAGTCAGAACGGCGTCACGGTGTTTCTCCCCCAAGACCTGAACCCGGCAGAACACGTCTTCGTGAGTCCGCGCTCGGGTGCCAAGCACCAGGCCATCACCCTGCACGACGATCCCAAGACCGGTATGAACGTGCAGCTCACGCGCTACGAGAAGGGCATGCCGCTCTCGGTTCACACCCACGAAAGCGGCAAGGGCATGTACGTGCTGCGCGGCACGCTCCACACCGATCAGGGCGACCTGCCCGCCGGCAGCTTCGTCTGGTGGGACACGGGCACTCCGATGTTCCACGGCGCGACGGCCGCCGAGGACGTCGACGTGCTCTTCATCATGGACGGTCCCTTCGACATCTCCTACACCGGTGACGTCGAGAGGGTGTAGCAGGCCTTCGGATGCGATCGCCTCTTGGAAAAAAGGTACGGCAAGCTTGCTGCAGGGGCGGGAGGCCGTGAACCTCTGTTCCCACTTCGCGGGTAGGGACCGTCGTCGCCGGACCGCACCCTACAATGGCAACAACAAGCAGGAGAATCGTACGTAGCACGTCACCCAGGGAGGACTTACCATGCAGGACGGCAAGGTCATCGTCGGCTACATCGGCAACGGCAAGAGCGCCAATCGCTACCATGCCCCGTACGTCCTCGACCGGAGCGACAAGTTCCGCATCAAGACGATGCAGGCCCGCCACGTCGACCACTCCGCCTGGGCGGCCATCCCCGGCGTCGAGTACGTCACGGACACGGAGGCGATCCTGGGCGACCCCCAGATCGACGTCGTGGAGATCACCACCCCCTCGGCGCTGCACTACTCCATGGCCAAGCGCGCGCTCGAGGCGGGCAAGCATGTGACGGTGGACAAGCCCTTCTCGGCCACCTACGAGGAGGCCGCCGAGCTCTTCGACCTGGCAGCCAAGAACGGCGTCACGGTCCAGTGCTACCAGAACCGCCGCTTCGACTCCGACTACCTCACGGCCAGGAAGGTCGTGGAGTCAGGCAAGCTGGGCAAGGTCTTCGAAGTCGTCACCAGCTACGACTACTGGCGCCCGACCATGATGGACGGCATGGCCAACGACCCCGTCAACAACGCCCCCTACGGACATGCGAGCCACTGCCTCGACCAGATTATCTCTTGGTTCGGGACGCCCGACCGCGTCCACTCCGACCTGCGGCAGCTCCAGGGCGCGGGCATGGTCTGCGACTACTTCGACTACGACCTGTACTACGACGAGCTGGGCGTCAAGGCCACCGCTCACGCGAACTACCGCATGGCCATCCAGCGTCCGAGCTTCGAGATCTGCGGTGACAAGGGGGCGTACGTCAAGTTCGAGAAGGACCAGCAGGAGCGGGACCTCAAGCACTTCTACCTGCCCGCGGGTCATCCCGACTTCGGCCTGGACGCGCCCGAGCAGTGGGGGACCCTGCGCTACCAGGACGAGGACGGGCTGCACGAGGAGCGCGTGCCCTCCGAGCGAAGCTCCTACTCGCAGTGGTACGACGCGCTCTTCCATACCGTCGCCAACGGCGCGCCCCAGCTCGTGACCCCCGAGGAGACCCTGGCGCAGATGCGCATCCTCGAGGACGGCATGGGCCAGCTGGCGTAGGAGGGGGCAGACGGGCATGGCAGAAGAGGGAGTCGTTTGCTGGGGCATCCTGGGTGCCGGCAACATCGCGCGTCGCTTCGCGAGCAGCCTGAGCAACGTGGAGGCCGCCGAGCTGGTGGCGCTGAGCTGTCGCTCAGCGGACAAGGCGCAGGACTTTGCCAAAGAGCACGGCATCGCGCCCTCCGGTGCCCTGTCCGACGAGTTGCTAGGTAGGCCGGGCGCCGCCCACGAGGCCTTGCTTGCCGACCCCAGCGTGGACGCGGTCTACCTCTCGCTCCCGCACGCCCTGCACCACGACTGGGCCATCCGGGCGCTTCGTGCAGGCAAGGCCGTGCTCTGCGAGAAGCCCGCCTGTCTGGGCGTCGAGGAGGCGGCCGACGTGGCGCGGGTGGCACGCGAGTGTGGCTCGCTCTTCATGGAGGGCATGAAGGCGCGCTTCACCCCCTGTTATCGGACGGTGTGCGAGCTGGTGGACAAAGGCGAGATAGGCGATGTGGTTCGTGTCGAGACCATCCTCTGCAACGATATGCGCGAGCTCGTCCGATCTGGCAAGACGTACCACAGCAATCCCGTGGGGGGAGGGGTGCTCCTCGACTGCGGCATCTATTGCGCGAGTTGGCTCGATGACTTCCTGCCGGCGGGAGAGGCGCAGGTGACTGCCTTCGCGGGCGTCGCCAATGACCAGGGCATCGACATGTACGCGAGCGCCACGCTCGAGGTCGCAGGGCTGAGCGCCACGCTCGAGTGCGCCTTCGACCGTGCGAAGCCCCGCCAGGCCGTGCTGGTGGGCACGAGAGGGCGTGTCGTGATCGAGGAGTTGCATCGCTGCCAGCGTGCGACGGTGTACGCGGACGGATGCGAGCCGCGCGTGATAGACGCCCCCTACGAGGTGGACGACTTCTACGGAGAGGCGCTGCACTTCACGAAGCTCGTAGCCGCCGGAGCAGAAGAGAGCGACGTGATGCCGCTCCAGGCTACGGTGCGTTGCGTGCGCATCGTCGACGCCGTCAAGGCTCGCTTCTCGCTTGGCCGGGACGCCTTGCGCGCCCTCGAGGTTCAGGAAGGGGCGCTGCGCTGGCACGGCGAGTTCACCAGTTCCGACGCACTCGAGCTGGGCAACGCCGTTGCGCGCCTGTCACGGGAGTACGACCGCGGCGTCACCGTGCGCGTCGTGCGCGAGCCGGACGGCCTGGCGATGCTCGAGTGGGCCGCGGACGACAAGGCGCCACGCAACCAGGAGTTCGCCCAGGGCAAGCGTCGGGCGTCTCTCGCTTGCGGCCACTCCTCGCTATGGGCTGACGTGGCACACGAGGTGGACGGCAGCTTCCAGGACCTCGTCGACCGCAGCACACCCGACAAGTTTGGCACGTTCGAGTTCGCCTGTCCGGTGGCCGGGGCCTTCCCCATCCGAGACGAGCGCGGCACCCTGCTGGCCACGCTCTGCGTGAGCGGCCTCCACGAGGGCCTCGACCACGAGCTTGCCGTGCGCGCCCTCGCGGAGGCGGAGGGGAAGGAATGCGGGCGGGACGTCCCCGTCTACGCCTGGCTGGCGAGGTAGCGGGTGATCGTAGGGCTGCGAAGTCGGATTCCCACGGCACGTCCAAGCCCCACGGCACGTCCAAGCCCCACGGCACGCCCAAGCCCCACGGCATGCCCAAGCCCCACGGCACGCACGCTACGCACAGGTCGGGGCCGTGGCTGCCTGCTGGCGCGACGTCCAATCTTGCAAACGCGGACACTTTTCTTGCCCTCCGGCGGCAATTCTGTCCACAACCACAAGATTGGGCCGGTGGAGAGGAGTGGGGCCAGCAAGCGCAGAGAAGCAAGCGGCATGTCTCGCCCGTGAAGGCTGATGTCGTGGCTTGTCCGTATACTGGAAAACGTCTGGTTCCGGGCGAGAGTATCGCCCCCGGTCGCGTGGAGGGCGTGCTCTCATGGAGAACAAGGCTTTGCGGGAGCTGGAGGCAAGGATGGCGCGCCAGGGCTCACGCGCCGACGGCATGCGGTTCGCCCATGGCATGTTTGACCTCCTCGCCCTGGTGGACTTCGCCAGCCTCGCGACCTCCGTCGACGAGCTGCGCCAGGAGGTGCCGGGACGTGACGAGGCCCCCGTCGTCCTCGGCTCGCGCCAAGGCGATGCGCCCACGGCCCCGCAGCCGAGCCCCTCTCCCCAGAACGTGGAGGACGTCACCGCGGAACCGGCGCCTGCCGAGGCGCCGGAGGAGGTCGCCGCCGAGACTGTGGAGGCGGAACCTGAGCTGGCTGCCCCTGCCGACGACCATTGCGCCGCCATCGCCTCTGCCTCTGCCGATGTCACCGACGCAGCTACTGGCACTCCCGCCGAAGCGGCACCGGCGTCGGAGCCGCAGAAGGCGTCGCCCTACGTCCTGCTTGTCGAGGAAGACGCTGCCTGGCGGCCCGGGGAGCTCCCCCGCGTCGCGTTCTTCGGCTACATGGGATTGCTCCTCCTCGTGCTGGGCTTCCCCGTGCTCCGCGCCTCCGTACCCGCCTCCGTCCTCCTCTTTGGCATGGGCGCGGCGGGCCTCGCCTTCGCCACGAAGCGCCTCCTCGACTCCCGCCGTCGCAGGCGCCTCGCCGACATGCTCGCCATGATCTCGCGCTTCGCCGCCGATCGGGAGGTCGTGCCCCTGGCGGAGCTCGCCGAGCGCACGGGAATCGGGCAGGACGATCTTGCCGGCCTCTGCGAGGAGGCCATCCGCCAGGGCTCCCTTCCCCAGGGGCGCGTGAAGACGCTTCCCAACGCCGCGCAGGCGCTCTACCTGAGCGGCGAGGCATACGAGAGGGCCCTCTCCGCCGCTCCCGCTTCCGAGCCGCGGGGCACCGGCCTCGGGGAGGACGTTGCCACGACGACGGCCGATGTCCCTCTCGCCCGCGAGCAGCGCGAGGTGGTCGACGCCTTCAGGGACTTCGGCCAGGTCCTTGCGGGTCGGGCCAGCCAGGCGGCGGACGAGTCGGCGCGCGGCTCCATGGAGGGCATCGCGCGCAGGGCGGGCCTCATCGCGAGCTACGTAGAGGCCCATCCGGAGCTTGCTGGCCAGCTTGGGCGTGCGGTCGGCTACTACCTGCCCCAGACGGCGAAGCTCGTTGCCTCCTACCTCGAGCTCGAGCACAGCGGCGCCGAGGGCGAACGCGCTCGGGAGGTGACGGGCGAGCTCAGGGAGGCCCTCCGCATGGTCGACGACGGCTTCGCGCGGCTCCAGGAGGAGCTCATCGAGGACCAGAGCATCGACCTCGCGGGAGACATCCAGGTCATGAGGACCATGCTCGCCCAGGACGGGCTCACCAAGGATGCGGACGAGCTCAGGCCATAGGCCAGGGGCCTGCATTTTGCGGGCGTCGCTTGCGGTAGGCGCAGGGCCGTCCTGCATGGCGTGGCAGTGACGACTTGCCGACATTTCGAGCACACGGGATTCACGGCCATCGTGTACCTTCATAGGGTGGTTTCTCGCATGTGACTTCAGCCAAACCCAGAGGATGGCCGCCATGGACAACGACGCACAGGACGAGTGGGGCCCCAAGGACCCCCGGACCTCGGCGGACGACTTCGTCCGCCAGGGCACCGACGTCGCCCGTCAGGTGGGTGACGTCCTCAACAGAGAGATTCCCGCAGCCGCCGAGAAGGCGGGCGAGCTGATGTCAAAGGTCGACTTCGATGGCATCGCCAGCTCCATCGAGCGCGCTGCCGCGGCCGTCGCCGCGCAGCTGGGCATGGCGGAGGTGGATTCTTCTCCCTACGTCGTGTGTCGGCATGGCGACGAGAAGGTCCGCGCCAAGGACCTGATCGGCGGGATCATCCTGGGCTACCTGGCCATCATGATGATCGTCCCGACCATCATGATGGCCTTCGACGGCCTCGTCTCGTTCCTCGTTGGTCTGGCGGTTCTCGTCGGTCTGGGCACGGGGGCGGTCAAGTCCTTCGCGAAGGGCGCCCGGCGCAGGAAGATCGCACGTCTCTGCCTTGCGCTCTCGAAGGCCGTGGGAGACGAGACGAGCATGCGCCTGAGGGATCTGGGCGGTAGGGTCGAGCTTACCGTGAAGGAGCTGCAGCCCCTGCTTCAGGAGGCCATCTCCCAGGGACTCATCCCGCAGGGGCACATCGCCTCGCTGGGAGACGGGACGACCCTCTACCTCACCGACGGCTCCTACAAGAGGGCTCGCAAGGAGTGGAACCGCCGCAAGGAGAGCCAGGGAGGGTCCCAGGGCAAGAAGCCCAAGTCCGTGGACGACGGGCTGACTCCCGAGATTCGCGAGCTCCTGGGGGTGTTCTCCGACTTCGGCCGCATGGTCGAGGAGTCTCGCGCGCGCATCGTGGACGAGGGCCTCAGGTCTTCGCTCGAGTCCATCGTCATGCGCACGCAGCAGCTCTCGTCGTACCTGAGGTCGCATCCCGAGTGCGCGTCACAGCTCAGGCGGGTCGCCAACTACTACCTGCCGCAGACCTCGAAGCTCGCCGCGTCCTACGCCGAGCTCGAGCAGAGCGGCTCTGGCGGTGCCGGGGTCGAGTCCGTGCGCGCGGAGTTGGCCCAGACCCTGCAGATGGTGGACGAGGGGCTCTCCCGGACCCTGGACAACCTCCTGCAGGAGCAGAGCATGGACCTCACGGGCGACCTCAAGGTCATGAGGACCATGCTCGAGCAGGACGGACTCACCTCTACGGGGGACGAGCTGCGTCCCTGACGGCGGCCGACCCGCCCGACGGCGTCACCAGGCTTGCCTGAGACAGGCGAGAGGGGCAGCGCCACGAGCGATCGTGACGCCGCCCCTCATGATTGTGCCTGCGGGCTCGCATGCGGGGACTCTCGCCTGCGTCCTCGCCCCTTGACTGGGCGAGCCTAGCGCTGCGAGGCCTCCAGGAGCTTCGTCTTGAGCTCGCCCTCGATCTTCGTGAGCTCCTCCTCGGCAAGCTGGCGCTTCTCGCGCCCTTCGGCCTGGACGCGCGCGACCTCATCCAGGGTGGAGATGAGCTGCTCGTTGGTGTGGCGCAGGGTCTCGAGGTCCACCACGCCGCGCTCGGCCTCCTTGGCGGCCTCGACGGTGGCCACCTTGAGCTGGTCGGCGTTCTTCCTCAGGAGGTCGTTGGTCATCTGCGATACCTCGCGCTGGGCGCGGGCGGCCTGGTTGGCGTGCTCGATGCCCAGGGCGATGACCATCTGGTTCTTCCACAGGGGGATGGTGTTGACCACCGTGGACTGGATCTTCTCGGCCATGACGGCGTCCGAGGCCTGGACCATGCGAATCTGCGGCGCGGTCTGGAGCGCAACCTGGCGGGTGAGCTCGAGGTCGTAGATGCGCTTCTCGAAGCGGTCGCACTTCTGCGAAAGGTCGCGGGCGGCCTGGGCGTCCTCGGCGAGCCCCGTCCTCGCCGCCTTGGCCTGCAGCTCGGCGAGCTCGCCCGTGCGCACCCCCTCGAGCTTCTGCTTGCCGGCCGCCACGTACATGGTCAGCTCCTTGAAGTACGACTCGTTGAGAGCGTAGAGCTGGTCCAGCATCGAGATGTCCTTGAGCAGGGTGACCTGATGGCCCTCGAGTGCGTCAGAGATTGAGCGCACGTTCTTCTCCACGTCGCTGTAGCGCGCCTTCAGGGCCTCGAGGCTGTTCTTGGCCTTGTGGAAGAGGCCCAGGAGGCCCCCCTCCTTCTGGTCGGGGTCGAAGTTCTTGAGGGTCACCACCAGCGAGTTGATCTGGTCGCCCACCTCGCCCAGGTCATGGCCGCGCACGCCGGCGAGGGCGCGCTCCGAGAACTCCGAGACCTTGCGCTGCGACCCCACGCCGTAGGCGAGGACGCCGGCGGTGTCGGTGATGTCGATCTTCTGGACGAAGGCCGAGACCTTCTCCAGCTCCTGGGGGGTGAGGGAGGCGGTTACGGGATCGGACGCGGTCGCGCCGTCGAGGTCCAGCTCGGGCGCCGCGGGCGCGGCGTCGCCAAACTCGAGCTCGGGCTCGGGCGCGTAGGCCTGGAAGTCCGTGTTCTCTGCTGCCATGGCTCCTCCTCCCGCGGACGGCGTCCGCGCAGTCGTGTGCATGAGTCGATTCTAGCCCAGGGGGAGCCCAAACCCTACAGCTGTGCCACGCTGTCCCGCTCTACGAAGGTGGTGGAGACGTGGGTGGTGCAGGTGAAGCCCCTCGGGGCCTTGACCTGTGCGATCAGCTTCTGGACCGCCATGGCGCCGATGTCGTGTTTGGGAACGTGCAGGGTGGTGAGGGCGGGGAGCATCACGGTGGCGACGGGCAGGTCGTCGAAGCCGACGAACGAGACCTCCTCCGGCACCTTGACGCCGCGTTCGAGGAGGGCGCGCATCATGCCGCAGGCCATCACGTCGTTCTCGGCGAAGAAGGCGGTGGGGAGCTCCGGGTCGCCCTCGAGCCACTCCTTGGCGGCGGCGTAGGCGGTGGAGAGGCTCGTGCCCACGGTCACGCAGTAGTCGTCGTTCCAGCTGAGGCCCGCCTCCTCTAGGGCACGGCGGCAGCCCCGCTCGCGCAGGGGGAAGTTGCGGATGACGGGGTTGCCCCTGACGTAGCCGATGCGCGTGTGGCCCTTGCCGATGAGGTAGTGGACGGCTCGGTAGGCGGAGCTCTCGTTGGAGATGACGATGGACTCGATGAAGCTGTGGTAGCACCAGCCGTCCACGATGACCAGGGGGGCGGCGGAGCCGTAGAAGGGCTCGTAGTCCTCCTCCATCATCTCGGTGCCCAGGAGGACGATGCCGCTGGTGGTGTCCTGGCAGAGCTCGCGCAGCGGGGAATGGGCTCCGGGGTCGGCGAGGTCGATGGTGACGTAGCTCGTGGTGAGGCCGTGGAGCTTCGCCTCGCGCTCGACGCCGTCCACCACCGCGGGGTGGAAGTCCGACTCGTCGAGGACCTTGCCGCTCTTGCGCACGACGACGAACTGGATGCGGTCGAGGCGGCTGGGGCGCTGGTAGCCCAGCTCCTGCGCGACCCTGAGGATGGTCTCGGCGGTCTCCTTGCTCACGCCGCGCTTGTGGTTGAGCGCGTTGGAAACCGTGGCGGGGGAGAAGCCGGTCTTGCGGCTGATGTCTCGTACCCCTACCTTCATCTGACCATCCCCAAAAAATTTAGCTTCTATGTTTTGTACTAACTTACCGCAACGAAACAGGCATTTCTCGACATTATTGGGTGATTTCAAGAAAGAAGTCGTTAATTTTCGGGGAGAGGTTCCTATTGTGTTTGGATGGTGTTTTGCTACGGCTCGTGATATCGATGGCCGCTCGCGCCGGGTTGCGCGACCCTTCCCCATTTTGGCCCAGAGTAGACGATTGAAACTGTGAACGACCAGGTCAGACGGCTCGTTGCATCTGTGGTGCAGATGTGGTTCCGGATGGTCCGGCCTTCCGACCGGGATGTTGCCCCTCTCCAATCAGATAACATCTCCTCTGTTCGTGGCCGGCCAGGCCCGTCATTCGTGTCGGGCTGGCGCTGCCTCCAGAAAGGAAGCGTGCGTCATGGAGCTCATAAGGTTCGTCCTCGTTGGCATCGTCGTGATCGCGGTGCTCGTCATCATCGCCTCCGGGTACGTGAAGGCACCGCCCGACCAGGCCTACATCATCTCGGGCGGCGGGAAGAAGCCCCGCTACCTCATCGGGAAGTCCGGCGTCAGGATTCCCTTCCTGCAGCGTGTCGACCGCCTGTCGCTGCGCATGCTCTCCGTCGACGTCAAGACCACGAAGACCATCCCCACCCTCGACTACATCAACATCATGGTTGACTCGGTCGCCGTGGTTAAGATCTCGAACACCGAGGACGGCCTGGCCAAGGCGGCGGAGAACTTCCTCAACCGCGACTCCGACTACATCAACGACATGGTGGTCAACGTGCTGGAGGGCAACCTCCGCGAGATCATCGGCGGCATGCGCCTGACCGAAATCATGAACGACCGCAAGACCTTCGCCGCAAAGGTGCAGGAGAACGCGATGACCGACATGCAGCGCATGGGTCTGGACATCGTGTCGTTCAACATCCAGAACATCGACGACGACGGCATCGGCGTGATCGAGAACCTGGGCATCGCCAACACCGTTGCCATCCAGAAGAACGCCCAGATCTCGAAGGCTAACGCCGAGAAGGAGATCGCGGTCGCCCGCGCCGAGGCCAACAAGATCGCCAACGACGCCCGCATCACGTCCGAGACCGCCATCGCCGAGCAGAACAACGCCCTGGCCCTGCGCCAGGCCTCGCTCAAGACCGAGGCGGACACCGCGGCCGCGAAGGCGGACGCCGCCAAGGGCATCGAGGCGCAGCGCCAGCAGAAGGCCATCAATACCGAGCAGGTCAACGCCGAGATCGCCAAGGCCGACCGCGAGGCCGAGCTGAAGCAGAAGGAGGTAGCCGTCAAGGAGCAGGAGCTCGACGCCTCCATCCGCAAGCAGGCCGACGCCGACCGCTACGCCGCCGAGCAGCGCGCGCAGGCGGACCTCGTGACCAGGCAGAAGGCCGCCGAGGCAGAGCTCTACTCCGCGCAGAAGGCCGCCGAGGCGATTCGCGCCAAGGGCGAGGCCGAGGCCCAGGCGGCCCGCGCCAAGGGCATCGCCGAGGCAGAGGCCATGGACAAGAAGGCGGAGGCGCTGCGCAAGTACGGCCAGGCCGCCCTTGCCCAGCAGATCATCGGCGTGCTGCCGGACATCATCGCCGCAGCCTCCAAGCCCATCGAGGGCATCGACGCCATAAACATCTACTCGACCGTCGGTGGCGAGGGAGAGGGCTCCCCGGCCGCGGGCGTGACGTCCATGGCGCCGCAGTCCATCAAGGCCGCCTTCGACATGGTGAAGAGCGTGACGGGCGTCGACCTGGCCGACGTCATGCGCGCCGACACCTACGACGCGAAGGTGAACCGCAAGGTGAGCATCGACGCAGGCGGACTGGGCGAGGTCGCGGATGCCGCGCGGAAGGTCGCGGACGCAGTCAGCGCAGCTGCCACGTCTGGGGCTGACGGAGCAGGCCAGGAGGGCGCTGCGACTGAGTAAGCGCGTCCGGGCGACATGTTAGGTGAGCGAGGAGGCCCGGGGCTGGCGCCCCGGGCCTCCTGCTGTCGAGCGCGAGCGCACGATGACGCGGACAGGCCGACAAAAAACTGCGCACGATTTCGCCGAATTGTGGAGACGAGCGACGTTTGCCCAGGATTCGCGAGGCCACGCGGCAAATCGTGCGCAGTTTTTCTAGCTTGAGAGCACGTCCGTCGTCTGCATCAACCGCTCGTAGCGCACCACGGCGTCGAGCTTGCGCCGCACGTTCTTCTCGTATGCCGCCTGGAAGCAGAGAGAGAACAGGAGGTCGAGCACGAGGCCGGTGGCGCGCTCGCTGTAGTAGCCGGCGATCTTGCTGTACAGTCGCTCCTCGGGCGGAAACTCCAGCGTGCAGTCACAGGCACGGCTCAGCAGATTCTCTCCCGAGCTGGTGACGGCTATGGTAGGGACGCCACCTCGCCTGAGATCGTCGAGCAGCACCGCCGGGAGGCGTTGTGCTCCGAGCCCCGAGTACGAGACCAGGATTGCACAGCAGTCCTCGACCATGCCCCGTGCCACGAGCGCGCTGGTCGCGAGCGAGGGCACCAGGCACTCGATGCCGATCTGCCTCAGTCGGTGCGCGAAGTTCTGCTCGAAGTAGCGGTTTTGCTCCACGCCGAAGCAGACAACCTGTCGCGCCGCGCACACGAGCCCTGCGGCGCGCTCGAGTGCGTCCTCGTCGAGCGCCTCCACGACCTGGTCGATGGCGTGGCGCTCGACCTCGGCAACGCGGGTGACGACCTCCGTCACACCCGTGCCCTCGTCGAAGGGGAAGTTGCAGTCGACCTCCGCGCGCGCCTCCTCTGCGCTGGCGGCATGCGAGAACGCCTCCTGAAACGCCGGCCATCCCCCGAAGCCCAGCGACTGAGCGAAGCGCACCAGGGACGGCTTCGAGCAGTAGCTGAGCTGTGCCACCTCCGCCATGCTCAGGCGTCCCAGACCCGACCCCTCGCCCAGCACGAGCTGCGCGATCGCGCGGCGAGACCCCGTCCCCGCCAGTGACATGCCCCTCACGCGCTCGAGCAGCTCGTCTCCCGCATTGGCATCCATGTCAGACCTCCGTTTCAAAGCGTTTCACGTTACCTTCTCACGCTTGAAAAATAGCATGTGAGAGGCCAGCATGAAACGTGTAAGCGTTTTGTGAACCAATCAGAGGAGCAGACATGGGCAAGGATGGCATCAAGTTCCCCGACAACTTCCTGTGGGGCGGCGCGACGGCGGCGAACCAGTACGAGGGCGCCTGGGACGTCGACGGCAAGGGCGCGTCGGTCCCCGACCACATGCGTGGCGGCGACATCAACACCCCGCGCCAGATCGACGTCGAGTTCGACCCGAACGCGCTCTATCCCAGCCACGAGGCGACGGACTTCTACCACCACTACGAGGAGGACATCGCCCTCTTCGCCGAGATGGGCTGGAACGTCTTCCGCATGTCCATCAACTGGGCGCGCCTCTTCCCCACGGGAGAGGAGACCGAGCCCAACCAGGCCGGACTCGAGTTCTATGACCGCGTCTTCGACTGCCTGCTCGCGCACGGCATCCAGCCTCTGGTGACCCTCAGCCACTACGAGCTGCCCTACCACCTCGCCGCGACCTACAACGGCTGGGCCGACCGTCGCCTCGTCGACCTCTTCTTGCGCTACGCCAGCTGCTGCCTGGACCGCTGGCACGACAAGGTGAAGTACTGGCTCACCTTCAACGAGATCAACACCGGCACCATGACCATGGGCTGCACGCTTTCCCTGGGCACGCTCAAGGGCTTCACCGGGACCATGGCCGAGGTGAGGGACGACATCAACGAGCGCTACAACGCCCTGCACCACCAGTTCCTGGCCTCTGCCAAGGTCATCAAGTACGCCCACGAGACCTACCCCGACCTCAAGATGGGCAACATGGACTGCTTCATCCTGAGCTACGCCGCCACCTGCGACCCCGCGGACCAGCTGGCCAACCAGGACGAGATGCGCCGTATGAACTGGTACTGCTCTGACGTGCAGGTTCGCGGCGCCTACCCCAGCTACGCCAGGCGCTTCTGGGACGAGAACGGCATCAAGATCAAGATGCAGCCCGGCGACGAGGAGCTCCTGCGCGAGGGGAAGATCGACTTCTACACCCTCTCGTACTACATGAGCTCCGTCGTGGGCACCCACGGTGACGTCGAGCAGGGCAAGGGCAACATGGTCATGGGCGGGCGCAACCCCTACCTGGAGGTCTCGGACTGGGGCTGGTCCATCGACTCCAAGGGCCTGCGCTTCTCGCTCAACGAGATCTACGACCGCTACCAGATCCCCCTGATGGTCGTCGAGAACGGCTTCGGCGCCTTCGACACTGTGGAGGAGGACGGCTCCATCCACGACCCCTACCGCATCGACTACCTGCGTAAGCACGTGCGCGACATGGGCGAGGCGATTGAGGACGGCGTGGACCTCATTGGCTACACCTGGTGGGGCCCCATCGACGTGGTCTCGGCCGGCACGGGCGAGATGCGCAAGCGTTACGGCTTCATCTACGTGGACAAGCACGACGACGGCACGGGCGACCTGCACCGCTCCCGCAAGGACAGCTTCTTCTACTACAAGAGGCTGATCGCCTCGAACGGCACCGAGCTGGACTAGGACGGCACACGTGCCCCGGCGCAGCGCGTCGGGGCACTCTTCCCATGGGGGGACGAGGCGAGAGGGGACTTGGCATGATCGCGTTCGTGGACGTCGACGGTACGCTGGTGGACTACGGCAACGTGCTGCCCGAGAGCGCGAGGCGCGCGGTCGAGCTGGCGCGCGCCGCCGGCCACAGGGTCTACGCCTGCACGGGGCGCAGCAAGACAGAGATGGAGGACCTTCTCGCCCGCATCGAGCTCGACGGCCTCATAGGCGCCAACGGCGGCTACGTCGAGGACCACGGAGAGGTGCTCTTCCACCAGGGCATCCCCGCCGACGTGGAGCGTCGCTTGGTGGACTGGCTCGACGAGCGCGGCCTCGCCTACTTCCTCGAGTCGAACAATGGGCTCTTCGCCAGCAGGAACTTCAGGGAGGGTGCCCGCGGCGCCCTGCGCGCCTACGTGAGGGGCAAGGGCGTCGAGGATGCGGACGAGCTCGAGGCCGACCAGGTCATGACGGGGCTCGTCTTTGGCGGCGAGCTCTACCGCGACGACGTCAACAAGGTCAGCTTCGTCCTGCGCGACTACCAGGACCACCTGGACAGCGCCCGCGACTTCCCCGAGCTCGAGGCCAAGACCTGGGGCGGAAGGGGAGAGGAGGCGCTCTTCGGCGACCTTGGCGCCAAGGGGGTGGACAAGGCCCGCTCGGTAGAGTTGCTCCTCGCCCACCTTGGCGTCCCGCGCGAGCAGAGCGTCGCCTTCGGGGACGCCAAGGTCGACGTCCCCCTCTTCGAGGCCTGCGGCGCGAGCTGCTGCATGGGCTCGGGCGGCGAGGAGGCCAAGGCAGCGGCCGACTTCGTGTCGACTGACGTCGAGGAGGACGGGCTCTGGAACGGCTTCGTCCACTTCCACCTGGTGTAGGGCCTCGGGTGAGAGGGGCGTCCCTCTCACCCGGAACGTCCTCCTCCTAGTCCTGGCCGTCGTCGGGCTCGGGATAGACGATCTCGCGGCACGAGAAGAGGCCGTCCTCGTAGTCGAAGACGTAGGTCATGCAGTTCTCCCAGCGGGTGACCCTGACGCTGTTCCTCGGTGCCTGGGCCTCGAAGAACTTGAGCGCGGAGGCACCGTGACCCACGACGAGCACGTCGCGGTGCCCCTCTCGTCCCATGACGTCGGTGAGGAAGTCGACCATGCGGCGGGTGACCTGCCCCTCGGTCTTGCCGCCGTACTCGGCGAAGCCCTCGGCGCGCCGCTCGCCCTGGGGTTCGAGGTAGGCGTCCTTGCCCTCGAACGCACCGAAGCCCATCTCCTTGAGGGCCTTCGCGCGCTGGTAGGGGAGGTCGGGCGCGCCGAACGCGTCGAGGAAGGCAAGGAGGGTGGCCTCCGTGCGCTCAGAGGTCGAGCAGTAGGCGTGGTCGAAGGTCCAGCCGCGGCGTGCGGCCTCCCGTCCCGCGGCGCGGGCCTGCTCCGTCCCAAGCGGGGTGAGGGGGGAGTCGCGCCAGCCCTGGGTCTTGCCCTGCTGGTTGAAGAGGGTCTGTGCGTGACGCATCAAGTAAAGCGTTTTAAACATCCGGTTTGCCTTTCTTTTGCGAATGACTTAGTAGGATAATCCATATAGCGACCGGGCCAGAGGCCATACCATCGGGGTCGCGACGAGGGGGGACCCTCGGGTTAGGAGGTATTCAATGGGTCTGTTCGACATGTTCAAGAAGCCTTCGAAGCCGGCCGCCCTGGGCGTCAGCGCCCCTGCGGGCACCCTGCTGGCTCCCGTCACCGGCAAGGCCGTCTCCCTCTCCGAGGTGAGCGACCCCGTGTTCAGCAGTGGTGCCATGGGCAAGGGTTGCGGGGTCCTCCCCGAAGGCGACACGGTCTACGCGCCTGCGGCAGGGACCCTGAGCGCCATTGGCGCACCCAACTTCCATGCCCTGGGCATGGTGACCGACGACGGTGCCGAGGTGCTCATCCACATCGGCGTCGACACGGTCGAGATGAAGGGCGAGGGCTTCACCGTCTTCGGCAGCAAGGGTGCGCACGTGAGCGCCGGCGAGCCCCTCATCAAGTTCTCGAGCGAGAAGATCAAGGCGGCCGGGCACGACGACGTGGTCATCATGGCGATCACCAACTCCGACGACCTCTCGTCCGTCGAGCTCACCGCTCCTGGCGCCATCGAGGCAGGCAAGCCCGTCGTGAGCTACGCACAGTAGTCTGGACCTCTTCCCAGCTGCGATTCCGGCCGCCCTGCGGCCATGTGGGACCGCCTGTCTCCGGCGTGGAATGGGCGGTCTTCTATTGTTCGGGGCTTGTCGGTGCCGCGCGCGGTGTGGCACAAGAAGCATCCGCGGCTCCGGCAGGCATAGAATGGGGGACGGCGCGGCGAGGCCACGGCCCTACCGCTCATCTGCCGCAGCTGCCTTAAGGGGGTGTCCCATGTACTTCATCGGACTGGACATCGGCACTTCGGCGACGAAGCTCCTGCTCATGGACGAGGACGGCGAGGTCCTCAACATCAGGAGCCGCAGCTATCCCATCAGCTTCCCCGAGCCGGGCTGGAGCGAGCAGGACCCGATCCTGTGGTGGGACGCCGTCCGCCAGGGCATCCCCGAGCTGCTTCGGGGCTTTGACGCCAGCCAGGTGGCCGGCATCGGCGCCTGCGGCCAGATGCACGGCCTCGTCGTGCTGGACAAGGACGACGAGGTGATCCGCCCGGCCATCCTCTGGAACGACAGCCGCACCCGCTACCAGGTCGACTACCTCAACCGCGAGGTGGGCCGTAGGACCATCGCCTCCTACACCGGCAACGTGGCCTACGCGGGCTTCACCGCGCCCAAGCTCCTGTGGATGCGCGAGGAGGAGCCCGTCAACTTCTCCCGCATCCGCAAGGTCATGCTCCCAAAGGACTACGTCAACTTCCGCCTCACGGGCGTGCACGCGACGGACTTCTCTGATGCCTCGGGCACCCTCCTGCTCGACGTGCGCAACCGCTGCTGGAGCCGTCAGATGCTCTCTATCTGCGGCCTGCGCGAGCGGCAGCTCCCTCAGCTGCACCAGAGCTGGGAGCCCCTGGGGACCCTCCTTCCCGGGGTGGCGCGCGAGCTGGGGTTGCCCGAGGAGACGCTGGTCTGCGCCGGCGCGGGAGACAACGCCTCCGCCGCCGTCGGCACGGGCGCCGTGGGCCCGGGCCGCTGCAACATCGTGATGGGGACCGCCGGGACCATCCTCATGACCACCGACGGCTGCGTGGTGGACGAGCACAACGCCCTGCACTCCTTCTGCTCGGCCGACGGTGGCTGGAACCTCATGGGCTGCATCCTCACCGCCGCCGGCTGCAACAAGTGGTGGATGGACGACATCCTGGGTGCCGATTCCTACGACGCGGAGCAGGCGCTGGTCGCCGGCGGCAAGCTGGGCCAGAACGACGTCTACTTCCTGCCCTACCTCATGGGCGAGAGGACCCCCCACAACGACCCGCGTGCGCGCGGCGCCTTCGTGGGCCTGCGCATGGACACCACCCGCGCCGACATGACCCAGGCCGTGTTGGAGGGCGTCGCCTTCGCCCTGCGCGACTGCCTGCAAATTGCCCGTGCGGAGGAGGTCGAGGTCATGGCCTCGACCATCTGCGGCGGCGGCGCCACGAGCCCGCTCTGGAGGGCCATCTGTGCCGACGTCCTGGGAATCCCCCTGCAGATTCCCCAGACGCCCCAGGCTCCGGCCTTCGGCGCGGCCATGCTCGCGAGCGTCTGCTGCGGGGCCTTTCCCGACGTGGCTGAGTGCGCGCACCGCCTCGCGCGGGTGGAGGAGCAGATGGTCTTTCCCAACAAGGAGATCATCGCGCTCTATCGGGGGCACTACAGCACCTGGCACAGCATGTATCCCGCGCTGAAGGACATCTACCGGCAGATGCTGTAGGGCCACGGCGCGGGAGCGGTCTGCTTGTGGTGGCGCGGTCTGCTCGCGTTTCATTGGGAGAGAAACGCGAGCAAACTGCGCCGTTTCTGCTTTATGGGGCGTGAGACGCCGCTTTGCTTGTGTTTGGACCGTTGAGAAACACGAGCAAGCCGCAGCCCACAAGCAAACCGCAGCCATCTCTCCCCAGATGCCCCAAGACGTCGATTTGCTTGTGCTTTCCCACACCTGCCCCCCGTGGTCGCGGGCAGACGTATCATGTTTCCCCGACAGCCAACGGGGGAGGACCTGTGATCCAGGACATCGGCAGCTACGCCTTCGACAACGCCTATCGACCGCTCGAGGCGCGGCCCGAGGACTACGTGCTGGCCTACGGTCGCGGCCAGGCGGTCGTGCGCCTGGATGGCGGCACGGGCGAGCTCGAGCTCCCGCGCCTGCGCGACTGGGGTTTTTCCGCCCCCGACCTCGCCCCACGCTACCTCTTCTCGATCGACGACCGTCGCTTCTTCATGGCCGAGCGCGATCCGCGCCCCCGTGGCAGCGAGGAGCTGCCCGAGGGCTTCCGCCTCGAGCCCGTGAACCAGTTCCGCTTCCTTCGGCCCCGTTGTCTGGCCTTCGCCGGCATAACTGGCTACCAGCTGCGCAACTGGTACCATTCCAACCGCTACTGTGGGCACTGCGGCAGCGAGCTGGGCCACGTCGCCACCAGCCGGGAGCTCGCCTGTCCCGCCTGCGGCAACGTTCTCTACCCCAAGATCTGCCCCGCCGTGATCGTGGGCATCACCAACGGCGACGAGCTGGTCATGACCAAGTACGCCGGCCGCGCCTACAACCACTACGCGCTGGTGGCCGGCTTCGTCGAGGTGGGCGAGACTCTGGAGCAGTGCGTTGCGCGCGAGGTCAGGGAGGAGGTGGGTCTCAGGGTCAAGAACGTCCGCTACTACAAGAGCCAGCCATGGCCCTTCACCGACACCCTCCTCGCCGGTTTCTTCTGCGACGTCGACGGAGACCCCACCATCCACGTCGACCACGACGAGCTCCAGCTGGGTGGCTGGGTCCGCCGCGCCGACGTCCCCCTCGATCCCGCCGACGACTCGAGCCTCACCAACGAGATGATCGCGCGCTTCGCCAGGGGAGGGGAGCCGCGCGCCTAGGCCGCCCGCCCCTCTCGCCCGTCCGGGCTCCCTCTCGTGCGATGATGCAGGGGTGCGCACGCTTCGTTCTTGGCGAGAGGGGCTTTGCATGCTGGGCCGCAGGATCACCACCATCGTCACGCACGACATCCTCTACAACCCCGACCCCTACACGAGGGTCGAGCTCTGCGGCATCTTCCGCGACGAGGACGTCGCCACGGTCAACGAGCTCAGGCCCGACCTCTGTGGCTTCGTGGTCAACTACCCTAGCTCCCACCGACACGTGGACCGCGACCGCCTGCGCGAGCTCGTGGGCAAGCTGGACCCCACCATCCCCGCCGTGGGCATCTTCGTCGACCAGCCCCTGGGCTACGTGAGCGAGCTCGCGGACGAGGTCCTGGACGTGGTGCAGCTGCACGGAAACGAAGGCAACCCCTACATCACCTTCCTGCGGGAGCTGGTGGACATTCCCATCGTGCAGGCCATCCGCATGGCCGGCCCCGAGGACGTGGAGCGCGCCAACCAGAGCAAGGCCGACCTGGTCGTGCTCTATGGCGGATGGCAGGCAGGGGTCGCCTTCGACTGGGAGCTTGCCGGGGGCGTGTGCCGTCCCTACATCCTGGCCGGCGCCCTCACGTCCCAGAACCTGGGTGGCGCGATCGGCCGGCTTGCGCCCTGGGGCGTCGCCCTCAACACGGGCATAGAGACCGACCGTCTCAACGACCCGGCAAAGATGGCCGCGGCCGTCGCTGCCACCCGCGGCGCATCCAAGTAGTGACGCCACGGGCCGGGCTGGCACTCGCCGCGTCCCGGCTGCGTTCCCATCCACCCAAGCGAGAGGAGCCACCATGCCAGCCCTACGCATAGCCACCATCGGAACGTCCGCCATCGCTCAGCGGCTCGTCGAGGCCGTGGGCGAGGTGGCGGACGTCGAGTACGTCGCTGCCTTTTCCCGCGAGCTCTCGCGGGCCGAGGGCTTCGGTCGCCCTCGCGGCGCGCGCCTCTTCTTCGACGACCTGGAGGCGCTTGCGGCGTCGGACGAGGTGGACGCCGTCTACGTCGCCTCTCCCAACGGCCTGCACGTCCCGCAGGCACTCGTCCTCGCCTCCGCCGGGAAGCACGTCCTGGTGGAGAAGTCCCTGGCCCCCAACCAGCGGCGTGCCAAGGAGCTCTTCGACGCCGCGCATACCAACGGCGCGGTATGCCTGGAGGCCATGCGCAACCTGCACACCCAGGGCTTCGACAACATCGAGGGCGCGCTGGGGCGACTGGGCAGGGTGACCCAGGCAAGCCTGCGCTTCGGCAAGGTCACCTCGCGCATCGGAAGGCTGCGCGCCGGCGAGCACGTGAACCAGTTCGACCCGGCGCTCGGCGAGGGCGCCCTCGTAGACATAGGCGTCTACTGCGTCGAGCCGGCAGTGGCCCTCTTCGGTCGCCCGGAGGCGGTGCGGGCCTCGCTGGTCACCATCGACGTGCCCTGGGGGTCGGAGCCCCCCTATCAGCGCGTTGACCTGGCGGGCAGCATTGCCCTGGAGTACGCGGACAGGGTGGTAGAGCTCAGCTACAGCAAGGTGGGGGACGACCTCCTGGGATCCCAGGTCATGGGCGACGAGGCGACCCTCCTCTGGGACGAGACGAGCTGCCCCCGCGACCTCAGGCTCGTCCACCACGAGGACGTGGGCATGGCCTACTCGACGGTGGGCGGGAGCGAGGAGTTGGTGCGTGCGGACGTGCCCCAGAACGACATGGTCTGCGAGCTGGAGCTCTTTGCCGCGGCAGCGCGGGGCGAGGAGGCGGCACTCGCACGGGTGGCCCGCTTCGAGCGGGTGACCCTGGACTCGCTCGCCGTAATGGACGAGGCGCGCAGGCAGGCGGGCGTGCGCTTCCCGGACGACGAGTAGGGGCCGCGCGCTCGGCGCATGTGGGCGGCGGTTCCGGGCGGCGGGCCGAAGCGACTCTCGCTACGCCGGCTTTTGCCCATCTCTACCTGCAACAATACCTAACTGGCAAGATGAAGTTACCAGTTTAAAATCTAACTGGTAAGATTATATTGCCAGATAGGGAGGGATGAACATGAACGAACTCATAGCCGAGCAGATCAGGGGCTTCGACATAGCAGACTACCTGCCCATCCACGAACGCATGCTCGACCTGGGCAATCCGCTGCCGCCACGCAGGGGAAACCTCGTCAAGGTCGTCGTGGGCATGCGATGCAGCGGGAAGAGCTATCGCCTCTTCCAGGAGATGCTTCGGGTCCACGAGTCCGGCGTGCCATGGGATCGCATCTGCTACTTCAACTTCGAGGATGACAGGCTCGACCCCGTCACGCCCGCCATAGGCGACGAGGTCCTCGAGACGTTCTATTCGACCTGCCCCTCGGCCTTGGAGGAGGGGGCCTACCTCTTCTTGGACGAGCTGCAGGAGATGGATGGCTGGGGCGCGTGGCTGCGACGCGTCGTGGATACGACCAAGGCGACCATCTACGTCAGCGGCTCGTCGTCCAAGATGCTCTCGCAGGAGATATCGACGGAGTTCAGGGGCCGGGCCATCGATTTCGAGCTGCTTCCCCTCTCGTTCAGGGAATACGTCGGGGCGAAGGAGCCGGGGCTCTCGCTTGGTCCGGCGCATTCGACTCTCGAGCGGCTGAGCCTGCGGCGGCTCTTCGATGCCTATCTTGAGGAGGGCGGGTTCCCGGCCGCCTTGGGGTTGCCCACGGCGCAGCGCGTGTCGCTGCTGCAGGGCTACGTGCAGCGCGTCGTGGTGAGGGATGTCGTCGACCGCCATGCCCTCGCCCGTCCGCGCGTGGCGAGCGTGTTCGCGCGTCGGGTGCTGGGGACCAATGCCAAGACGCTCTCGGTCCGCCGCGCCGAGGGCGACCTCAGGGCGCTTGGGCTTCCTACGAGTCGTGCCCTCCTCGCCACCCTGCTGGACTACCTCGAGCAGGCCTATCTGGTCTTTCGCGTTCAGGAGTTCTCGTATGCCCTGGCCGAGGGCACGAGGAAGCCCCCCAAGGTCTATGCGATCGACCCGGGCCTGGCGCTCGCCAATGGGCGTGCCAACTCCAACGAGCTCGGGCAGCGCCTGGAGGACGCCGTGTACCTCGAGCTGAGGCGTAGGAACGTGGGCACGCGTGCGGAGTCGGTCTCCTCCTTCGTCACGAGGGGGCACGGCTACGAGGTCGATTTCGTGGTGGGGGACGTGATGTTCCAGGATGCGCTGGAGCTCGTGCAGGTCAGCGTGGGCGTCGAGGACGAGACGACGCGCACGAGGGAGCTTCGCGCGCTCTGGGAGGCGCTGGAGGAGACGGGGCTCGAGGAGGCCACGCTCGTCGTCGCGGGGGGCGACGAGGCGTCCTACGTCCAGGGGAACCGGAGGATACGACAGGTCCCCGCGTGGAAGTGGTTCCTCGAGGCCTAGCCCCGGCGGGCCTGGGACTGGTAGACGAAGGCCACCGCGAAGCCGGCGATTATCACGGCGGAGGCGGCTATCGTCGCGTGCGGAAAGACTCCCAGCACGACGAGGCCCGCCGCAGCGGAGAGGTCGATGATCCCGCTGGTGCGCGCGCCGATGCGGTCCTGTCGGGCAAGGGCCCCCTCGCGTTGGCGGGCGAGTGGGTTCTTGGCGGTGACCAGCAGGTAGGCGCCTATGGTTGCGAGCAGAAGTCCTATGGCGAGCGTGATTCTCATGCGCGTCTCCTTGCGAAGCATGCCGCCGGGCCGCGTGCCCGGCGTCCTGGGTGAGGGACCCGGCGGTTCTTGGGTGCGGCTCCTGATGGTCTCTTGGTGCGACCCCAACGGACTATGGGTGCGGGTCCAACCAGTCTATCCCTTGTGGCGATTGCATCGCTCGCCGGCTGGCCCGACACGGGCGCAAGGACCTTGGGTATGTTCTTCTCACACCTCAAGCGCAGGGGGCTGATTCATGACGCAGACCAACACGGGCCAGGGCCCGACGCAAGCCGACGCCGTGGCCACGACCGCGGAGGACCCCATCTACGGGGGTCGCCTGGGCGAGCTGGAGTCAGAGCTCGCCTCCCTCATCCAACGCATCGACCGCCTGCGCGCGGAGCTCAGGGACTCCCGTGGGGAGGACCCGGTGGTGCATTGCCTGGGCCGCGTCAAGACGCCCCAGAGCATACGCGAGAAGTGCCTGCGCAAGGGCCTCGAGCCAAGCGCGGAGTCTGCATTCGCCCACGTGAGGGACATCATCGGCGTGCGCGTCGTCTGTGCCTTCCTGAGCGACGTCTACCTCATGCGTGACGTCATCGCGCGCCTCCCGGAAGCGGAGGTCGTGGGCGAGAAGGACTACATCCGCCACGTCAAGCCCAACGGCTACCGCAGCTACCATCTGCTGCTGAGGCTCGAGTCGGGCCTCTTCGCCGAGGTCCAGGTCAGGACCGTCTCGATGGACACCTGGGCCTCGCTGGAGCACCAGCTCAAGTACAAGCGTGACTTGGACGGGGACCTCAGGCTCATAACCAGCGAGCTCAAGCGCTGCGCCGACGAGCTCGCCTCGACGGACCTCTCGATGCAGGCCATACGCGACATGATCCGCGGCGAGCGCGCCGCGGGAGGGGAGGGGCGATGAGGCTCTTGGTTGCGGATGACACGCGCGACCTCAACCGCGCGCTCCAGGCGATCCTGGAACAGAACGGCTACGAGGTGGTCCCCGCCTACGACGGGCAGGAGGCGCTCGACCTGGTCATGTCCCAGAGCTTCGATGCGATCATCCTGGACATCATGATGCCGCGCATGGACGGGCTTGCCGCACTGGCCGAGATGCGCCGTCGCGGCGTGGTGGCGCCGGTCCTCCTGCTCACGGCGAAGGCCCAGGTGGACGACCGCGTGGCGGGGCTCGACGCAGGCGCGGACGACTACCTGCCCAAGCCCTTCGCCATGCGCGAGCTCCTCGCCCGAGTGCGCGCCATGGCCAAGCGTCGCTCGGACTACTCCTCGCGTGACCTCAGCTACGCCGACCTGCGCCTCAGGGCTGACAGCTTCGAGCTGTCAGCCGAGAACACGGTGCGCCTCTCCGTGAAGGAGATGGAGCTCCTGCAGCTGCTCGTGCTCAATGCCGACCGACCGCTGGGACCCGGCTTCATCCTGGGACGCGTCTGGGAGGGGGAGGACGAGGCGGACGAGGACACCCTGGCGCTCTATGTCTCGTACCTGCGCGCGAAGCTCGCCTCGGTGGCGTCCAAGGCCACCATCGTGCGCGGCGAGGACGGCTCTTACAGGCTCAGCGCGGAGTAGGGGGCAGCGATCGATGGGCGCACGTGCCATACAGCGGCTCAGGATCAAGATCATCGCCATCATGCTCGCCGCCTTCTTCGTGGCCATGCTCCTCATCGCCGTGCTGGTCAACGGCGCCCACATCGTGCTCGCGCAGTCGCGCATGGACCGCGTGCTCGACGCCATCATCCAGGGCGGGGGCGTGATCGAGGAGCCCGTGGACGGCCGCTCGCTCGTTGAGTCGCAGCGTGTCCTGCGCTACTTGCTCGTGACCGTTGACGCCGACGGCAGGCTGAGCTCGCTGGTGGGGGGCTACGACGAGGACATGGACGTCCAGAAAGCCCAGGAGCTCGCCCAGGCGGTCATCCCCTCGCTCCTGCGCTCCGGCTCGATTGGCGACTACTACTACAAGGTGGCCGAGGCCGACGGCGGCGGGCACGTCGTGGCCTTCGTGGACGGCAGCGTGGAGCTGGGGGAGGGCAGGGAGGTCCTCTCGCTCACCCTGGACTTCCTGGCGGCGGGGCTTTTGCTCTCGTTCGTGATCGTGTGGTTCCTCTCGCGTCGCGCCATCCAGCCCGAGCTCGAGGCGGCCCGTCGCCAGAGCGAGTTCGTGACCAATGCGAGCCACGAGCTCAAGACGCCGCTTGCCGTGATCCGCGCCAACACCGAGATACTCGAGGCCCTGGGTGGCGAGGGAGAGTGGACCAGCTCGACCCTGAGGCAGGTCGACTACCTGGACGGTCTGGTGAGGGACCTGGTTGACACCGCACGCGCCGACGAGCGGGCGGACTCCCAGGAGCTCTGCGAGGTGGACGTCTCCGCCGCCGCACGCGAGGCGCTGGAGCCCTTCGAGTCGGTGGCGCAGCGGCGCGGCGTGAGCCTGGCGAGCGAGCTCGAGCCCGGGGTCATGGCCCTCGCGGACGTGGAGCGCGTGGTGCAGCTCGTCCGCCTCCTGGTGGACAACGCCTGCAAGTACTGCGACGAGGGTGGCAGCATCCAGGTGTCGGTGTCCCCCGTGAGGCGCGCCGCGCTCTCGGGTCGCAGGAGGCGGGGCGCGAGGATCGTGGTCTCCAACAGCTTTGCCCGGGGGGAGGGTCACGACTGGTCGCGCCTCTTCGAGCGTTTCTACCGTGCGGACGAGGCCCACAGCAACCAACAGGGCTACGGGATCGGCCTCTCCATCGCGCAGCGCATCTGCGAGCAGTACGAGGGCGGCATCCGGGCGGGCTGGAAGGATGGCGTGGTCAGCCTCTCTGCCGTCATCTTCTAGGGAGAGGTCACCGAATCTGGGACAGGGAATGCGAGAGGGACGCGCGGTCCCTCTCGCCTGGCCTCTGGGTCCGTTCGTGCTGCCGTTGCCGCGCTGCCACGTCGGCACCCGTCCGCCTCCCGTGTCCCTACGCCACGGGGATGGTGGCTCCTGCCAGGGAGACGGACTCCACCTGCGTGGGGTCTATGGCCTGGGGGAGGAAGAGGCTCTTCTCCACCGTGGTCGACGTCGCGGAGTTGTCGTCGAAGCTCCCGCCACCGTTGTCGGTGACCTCGACCGTCGTGCCGTCCCTCATGTTGAGCGTCACGGTGCCCAGGTCGAGGAGCTGGTCAATGCGCGCGGACATCTGGTCGCTCATCCTGCCGCTGGGACCCTCGGGGACGTTGGCCGCCTCGTCGAGCTCGTAGCCCAGCTTGAGTGCGATGGACGAGAGGGACGCCTCCCTGAGCTGCCCCTTGATGCCACCGACCTCGATGTCCTGGCCTGCGGGCAGGTCGATGCTGCTGTCCTCGTAGTCCATCTTGAACTTGAGCTTCCAGCCGGCGTCAGCGAGCGTGCTGACGGAACCCGAGTCGTCGAGGAGGCGCAGGTCGCCCAGGCTCACGCGCATGGTCTTGCCCACGAGGCTCTGGCTGTCCACGAGCGAGATCTGGCGCACGAACTGGATGGAGTTGTCACTGGGGTCGCGGTCGTAGAAGTAGCTGCTGCCGTAGGCGCCGCGGACCCCGTCCACCATCACGTCCTCCGTGCCGAACATGAGGTTGAGCTTGCCGTCCTTGGTGGCGCTCAGACCCTCGAAGGGTGTGCCGTCGTCCTTGGCGAGGCTCAGCACGACGACGTAGTTGGAGCGGTCGCCTATGACCGCGTCGGCGGTGACGGTGATGCCGCCGTCCGAGCTCGTTGCGTCGAGGGGGTGTCCCACCTTGTTCACGACCTCGGTCGCGGCAGGGGCGCCGGCAAAGATGTCGTCGAAGATCCCCTGGACGTCTGTGAGGGTGCCGGTGGCATAGGCCACCCCGCCCAGCCCCAGGGCCGCCGTCAGCGCCGCGGCCGCCGCGGCGGCGCGCCACCAGGCGTGCCTGCGGGTGGCAGGACGCGTGACGCCGGATGCGGTCCCCACCGCGCTCGCGCTGTCCCTCTCCCTTGCCAGCACCGCATCTGCCAGACGCCGTGCCATCTGGTCCTTCTGGTCCTCAGAGAGCGAGTACTTGCCCATTCCCTTGGCGTAGTCGTCAAACAGCTCGTTCATCATGCTCCCCCAATCTGGTCCTCAGCATCTGGCGGGCGCGGCTCAGACGCTTGGTCACGGCTGCCGTGCTGTCGCCCGTGATCGCCGCGATTCGTGCGATGTCATAGCCCTCCAGGTAGCGCAGGTGCACTGCCAGTCGGTAGGCCTCGGGCAGCTCTCGCACCGCCTCCAGCAGCTCGTCGTAGCGGCCCGGCTCCTCGTCTGGCGCGGCCGTGGGCTCCGCCACGGAGTCAAGTGGCACCAGTCTCTTGCGCCCCGCACTTCTGAGCAGGTCCTTGCAGGCGTTGACGGTGCAGCGTATGACCCAGGCCCTCTCGTGCTCCGGGCTCTTGAAGCCGCCCTCGTGGCAGAGCAGCTTGAAAAGGACGCCCTGACACACGTCCTCGCCGTCCTGCAGCGAGTGCAGGTAGCTCATGGCCAGGCGCAGGACCATGTCCGAATAGGCATCGACGACGCGCCTGGCCTCCGCTTGGACGGCGCGCTCGTGCCCGCCCTTGGCTCCTTGCCTCATGGGACCTCCCTTCGCGTGTCGTTTCCGCATGTCCTCGATGGCTCCAT
Organism: uncultured Olsenella sp.; assembly: GCF_959602185.1. Classification (NCBI taxonomy): domain Bacteria; kingdom Bacillati; phylum Actinomycetota; class Coriobacteriia; order Coriobacteriales; family Atopobiaceae; genus Olsenella; species uncultured Olsenella sp. The sequence goes on from NZ_CAUGRZ010000005.1 coordinate 150,907, forward strand.
CTACCAACAACACGAACGAGGGAGGAAAAGCTGACGGTCACCGTCGAGCTCGCACGCTTTTCTTGCTGCCGCGCGCTGTCCCCCCGCGTCGGCGTGCCTGGCATGCCGCCAAGGCAGGTGGCCCTGCCAGGCACGGTGTGCCGCCGGATTAGACGTGCTTTCGAGTGCGGCCGCCATCTCCTCTCGCCTGTTATCGAAATGGCAGATAGCCAGTTAGTGGAACTTGGTATTTGTGACTCGTACCCCTCCCGCCTAAGATATAGGACCTGATGAATGACAGGAGCTCACATACCACCCCGCTCCCGGCCATCCCTGGGATGGACATGAGGATGCCCAAGCCCGGGCGCCCTTGCCTTCGCGCATAGGGACCGGGCTTTCCACGTGGCGGTCCCTGGCAGGGGGCCTGCCCTCCATGCATCTCGCGAGCGGAGTGACGATTTGATATCTCTGGAACACATAAGCAAGAGCTTTGACGCACCGGGCCGAGCCCCTGCGGAGCACGCCCTGAGGGACGTCTCGCTCACGATTCCCGACGGCGACGTCTTTGGCATCATAGGCATCTCGGGTGCGGGCAAGTCCACGCTCGTGCGCTGCGTCAACCTCCTCGAGCGCCCGACCTCGGGTCGCATCGTGGTGGACGGTCAGGACGTGACCGACCTGCAGGGCGCCGCGTCGCGCAGCTACCGTCGCCGCGTCGCCATGATCTTCCAGGGCTTCGGCCTCCTGGCGCAGAAGACGGCGCTGCAGAACGTCTGCTTCCCCTTCCTGGCCGCCAACGGCCGTGTCACCGAGGCGGACCGCAGACATGCCCTCGAGCTCCTGGACCGCGTCGGGTTGGCAGACAAGGCCGGGGCCTACCCGTCCCAGCTCTCGGGCGGGCAGGCGCAGCGCGTCGCCATCGCGCGTGCCCTGGCCCTTGACCCGGAGTACATCCTCTGTGACGAGGCGACCTCGGCGCTGGACCCTGCGAGCACCGCCTCCGTGCTGGACACCCTGCGCCAGGTCAACCAGGAGACCGATGTCACCATGCTGGTGATCACCCACTCCATGGATGTCGTCAAGAGCATCTGCAAGGACGTCGCCGTGCTGGTGCGCGGCAAGCTGGTCGAGACCGGCTCCGTGGACGAGGTCTTCTCCAACCCCCAGGATCCCACGACCCGCGCCCTGCTCGGAAGGGGTGATTGGCATGAGTAGCCTGCAGTCGCTTCTCGACCAGTACTCGGGGCTCCTCGCCCAGGGCTTCTTGGCCTCGCTCGCGATGCTGTTCTTCTCCACCGCGATCGCCTACCTCATCGGCACCTTCCTGGGCGTCGTGCTCTATGTGACGGCCCCCGGAGGTCTTAGGCCCCATCGCGCGCTCAACGCCGTGCTGGGATGGATCGTCAACATGACCCGCTCCATCCCCTTCATCATCCTGCTGGTCGCGGTCATGCCCATGACCAAGGCGCTGGTGGGAACGGTGGTGGGCGTGCGGGGGACCATCCCGCCGCTGGTGCTCTCGGCCGCGCCCTTCGTGGCGCGCATGATCGAGCAGTCGCTGGCCGAGGTCCCGCGCGACTCCATCGAGGCGGCCGAGTCCTTTGGCGCCACCGTCCCTCGTGTGGTCTTCTCGGCGCTTTTGCCCGAGGCCCTGCCCTCCATCGTGCGTGGCGTGGCGGTCACGCTCATCTCGGTCCTGGGATACACCGCCATCGTGGGTGCCGTGGGTGCCGGCGGCCTGGGAGACATCGCCATCCGCTACGGCTACTACCGCTACGAGGACGGCGTGATGATCCTGACCATCGTGCTTTTGGTGGTGCTGGTGCAGGCCATCCAGAGCAGCTGCGACCTCGTGGCCAAGCGCATCGACCACCGCTAGGGGAGGCTTCGGGGCGCTGGGTTGCCCCGAGTGTGACCTCTTGTGCCACGCACTTGTCTGTCCGAATTCCATCACATCAATTAATAAATTATTAGCTAAAGGGAAGGAACAACGATGATCACTCGTAGGAACTTCGTCTCTGCCTCCGCCGCCGCTCTTGCCCTCGCTGGCCTCGCCGCCTGCGGCTCCAAGTCTGGCAGCGGCTCCTCCGCCGCGGATGCGTCGACCCTCTCCGTCGCCGCGTCCCCCGCGCCCCACGCCAAGATCCTGACCGACTTCGCCGCCCCCAAGCTGGCGGAGCAGGGCGTGACGTTGGACGTGCGCGAGTATACCGACTACATCATCCCCAACCAGGTGGTGAGCTCGGGAGAGGTGGACTGCAACTACTTCCAGCACATCAACTACCTCAATAACTACAACGAGCAGAACGGCACCGACCTCGTGGGCGTCGCTGCCATCCACTACGAGCCCTTCGGCGTGTACGCGGGCAAGTCGAGTGACCTCAAGGCCATAGCTGACGGCGCCTCCATCGCCGTGCCCAACGACCCCACCAATGAGGGTCGTGCGTTCCTGCTCCTGCAGCAGGAGGGCCTGCTCACGTTGAGCGACCCCGAGAAGCTCGACGCGACGCCTCTCGACGTGGCCCAGAACCCCCACAACCTCAAGTTCGTCGAGGTGGAGGCAGCCGCCGTCGCGCGTCAGCTCCAGGACGTGGACTTCGCCGTCATCAACGGCAACTATGCCATCGAGGCCGGCTTGCACGTGGCTGACGCCGTGGCCGTCGAGTCGGCACAGAGCAAGGCCGTCGAGCAGTACGCCAACTACATCGTGACCACGCCCCAGAAGAAGGACGACGAGCGCATCGCGAAGCTGGTCGCCGTGCTGACCTCGGACGGCTTCAAGAAGTACCTCACCGACACCTACGGACAGGACGTCCTGCCCGCCAAGTAGCGCAGGTTGGTCGGCCCTCGTGCCGGCTGGGATGGGGAAGGGCTGCGGCTCCGTTTGGGGTCGCAGCCCTTTTGTGCTGCGGGTGCATCGGGAGCGGCGGTGCGTCGGGCCCGCGGATATCGTTCGGGGGCGTCGACTACGTCCGTCGCGTGGTCTTCGTGGCGTCACGCGAAAAAAATTGCGCACGGTAGCTCCGAATTGTGGAGATGACGGACGTTTGCCCAGGTCGCATTCGCCTGAAAGAAATCCAATGCGCAGTTTTTTGGCACGCAGATAGCCTCAAGGGCACTTCGCGCGCCGCCGTGAGGCCTAGAGGTTGGCCTCGAGTGCGGCGACGAGGAACTCCGTCGCCCCCGTCCCCGCTGCACTGTCGTAGTAGTCGATGAAGCGCGGGTCGGCGAGGTAGAGCTTGGCCAGGCCACGATGGGCCTCGGTGCTGTAGCTTTCCTCCCCCCAGTGGATCCTGATCCAGCGCTGGTGGAGCAGGCAGAGCTCCCGGGCCTTGGGTCCGCGCGGGTCGCCGTCCGCCTTGGCCTCCGCAAGGAGCTCGATGATGCGCCCCTCGAGCCGGTCCTTCTCGCTCCACTCCTCCCGGGAGAGGCCCATCAGGCGCTCGTTGGTCTGGTCGATCACGTCGGCCCCATAGCGCTCGCGCGCCTCCTCGCCGTAGCTGCTCTCGAACTCCTCGAGCCGACGCTGCTTGAGCGCCTCGAAGCTTTCCTCGGTGTTCATTCTGCTCACTCCCTCCAGCAGCTCCATGGCTGCCCTCGTGCGCGCGATGGCCTCCTTGACCTGGCGTTCCTGCGCGCGTAGTTCCTCGAGGTGCCGTGCGAGGAGTCCGACCGCGTCGGTGTCGCTGCTCTCGAGCAGCTGCCTGACCTCGGCGAGCGGCATGCGGCAGGCGCGCATCGCGAGGACCTGCGCCAGGCGGTCGACGTCGGCGGGACCGTAGCTGCGGTATCCGTTTGGCCTGCGCTCGGGGTGCAGCAGGCCGACCTCCTCGTAGTAGTGGAGCGTCCGGACGCTCGTGCCTGCGAGCTCCGCCAGCTGCTTTGTCGTGTACTTCTCCACTGTGGCACCTCCTTGGCACGAGCGTACGGCCTCACGTTACGTGGGGGTCAAGGACGATTCTGGCACGGGGTGGGGTTTGTCGTAGTTTCGTGCCGGATGCTTACGCTGACATCGGTCGTCCCATCACGTGCTGGAAAGACAGCAAATCTCACAGAATGCTGTCGATTCTTGCATTTGACCAGTTGCTGGGGAGGAAAGACAGCATTCTGACAGGAATGCCGTCGTTACGTGACCGGTGCTCAACGCGCACGCGAGTGGTGCCGGCGTGCGGCCGACGCGTCCGCTCTCACCCAGGCGACCCGTAGGTGCCACGAGGAGTTCAAAATTATTTTGAACTTGAGCCACTATTCCGGTTGTGTGAGTGCTATTCTCTCCACTAAATTGAACTTCACACGACAAGAGAATTGAACAAGAGGAGGGACATGGCAGGAAAGACCGACGTCCAGGCGTTCTCAGCCCGCCTCGAGCAGGCGATGGCAGAGCGCGGGCTCAAGCAAGTCGACCTCATCCGCGCGGCGGAAGACAGGGGAGAGAAGCTCGGCAAGAGCCAACTGAGCCAGTACGTGAGCGGCAAGACCCTGCCGCGCCCGGCCTCCATGGCGCTGCTCGCGTCGCTCCTCGGCGTCGACGTCGACTGGCTCGCGCGGGGCGATGGGCGAGCTATGGAGGCTTTCGGGCCCGAAGCGACGGAGGCCACGCCCCCGGTGTCCAACGCATCTACGACGCGCGAGCCGTATGCGGCATCTGCAACAACGTCGTTTCCCATGACCCCCAGCCTCCAGACCGACCACAGCCACGCTGCCGATGCGCAGCCTTCGAAGGGAAGCAAGATGCGCCAGTTCAAGAAGTCCAGCAAGCTCGACAACGTCCTCTACGACGTGCGCGGGCCCGTGGTCGACGAGGCAAACCGCATGGAGGAGAGCGGCACCCACGTCCTCAAGCTCAACATCGGCAACCCGGCGCCCTTCGGCTTCCGCACGCCCGACGAGGTCGTCCACGACATGCGCCACCAGCTCACCGACTGTGAGGGCTACTCCGCGTCGCGTGGCCTCTTCGCGGCCCGCAAGGCCATCATGCAGTACTCGCAGATCAAGGGCCTGCCCAACGTCTCAGTAGACGACATCTACACCGGCAACGGCGTGAGCGAGCTGATAAACCTCTCGATGTCGGCGCTGCTCGACTCCGGCGACGAGATCCTGATTCCCAGCCCCGACTACCCCCTGTGGACGGCCTGCGCCACGCTGGCCGGCGGCACCGTGGTGCACTACCTCTGCGACGAGCAGAGCGACTGGTACCCCGACATGGCCGACATCCGCTCCAAGGTCACCGATCGCACCAAGGCCATCGTGATCATCAACCCCAACAACCCCACGGGCGCTCTGTACCCCCGCGAGGTCCTGCAAGAGATCGTCGACATCGCCCGCGAGCACCAGTTGATCATCTTCTCGGACGAGATCTACGACCGCCTGGTCATGGACGGCGGCGAGCACGTGAGCATCGCCTCGCTGGCGCCGGACCTCTTCTGCGTGACCTTCAGCGGGCTCTCGAAGTCCCACATGATCGCGGGCTACCGCATCGGCTGGATGGTGCTGAGCGGCAACAAGCACATGGCGGAGGACTACATGCTGGGCATCAACATGCTGTCCAACATGCGGCTCTGCTCCAACGTGCCGGCGCAGTCCATCGTGCAGACGGCGCTGTGGGGGCACCAGAGCGTGAACGACTACATCGTGCCGGGCGGGCGCATCTACGAGCAGAGGGAGTTCGTGTACAACGCGCTGTGCGACATGGACGGCGTCAGCGTGGTCAAGCCCAAGGCGGCCTTCTACATCTTCCCCCGGCTCGATCCCAAGAAGTTCAACATCCAGGACGACGAGCGCTTCGCCCTCGACCTGCTGCGAGACAAGAAGGTCCTGATCGTGCACGGCAAGGGCTTCAACTGGGAGACCCCGGGCTACTTCCGCATCGTCTACCTGCCGCGCATCGAGGTGCTCGAGGACGCCATGGTGAAGCTCAACGACTTCCTGAGGTATTACCGGCAGTAGGCAGACGAAAGAGAGAAGCCTTCGTTCTTTGCCGCGAGTGTCTCGAGCAGTTTTCTGCGCAACAAACCGCCCCGTGGGCCAGCCGGACCCACGGGGCGTCTGCGCGGCCAGGTCATCGTGCCGGCCTCGCGAGGTTTTTGGGCGGAAGCGCCTGCGACGCGCTAGAGGGGATACAGCCCCTGGGGGCGGATGCGCTGTGCGGAGCTGTCGCAGCGCTTGCTGTGGTTGGCCTCGGGCCCAGACTGGTTCTGCCTCCTGTGGCAGATGGCGTCGATGCCAGAGACAACCGCCGTGAGCAGCAGCACGGCGATGACCGTGAACAGGGAGTCGAAGACCAGAGCACCAGTGACCGACATGGCAACCCACCTTTCCCCGCTAGCGAGCCAACCGCTGACCAAGTTCGTTGTAACATGTTTCCGTACATATTTCAAGATTGTTACGTGATTTGTGTATTACCAGGTGAGAGTGGCGCTACGGCCTTTCACGAAAGATGGTAAAGCATCAAAAAAGTCTCTAAATGACCTGCATGCATTTTCTCGAACATGCAAGACGGCGACTAGATTTGCGACGCCATGCGAAGTCATGAGCAAAGTCGGTCAATAGTTGCATGAAGCTGTGTGCCGCCTCCTTTGGGACGCTTTGTGTCGGCTTGGGCGCCGGATGGCCCGCCATCGTGCGCGATGTCGTATCCTGTTGCAAATCTATTCGCGAGCGGCGGGGGGGTCGCAGGTGAAGCTGCTGGAAGAGCGCATCAAGGCGGACGGCGTTGTGAAGAGCGACCAGGTGCTCAAGGTCGACTCGTTCCTGAACCACCAGATGGACATTGGCCTCTTCCGTCAGATGGCGTGCCAGTGGAGGCACGACTTCGACGGCGCGCCCATAAACAAGGTTCTCACCATCGAGGCGAGCGGCATCGCCATCGCTGCCATCGTGGCCGAGGAGTTTGGCGTGCCCGTGGTCTTCGCCAAGAAGAGCCAGAGCGTGAACCTGGACGGCACCGTGTACTCCACGCGCATAACCAGCTTCACCCACAAGCGCGAGTACGACGTGATCGTGTCCGCCAAGTTTCTCGGGCCCGACGACCACGTGCTGATCATCGACGACTTCATGGCCAACGGCTGCGCAATGGAGGGCTTGGTCCAGATTTGCGAGGCGGCTGGGGCCACCGTCGAGGGCATTGGCATCGCGGTGGAGAAGGGCTTCCAGCCAGGCGGCGACAGTCTGCGGGCCAAGGGCTACCGCGTCGACTCGCTGGCCATCGTGGAGTCGATGGACTCCGAGACGGGGGAGATTGCGTTCCGCGAGTAAGGCGAGACTATAAGGCAGAACGTACGACGCGGCTCCCGGGGGCCGCGCTTTTTTGTGGGGGAGACGATGGTATGAGATTGAGTTGATTCATAAGAATTTATGTCGGCTCTCCGTCTTCAGAGCTAACTGCGTCAATGGCGAGTAAGGGTCTTGACTCTTGTCTGAGCAAAGTCCAAATCGAATGACTTCTCTCAGGCGTGACTTCATGAGACGCAGATTGTTCACTCAAGTTCTCTTGGTACAAATGTGTTACATTAACAACACAATGCAATACATAAGAGAGGATTAAAACATGGCCAAGACAGCCACAATTAGCATGCGTGTAGATCCACAGGTGAAGACTAACGCTGAGTCCATCTTCTCGGACCTGGGCATGACCCTTACCGAGGCAATCAATGTGTTCCTCTGCAAGTCAGTCATGGAGGGCGGACTGCCGTTTGACGTACGCCAGCCTCGCTACAACACGGAAACAGAGGTGGCAATGGTCGAGGCTCGTGACATCATGAATGGGAAGGTGTCGGCCGACTCATACGATTCCGTTGCATCTATGTTTTCCGCGCTGGACGAGTAGGTACGAGCGATGTGGCTGAAGCTTGTATTTACGTCGCAGTTCAAAAAGGACTACAAGAAGGCAAAAAGACGTGGCTTAGATATGAGCGAGCTGCGGACCGTACTTGAAAGCTTGTCTAATGAAGAGACGCTTGAAAAACGATATCGTGACCATGCGCTTGTAGGTAGATACATTGGCTTCCGAGAATGCCATGTTCGGCCAGATTGGTTGCTTGTGTACTCCATTGATAGGGACGCGCTCATACTCGTCGCGGCACGGACTGGAACTCATTCGGATTTGTTTGACGAATAGCCGAGTTGTGCTTCGATGGTAAAGTCAAAACGTAGTGTTGTCGTTGCTTGCCCTTGGCTGCGACGTGGATTGAAACGTATTTATTGGCTGGGTGCTGGCTTCAAAAAAGTCCCACGGCATGTTGGTTTGCCGTGGGACTTTTCCATTTGGCAGCAAAATTCATCCACTCGCGTTTTACTATACCCAACCAAATAATACGAATAATAAAATATTGCCAACGAAACGAAAGACTGATGAGTGGGGGTCGCATGACGAAGTACGCACACTCAGGTCTGCTGCCGGACAAGAGCGACTGGCAGACGCTGGAGGATCATCTCCACGAAGTCAGCCGTATGGCAGGAGAGTTTGCCGCACCATTCGATGCAGGCCCTTGGGCAGAAGCTGCCGGTGCGCTCCACGATGCGGGCAAGGCGTATCCGGAGTTTCAGCTGCGTCTCGAGGGGAAGTACCCCGCCTTCGATCACTCGAGTGCGGGCGCCCGTCTCGCTCGCTTGGTGTATCCGAAAAACCAGATTAATGAGGGGAATCCCCTTGTACCTATAGTTTCTGGACACCATACCGGGCTGCAGAACAATTCGGAAGTCGAGGGAAGAATTCGGCTTGACAGCGAGACACACCCGGATGATGACCTTCGTGACGAATTCGCGGCATATGAAGCGATGCTTCCACCAGAGGATATTTCGACGAGAAGGGCCCTGCTTCCATTGAGGCGTCCAGTCGATTGCAGACGCGAAGAACTCGCGACGTTCAATATGTTCACCATGGAAAGGCTTATCTTCAGCTCTCTCGTGGATGCGGACTGGCTTGATACAGAGCGTGTGAGAAGTCCGGAAAACTACGAAGTCCGCCTAGCAGCCAGGGAAGTGCAATGTACTGTTGAACAATTGCTTGAGCGTCTCGTAACTTATCGATCCGAGCGCTTCTCGGGTGCTCCAAACACTCCGGTTAACTCAGCTCGTGCAGAGATGCTTGAGCGCGCATGCCAGTTGGCGGATAGCCCCACCGGCATCTTCTTGCTTGACATGCCTACGGGGAGCGGAAAGACGCTTACGTCTCTTGAGTTCGCCTTGAGACATGCAAAAAAGAACCACCAGACACGCGTCGTCTACGCGATACCCTTCATGAGCATCGTCGAACAGAACGCTCGAGTCTTTAAGGAGGCGCTCGGCCGAGGAAACGTACTCGAGCATTTCTCTAGCTACGATTTCGGCTTTTCAGAGGTGGGCAAGGATTCGGCCGGCGCACAGCAGGACGATGTTGGCCTAAAAGAGCGCATGCTTGTTCAAAATTGGTCTGCGCCCGTAATAGTGACCACGAATGTTCAACTATTTGAATCGCTCTTTTCAAATAGGACCACGCGCTCGCGCAAGGTGCATAACATCGCCAACAGCGTCATCGTATTGGATGAGGCGCAGAACCTCCCTGATGAGCTGCTCAAGTCGACTCTTGCGATGCTTGAGTCCTTGGTGTGCATCGCGAACGTGAGCGTGGTCATTTGCACCGCCACGCAGCCCGGGCTTGAGGAGTGCATGCCCTTCAGATCGCAGGTCAAATCGATTATTGACGAGCGTACGCGCCATGCTGAGCTCTTCGGCGGACGCGTCGAATTCGACATCTCCCATGTTTCTGAGGAGTCCGGCGGCGAAGGGGCGATTGACATCGATTGTCTTGCCGACGAGATCGCGTCCGCCAATCAGGCGCTCTGTGTCGTCAGCTCACGCCGGGCCGCAGCTCAGGTCTTTGATGCGCTTAGGGAGAGGTTGGGATGCGCCGACAGCGTGCTCCATCTGAGCGCACTCATGGTGCCAGAGCACAGGACGCAAGTGCTTGAGGAGGTGCGGCATAGGCTGAGGGTGGGGGAACCCTGCCGCCTCGTGTCCACCCAGCTGATAGAGGCGGGTGTGGATGTCGACTTTCCACTTGTGCTCAGGGAGCTTACCGGCATCGATTCGATATTGCAGGCTGCCGGTAGGTGCAACCGCGAAGGAGCGCTTGGAAGGCGCGGCCGTGTCGTCGTGTTCGAATGCAAGGACTTTGCAAGCATGCAGAGGCCCTCGCGTAGTTGGCTTGCGAAGGTGAAGGCCCTAGGAAGGGAGACGCTCAAAGTTGCCGCACTTGAGGGCTGGGAACCATTCGGTGCTCAGTCCGTTGCCTACTACTTCAAGAGGCGCCATCAGGTCGGAAATCTTGATGGGGCTGATGGGAAGCCGATCTACGGATGCATCGTCGATGACCACTGGCAGAAATACTTTTCTGATGGGAGCTATCCCTTCGAGACGATTTCCGAGAGATATCGTTTCATCGACAACGAGGAAATAGGCGTTTTTGTCCCATGGGGTGAGGGGGGAGAGAGGCTTTTGGGACGCATAGAGTCCGATGAGGCCTGGGGATATGGCTTCTTCCCCCAGATACAGCGCCACTCAATTAATGTCCCACCCTGGAGTTATAAGAAGCTCCAGGAGGCAGGGCTGATTCGGCGAATCGATGGCTTCCCGATTCCGGTCCTGGAAATGCGCAATGGGAGTCGTCCTGTCTATGACGAAGAGAGGGGGCTGCTTGATCCGGAAACCGTTGATCTTTCGGCACTGATTGTTTAGCTCTTTGGCAATGAAGGGAGGAAAAATACGACATGGGATATGGCGTAAGGGTTCGGATAAAGGGTCCAAGGGCCTGCTTTACACGGCCGGAGATGCACGTCGAGAGAACGAGCTACGACGTGATCACTCCCTCTGCCGCAAGGGGAATCTTGGAGGCGGTCTATTGGAAGCCAGCCATCCGCTGGGTAATCGATCGCATTGAGGTGCTTAACCCCATAACCTTTGACACAATCCGTCGTAATGAGGTTGCGTCAAAGGTTTCGTATAGAGCGGCGAAGGCGGCCTATACGTCTGGTACGGGGGCCCTTGGCGTCAATGTGGTTGAGGACCGCCAGCAAAGGAATACCCTTTACCTCAGGAATGTTGACTACGTCGTGGATGCCCACTTCGAAATGGTGCCCGAACGGGCGGGGGAGGCTGACACCGCCTCAAAGCACTACAACATTGCCTTGAGGCGGCTACGTTTGGGACAGTGCTTTAACCAGCCCTACCTGGGCTGCAGGGAGTTTCCTGCGGAAGTTGAAGCCGTGGGGGAGGAAGATGAGCTACCGCCTTCCTACTATGAGGGTGAAGCGAGCCACGACCTCGGCTATATGCTCTACGACCTCTCCTATAAAACAGGTCAGGATCCAATGCCCCAGTTCTATAGGGCCGTTATGCATCGTGGAGTAATCGATGTTGCCGCGGCGCGTACGGCGGTGGTCGCATGATGCTCAGAGACCTTTGCGACCTCTTTGACCTCAAGCGACAGACCGATCCAGATGCAATTCCCCCCAGACGATGGTGCCGCACGAGTGTTGGGTACGAGCTGACCCTTGATCGGGATGGGACAATCGTCTCATGCGTGCCGCTTGCAGCGGAAGGGCAAAAGCTTCCGAAGCTCGTGGTGCCGATGGCGTATGTCACTAGGTCGGGCCAGAAGCCCGTGCCTGGATTTCTCTGTGATGACGCTCAGCACGTGTTTGGCGTCGGAAAGAACAAGTTTCGCGAGGAGCTCCGCTTGATGCACGAGCAGCTTGCGAAAGACGTTCTCTCTGAAGTCGACGACGACGGCGCTCGGGCCTACCTAAGCATGCTCAGGCATTATGGAGCGGGCATGCTCCCTCGTCTGTGTGCGGAGGCCATGGGCGAGGACGTGCGGCCAGGCTCGAATGAGAAAGAAAACCCCAATCTTAAGTCGAATCTGGTCTTCCGTTTCCTCCCTGACGGGAGCCTCCTGCACGAGCGTACCGCCATCGTCGCGGCTTGGGACCGTTATGCGGAGGCAGCGGAGCAAGAGTCGGAACAGTGTACTTGCCTCGTGTTGGGGAAGGTTGCCCCAAGGGCGAAGCTCTTTCCTCAAGTGAGCGGTCTTGCTGGTGCGCAGAGCGCCGGGGCTGCCCTGGTTTCCTGCAATGCTGACGCCTTTAGCTCCTACGGACAGAAGATCGCAACGGTGGGTTCTATATCACGGGAGGCGGCAGAGAAGGCAGGGGGTGCCTTGAACTACGTTCTCAAGGATGATTCTCACCATATGCGTCTGGGTGATGACTACGTCTGCTTTTGGACCAATTCGAGCGACTCGATAGCTGACGCCTGCCTTTCGTTTATTTTCGACAGCGACGGCATCGGGGGCTCTAACGCCATCATCTCTGGTAGGGGTGAAAACGTCGAGGTGAGGGATGCCGTCCAGGAGGCACTGCAGCAGATGACCCATGGCCTTCCACCCGTAGACGTTCCGGCGGACACAAAGTACCACGTGATGGGAATCGCTCCATATCAGGCACGTCTCGCTGTCCGCTTTTATCAGACCGGAAGTTTCGGTGACCTTGAGCGCAACGTCTCACTGTTCCTTCGTGACACCCAAATGGTTGGGGTAAGGCTTTGTTCCCTCAAGAGATACCTAGAACAAGCTGCAGTGCAGGTTGAGTCAAAGAACCTGCCAAGGTCGCTCATCACTTCCTGTGTGAGGGCCCTGCTTGATGGGACAGCATTCCCAGATTCTCTTGCAAAAGAAATTATCTTGCGCACAAGGGCCGACCATGGCTCCAGGAATACCTTTGATATGGGGAGGCGTGCGGCAATATTGCGAGCGTACCTCCTGCGAAAGTCACGCAATGCAGGCCAAGTAGTTAGGGAAGACACAGAAAGGAGATTTACCGTGGCGCTTAATGAAGAGAATGAGAATCAAGGATACCTCCTCGGCAGGTTGTTCGCCTTGCTGGACAAGGTGCAGGTGGACGCTGTGGGCGACATAAATGCGGGAATTCGCGAGCGCTACATGGGCGCCGCTTCGACTACTCCAGCACGGGTGTTTCCCCAGCTTTTGAAGTTGGCGCAGCATCACATCAGCAAGAGTTCATGGGGTAGCCGTATAGATGTCCTCGTCCAGAGGGTCATCTCCAAAGTCGACGATAGCGGATTCCCAAAAACCCTGTCATACGATGACCAGGGGGAGTTCTACATCGGTTTCTATCAGCAACGCGAGGCGCTTTACAAGAAGTCTGAGAAAGGCGACAAGACAGCAAAAGTCGATGTGACGGAGAGGATTGACTAGCATGGAAGCGATCAAGAATCGTTATGACTTCGTCTTTTACTTTGACGTGGAGAACGGCAACCCCAACGGAGATCCAGACGCAGGTAACATGCCTCGCATCGACGCCGAGACCGGCATAGGCATCGTCTCCGACGTGTGCCTCAAGCGTAAGGTCCGCAACTATGTTGACCTTACGCGTGAGGGTACTGCGGGCTATCGCATCTATGTGCAGAACGGTGCCGTGCTTAACGATCGCAACAAAGAAGCATACATCAATAATGACATTAAGCAGGAGTCCAAGAAACTGCCAAAGAACTTGGAAGACCAAGTCAAGGTCACAAAGTTCATGTGTGACAACTTCTATGATATTCGCACTTTCGGTGCGGTAATGACCACCGAAGTCAACTGCGGTCAGGTAAGGGGTCCCGTGCAGCTTTGCTTCTCCCGATCCGTCGAACCCATCATGCCTGCCGAGATGAGCATCACTCGCATGGCAGTTACCAATTCAAAGGATGCCGACAAGGGAAAGACTATGGGACGCAAAGAGTACGTGCCCTATGGCCTGTATCGTCTCGAGGGCTTTGTCTCGGCTTCCCTCGCGGAGAAGAGCGGGTTCTCCGACGATGACCTGAACCTCCTCTGGGAAGCTCTCATGAATATGTTCGAGAACGACCGTAGCTCGTCTCGCGGACTCATGACCTCCCGAAGGCTGATCGTGTTCAGGCACGAGAGCAGGCTCGGAAATGCCCCTGCGCACCGACTGTTCGATCTCGTGAAGGCAGAGAGGGCGGATGCGAACCCCTCGCGTCCGGGGCGTCACTTCTCCGATTACATGATTTCGGTCGATGAGGGTAACCTGCCAGCAGGTGTGACGGTGAGAAGCTTCGACTACATCCCGCCCCAGGAGTAGGGAAGCTCGGGAGAGATGATGAGATCTCCTAGCGATATATACCAGGATGACGAGCTGCTGGCTCTTTCGGGCCTTCAACACCTCGCCTTCTGCGAACGCCAGTGGGCACTCATCCACCTGGAACAGATTTGGGAGGACAGCGCAGATACGTTGCGCGGTGATTACTTTCATGAGCGAGTGGACGCCGCAGGATATTCCTGTTCGGACGACATAAAGGCTGAGCGCGGCGTCCGCCTCGTTAACCGAAGGTTGGGCATTTACGGTATCGCCGACATCGTCGAGCGTAGCACTGGTGACGCAGGCCTCCTCGTGCGTCCCGTTGAGTACAAAGTCGGTAGGCCAAAGGTGGAAGACTGGGATTGCGTGCAGGTGACAGCACAGGCACTCTGCCTCGAGGAGATGCTTGGCGTTTCCATAGCGGAAGGTACCCTTTTCTACGGCGAAACGCGGAGACGGGAAAGAGTTGACATTACGCAAGAGCTTCGCGATAGGGTGGAGACCCTTGCCGCTCGCATGCATGAGCTCTTCTCGTCGTCTATTACTCCTCGCGCTGAAATGGGGACGAGGTGCAGACGTTGCTCGCTCGTAAATGAGTGTTTGCCTGAGGTTGGTAGCTTGACCGTGCATGACTACTGGGCACAAAACGGCGAGGAGGCATTGGTATGAAGAGGCTTCTTAATACCCTCTATCTCACAAATCCCGATGCCTATCTCCGCAAGAAAGATGACGCGCTGGCAGTGTATCTTGGTGATGAGAAAGCGATGAGCGTGCCATTTCATCTGTTGGACGGGGTGGTGCTGTTTGGTCACGTGGGATGCAGCACCTCGGTTCTTGGCGCATGTGCTCTGCATGGCGTAACAGTTGTCATTCTTGACGAGACCGGGCGTTTCCAGGCTCGCGTGTGTGGTCCTACGTCGGGAAATATCCTCTTGCGACGCGAACAGTACCGCCGTTCGATGGACGAGGGCGCCTGTCTCGATGTGGCAAGGCGGTTTGTTACGGCTAAGGTGCATAACGGGAGGCTCGTCCTGCAGCACTATTTGAGGGACTACCCCGACATGAAGGAGGGGAACGCCCCTGCGGTCATCGATGAGTTGGCGGAGAGCAAGAGGAATGTCGCGCTTTGCAATAGCCTTGATGAGCTGAGGGGCGTGGAGGGAAATGCCGCCCACGCTTACTTCTCGGTGCTGGGAGGGGCGCTGCGTAACAAGGACATGGACTTCCTGGGTCGCACTAAGCGTCCTCCGGAAGATCCGGTCAATGCCCTTCTCTCATTTCTTTACACGCTGCTGGCCAGGGAACTCATTTCTGCCTGCGAGTCTGTTGGGCTGGATCCACAAATGGGGTATCTGCATGCGTGTCGGCCAGGTCGGGCAAGCCTTGCGCTCGACCTCATCGAGGAGCTTCGATCGCCCATCGTTGACCGTTTCGTATTTTCTCTCTTCAACAGAAGGCAGCTGTCGGAGAGTGACTTCCAGGGATCCTCTCAAGGATTTCTCCTGCGAGATGGAGCTCGGAAGAAAGTGATTGGCTGGTGGCAACAAAGGAAGCAGGAACAGATTGTCCACCCGTTCTTGAAAGAAAAGATGCCCCTTGGTCTTGTACCGTTCGTGCAAGCACAATTGTTTGCGCGCTTCTTGCGTGGTGATCTTGATGACTACCCGGCCTTTCTCTGGAGGTAGCGATGTATGTTCTCGTGACGTATGACGTGGCGAGTAGCGATGCGGGTGGTTCTGCGCGGCTGCGCCGGGTGGCAAAGGTATGTACGCAATATGGGCAGAGGGTGCAGTATTCCGTCTTTGAGTGCCTCGTGGACCCTGCGCAATACGAGAGCATGAAGCACGAGCTATTTGGGCTAATCGACAAGGAGAGGGATAGCTTGCGGTTCTATAACCTTGGCAAACGCTGGGAAAGCCGCGTGGAGCATCTTGGTGCCAAGGAAACGTACAACCCCGAAGGGGTTTTATGCATATAGCCATCCGATAGCCTGCGCGAACCTGTAGTGCCGGAGTAGCTCTGGGAGGTTCGCGCCATTTCTGTCCTCAGTGTGCATGATTGATTGTTTTGACAATGCAGCTTATGGGTGGCGTTCCTTGAGAATGGAATGTAAGCTTACAGATAATTCATGGCTGCGCATGAATTGACAGTCGCGCCCCGCACGGGGCGCGTGGATTGAAACCAGGACCTCTCGTGGCACCTCGCGCTCTGGAAGCGGTCGCGCCCCGCACGGGGCGCGTGGATTGAAACTCCATCGCCAAGAGGTGGGCCTCCCAGGGCGTCCCGTCGCGCCCCGCACGGGGCGCGTGGATTGAAACTGGCCCTCGCCGCCCGTGTGCCTCAGGGTGCCGTCGTCGCGCCCCGCACGGGGCGCGTGGATTGAAACTCGGTGTACTTGGAGAGCGGGA